>JAOZUR010000024.1 GCA_029938555.1 Candidatus Sabulitectum sp. | reverse complement strand
ATAATTCAGGTACTTTGAACACCAATACCCATATGCCTTTTCTGTCGCCCTGGCACGTATTGCCTCACTGAAAAATGTTACCGAGAAATAGTTCCCGTTGCCTCCTCTGGTTTGGCATTTTCATAGAATATAATTTCAATAATTCCTTTGCTTTTTCATTTCTCCAGGCCGCTACTCTTCGCTGAAGGGTTCTGCTTCAAGCCACGCCAGTATCTCAGGCATTACGTTCTTAAAGGAATCTTTGCGTGTTCTCCAATTATGCGGAGAGGAAGGTTTCTTCCTGCTTGTGGGACATACTTCTCTGGCATACTATCCTCACGGTAACGCATGCCGAGGACATTTAAAAGCTAGTTTCGTGTTTCCATATTAATTAATTTTTCCATCTAATCTCCCGTTCATTCTAAACGGGTAACATTTAGATGAGGCACCCACTTGTCACGGGTAACAAAAATGGTGAGTCAATACGCTAATCAACAATAATAAAAAACTGCGAACACAGCTAATTATAGGTAATTCCATAGTAATATTTGTGAGCCTGGCTTTTAGAGAACCGGAAAGAAAGGGCAATCCATTTGCCCATCAAACCCCAGCTTGGAATCTGAATCAAAGCAGGTTATCCATTGCCTGATAACTTTTCAAGTAATAGTTGATGGTGCTGTTTTTATCTTGTTTCCCTGGCGGAGGAGGTGGGATTCGAACCCACGGTCCCCAAAAATGAGGACAACGGTTTTCGAGACCGCCCCATTCAACCGCTCTGGCACCCCTCCGCAGGGAATCGGAATATAACTACTTATGAACCTGTGGTATCACAGCAATTAATACTAAATCGGATGAACCAGTATTCTCAATGGAGTGAGATTCCTCGCTTCTTGTTAAAACCGAATCACCTTGGGTAACTGAAATTTTACTCTCTTCATCTGAAACCACTGCCGACCCTGCTATTATGAAGTACAGTTCATCCTCACCGGTGTGCTGGTGCAATCCAATTGAACTTCCTGGAGAGAGTGTTACTCTTGCACAAAATCGAACGGATGCTTTAAATTCATCAGAGGTGAAAATTGGTTCAATTTGAGTTTCGCCTTTTCCGCCAAACAAGTTTTTACGAACAGTTTGAATTCCTTTACTTCTAACAATCACAGGAAACTCCTTTTTCTTTCAATGGGCAGTTTGTGCATAGTGGTTTAGGTCGGCAGAATTTCTTTGCACATTCTACTATAAGTGCATGAAATTCCTTGAATACCTTAACATCATTGGTCAGATCAGTATGGAAAATATTTTGGACTTCTTGATATATTGCCTTGCTGCCACACAACCCGTGTCTTTCTAATATTCGTTTTGTGTAAGCATCAACTACAAAAACAGGTCTTTCCAGTACATAAAGCAAAATACAATCGCAGGTTTCCGGGCCTATTCCTTTAAGAGAAAGCAGTTCACTTCTTAGCTTATGAGTTTTCATGGTTACTGATTCTGGTGTTCCATTCCATCCTATAGAAATCATGTATTTACCGGCTGTTTGTAGGTACTGGGCTTTCCTCTGATATGTTCCTGAGCCTTTTAGTAATTCTGCCAGACTTTCCTGACTTATACTGGTATACTGTTCAGGGGTAAGAAAACCCTTGTTTTTCATTCTTTCAATAACCGGTACAACTCTTTCCCATCTTGTATTCTGTGCAAGAATGGTACCAATGAAATGCTCAAAGGAGCTTTCACCAGGCCACCAGCCCATTGGACCAAAACAAGAGAACAATCGATTATACAGTTCATTAATGTTCATCAGAAGACATTTCAAAAAAATTAAAAGTTTCTTTCAGATCAGACATTACAGTATTGCCTACAATATAAATTTCACCTGCACCGTTTCCACCAACAGCATTCAAATTTCTGGTTGTACCCAGGTTTATCTGTTCCCATGATAAACCATTATCACCAGAAAACAGAACTGTACCATTATCTCCCACAGCACAAGCAGATACTCCCCAGGTGATATATGTAACATCGTTCAGATTTGCAAAAGTTGTAGATGGAATAGATTCCCAAAGATTTTCAGTGGAGTAACGAAAAATAACTCCATTATCCCCGACAGTTATAAATTTGCCTCCACCGGAAACCACACTTGTTGAACCATTTATAGTTATATCTGGAATGGATATAATTTCACCGCTGCTTGGGTAATAGATGGTTCCATTTCTAGAGAAAACAACTTCAGGAAAGCCACTGCAGAGTTTTACAGATGAGGTTACAAAATCAGAATTATCAGGGACTTGAATTATCCCAGATTCAGAGGAAAAAAGAAAACCATTTTCCCCTGCTATCAAAAATGAATTAGCATGAGTAGGATCAAAATTTACACTGTATAGATCAATGTTTTCATGATCTGAATCAGACAAAACCCTCCAGTTGTTACCTCCATCAAATGAAGAAAGAATAACTCCGTCTTCTCCACAAGCCATCATACTGGAAATTCCAACAGCCACAGAGTATAAATCTTTTGATAAACCGTCTGGTGAAACATCAATCCAATTTCCTTCTTCATCCCTGCGAAGAATTGTACCATTATCACCTACGGTAATGGCAATTCCAGTGGTAATGCTTACAGCCACATCATTCAGTTTAAACGGTGTATAACTTTGTTCAACATTCCACGTAACACCTGCATCCAGAGAACTGATAATCAGCGCATGGGCAAAAACAAAAGAAGGAAATAAAAGGATTGTTATTAAATAAATCGGTAATGTTTTCATGTTGCCTCCTGTACCATCTTAAAACATTATCGTTGTGTTTGCAAGCAATTTTTGTACTATTTTAATAGGAATATTTTTTCTGTTTCTGGAAACGCTTGTTTCTTAAGCAAAAAGGAACAATAATAGTCTATTGATTGTATTACTAAAGTAAGATTGAAATTATGTATAAACTAAAAACGGAGGTTTTTGTTTTGAAGAAGCAAATTGTTATACTACTTGCAGTTGTACTGCTAGCTTCTGCTGCCGCCTGTTTGAAAGAGACTGCCAATCCTGTAAATCCAGGTAACATCTCTTCAGATAGCCTTACTGTTGATCATGGCATCACAGTGGGTGCTGTTGACCCCATCTGGGGTTATATGACAGGTGAGTTCTCTGCATTTACCATGCGTTGGACTGAAGTTGATAATGCTGTGTACTATGAAATCAGAGCATCAGAAACGCCAATTACAGCTGAAAATTGGTATGAGGCAACTCCAATGGCCACAGTTGCTGCACCGGCTGATACAGCGAATATTTTTGTTAGGGTTGAAGTTGAAGAAGAGCCGTGCATTGGATGTGGTTTGTGCGAACAAGTATGCCCTATGGATGCAATAGTAGTTCAAGGTGGAATTGCTGTTATTGATTATGACAAGTGTACCGCTTGCGGTCAGTGCATGGATGTCTGCCCAGTTGATGCAATTAGTGGAACAAGATATGGGAAAAACTATTTCTTTGGTATCAGAGCTTTTTTCAGTGAAGAAAACCCAGCAACTGATATAGCTGTTACTTCCGGATCGCAACGACTTATTTACTACAATAATCACTATACATTTTATCCAACTAACAGCTGTGGTCGATGCACTGCAGGAGACGAATCAGCTTGTTACATTTTAACCGAGTATGCTGATGATACAGATATTTTCTGTGGTTATGGATGCCCTGTGGATGCAATATGGCAAGATACACTTCCAATAGGTACAGTACCTAATATGGTTTACATTGACTACGATGACTGTATCAATTGCGGAGAATGTTTGTTAGAGTGCTGGAACTATCATGCAATCATTAATCCTGATCCTTCAGCCTATGCTGGATTAAGATCCATCAAACGAATGGTAGTTGCCTCAGATTGGGTTTCAGATCAACCGGATCGTCCTTAACTGAATTAACATATTTTATAGAAGGGAGCTTTTCTTGAAAAGCATAGTTTTAATTTTTGTTGTTACTCTGGCAGCATTTGCAGGTATTTTTTCTTTTAACTGGGGGCCTGTTGACGGAGACTTTTCCTCACTTGAGATTCAATCTAAAGGTGCCGTTGTCAAGACCATAGAATTGGAAGATGGCGAATTTCCTCAGTCTGCTGAAGTTATAGAAGCTTATTATGTAATTCCAGAAGGATGCATCAGTTGTGCTATCTGCGTCAGTCAGTGCCCTGTTGATGCAATAGTAATGAACGAAGACAATATTGCATATATCGATGCCGAACTCTGCATAAATTGTGGAATCTGTGCTAGCGCTTGCCCAACCAGTACTATTGAGCTTCTTGATGAAGATGATTGTAATCTTTTTGGCATAGATGCTGATGGTAATGAAGAATTAATTCAGGAAGGATTTGAGGTAGAGTAATGATCAAAAAAGGTCTTTTAACTCTTGTTATTGTTCTTCTTGCTGCTACCATGGCAACCGGTGGAACAAGGTACTGGGTAGAACAAGACAAATGCAGTGGATGTGGTGATTGTAAAGTTGTCTGCCCTGTTAATGCCATCGTTATTGAGGATGGCAACTCCCGCATTGATCCTGAAAGTTGCATAAACTGCGGACTTTGTCAGGGGGTGTGTACCTATGACGCGATTCACTAAATTTTTATTGGTAACAGTACTGGCTTTAGTTGTTTTTGTCGCATGCGATGGTCCTCTTGCATCTGCACTTCTTACTGTTGATACATCCCGTTGTGTTGGTTGTGGTGAATGCGAAGAGGTGTGCCCTTACAACGCTATAGAGGTAATAGATGGTGATGCAGTTATAAATCCAAGCCTGTGCCATCAGTGTAACAGATGCGTTGAAGTCTGTCCGGAAGGAGCAATCTACTAATGAAATTGTTTGCAATCTTGCTTCTTGTTGGAACCGTGGCTTTTGGAATTAATTTCGAGGGTTATGGTCAGATGAATGTTGTCTCAGACAGTATTAATTATGGTGAAGGCTTACACAAATGGGGCCAGGCTGGTTTCCGCATGGAAGGATCTAACTGGGATGTCAAACTTGATGTGGACAGGGTTTCCAGCGGTGAAGGTGCTGTTGTACCCCGTTTTTATCGAAGCCATCTTGATACCCAGCTCGAAGGTAGAATCAACTTTGGCGGGTTCACTATAAATCCAGAAATCCAGATAACAAAACACTTCGATAGTACTGATGTGGTTTTGCCTCTTTTTCTGGGCGAGGGTTACAGAAATTCTGCGTTAAGACCTGGTCTTCGTTTGTCTTATTCTCTTCCAGGAATCTTTGAAATCAGTGGCAGAGGTTTGTTCTGGAAAAAAGATGTAACAGCTCTTGATTCAGACAATGATACTGAATGGTCTGAAATGACTTATGGTGGAGATGTATTGTGGCATACGCCAATTGGTGGTTATCTTGCTGTTGCAGGTATCTCTCATCAGACAAAACTTGAAACCCTTGATTATGACCAAAACTGGTCACGGGTGGATGTTTCAGCAGGTTATGAACCGTTACATTTTCCTTCAAATACTTTTCTCACAGCTGAAGCAGAGTACTCTTTGTATACCGGAGAAGATTACACCGGAGCATCATTACCAAATCGATTCACAGGTAGACTTAGAGCAGTGCAGAATGTTGCTAGAAATGTAATGTTCAACATTACATTCAGCCAGGCTGCTGATTTTTATGAAGATGAAACAAGATTTGGCCCGTTTCAGAGTGCCATAAGAGGCCAGTATAAATTTGGAGGATGGGGTAATGTTCCTTCCTCAATTGTAATTGGTGGTCAACTTACCGAGTCAGCCATTACCACAAGACTTGGTGAGCTTGAGGGTCGTATTAGTATTTATAGCGGTCTTTCTGCTCTTGTGACCGGCAAACTTTGGTATGGTCCCAGTTCTGTAGTTAACACAGGTGGATACAGAACAAGGGAAATAATTGGAGGCGGTCTTGAATTTCGCATGCAAAATGGTTTAAATACATTTGTAGTTTACGAAAGGGAAGCCTCGACTTTATCCACAAATGAAGTGTGGGGTAAAATCAGAGGCGGACTTGGTTTCTACCCGGCACAGTTTTAAAGTTATTGGAACAAAATATGCCGTGATTGTTATCTTAAGAGTAAACAATCACGGCATTTTTCTAAAATAAACAGAGGGGAATTCATAAATGTTCACCGGACTAGTAGAGGGCACTACCCTTGGGTTGGCAACAGGAATATCATGTCTGGCATCCTGTGGCCCCATATATCTTACTTATCTTCTTAGCGAACAGCGTTCAAACAAACAAACTCTTGTAACTATAATAATGCTTAACTTAGGGCGTTTTGTTTCTTATGCCGCATTTGGTGCTATTATGGGTATGCTTGGTGGTAGCCTTCCATCTTCCATCCGAGTTCCTCTTGCCTTTTCCGGTTACATACTTTTTTCAATATACATGATCTCTTCTGTTGTTCGGGTTAATAAAACCTGCGGCGGCTGTGATATTCCTAAATGGATGAAATTAACTAAAAGTCCTATTCTACTTGGAATTCTTACTGGTTTTTCCGTTTGTCCAGCTTTTCTGATTGCCCTTACCAGTGCTTTTGATGCAAGCGGTCCATTGAATGGAGCAATGCTTTTTACCGGATTTTTCCTGGGAACAACTGTGTATATGCTTCCATTTGCAATTGTAGGACTATTTAGTAAGAAAAAATGGTTAAACTCTGTTGCCAAGTATGCTGCTATTTTTGTTGCAGTTTATTTTGGAATTATGGGCATTCGTGGGCTTGCAACTTATTACACCCAATCCGGAGAAGTTGTTGTTGATATTCTTGGGCATGACCATGACAGTTCGGAAGAATGTGGTCCGGTTAGTATTTACAACGCAATTGAACAAGATTCAATTTATATTCTTTCTTTTCCTGAAGTAAATGGTGACCGTGGCATTGATTTGTTTAACGATCTTGAAAATGCAGATGGGCCGGTTTTGGTCCTAGTTCAAGCTGACACCTCTGACTGGCAGACTGGTCTTAATACAATTCCTGAACTTGCAGGAGTAATCGCCCCTTGGTGGATGGATTTTAGATCACAGACTGATTTATCTCCTTGGCAGGAAAATGTTAATTCTATGGCTGAACAGATGCGATTCAGATTATTTGCTATTGAGTATGAACCTTACAATACCGAGAGAGCAGGTATAATTTACCAATATCTTGCTAGATATAGCTTTAGATGTGATCCTGATTCAGGATTTACTTTTTTGCTGACAAGCGACACTGGTTGTGCTACAGATACTGATTGCAATACATGTCCAGCTTATCAGAATAATTAACAGGAGGTTAAAGATGTCCTCAATAGCAGGTTACTCAGGACCAAAAGTAAAATCAGATATTCTTGTAGAATTTTTCCCTGGAACAGAGGAGCTTAACTTTTCTGGTTTCACCAACCAGCAACAGCAAGCTGTTATAGAGACAGCGAAACGGCTTGAGATTTCCACAGGAACCGTTATCGGTATAGATTCAGGAGCTGCCCCATGGGTTGCAGCAGCTCGGTTTGAAGCAGCCATAAGAAAAGAACTTGGAGATAATTTTCATTCTTTGCCTGCAGCGCCTAAATGGAATATTCAGCCTAAAGACAGACCTCGAAGAAGCAGACTGTATGCACCGGGCAACAAACCCCGTTTCATAGAAAAAGCAGCTGCAGCAGGAGCCGATGGAATTATTTTAGATCTTGAAGACAGCGTAGCGCCTGATAGAAAAGACGAGGCAAGAATTCTTGTTGCTTATGCTTTGGCCAATATAGACTTTGGCGATACGGAAGTTATGGTAAGAATTAACCAGGGGGAAAGAGCATCTGAAGATCTTAGCTGGATTGTACCTCAACCGGTTCAACATATTCTTCTGCCCAAAGTTGAGCGAGCTGAAGATGTGAAGGCCGTTAGAGACATGGTAGAAGTCTTAATGGATCTGAATCACCGTGATGCTTTTCCTTGGCTTATGCCTATTCTGGAAAGCCCCCGTGGCATCCTTAATGCACTATCAATTGCTGACTCTGTTCCAGAGATGGCAGCGCTTACTTTGGGATTACAGGACTTAACCGCAGAGATAGGAATTATGCCAACCTTGGAGGGAACAGAAAGTTTTACTGCACGCAGTCTTGTTGTTCTTGCAGCAAGAGCTGCTGATCTTCAGCCAATCGACACTGTATATGTGGATGTTAAAAACATTGAAGGTCTTCAAAAAAGCATATCTCAGGCAAAAAACCTTGGATTTGTAGGCAAAGGTTGTATTCATCCTTCTCAGGTCAAACCTGTAGAAGATGGGTTTATGCCTACAGAAGCACAGATAGAAAAAGCAAAAAAAATAGTTGCTGCAATGAAAGAAGCTGAAGAGAAGGGCCTTGGAGCAATTGCTCTTGGGTCAAAAATGATTGACCCACCGGTTGCCAGGCAGGCCATGGCTGTTCTTAAATTGATCGGATTATAGTTTCATAATACTCAAGGGTGAAAACGGTATACCACTTCGCTGGCAAAAAGAGAGGGGAAACGCGCTGGAAGTTTGCATATTCCAGGCTTTCCCCTTAGCCCAAGAACATCTGGTTTGTTAAATCCAAGTTTTTCAGACCAGTAAACAAAATCTTTTACACTCCAGTATCTTACATGCTCTCTCGGGTCGGAAATATATGTCACAGGAAATCGCCCAAAAAGCAATCTAAGCCTGTGAGCAAGGTATCCTAGATTTGGTGTAGATATATAAAGCCCTTTCGAGAAATGACCTGCCAGACAAGCTATCATCACCTCGGTATCAATCACATGCTCTGCAACTTCAAACATAATAATATGATCCCACTTGCCTGAGAGTTTGTTTTCAGGTTTGGTTAAATCAAGCTCTATAATGTCAAAACCTTTTTTCTCTACTACAGAAAGAGCAGTTTGAGAGATATCTAAACCAGTTCCTTTTATAGATCTTTCTTTTTGTAAAACTTCCAGGGTTTCTCCAGTTCCACAACCGATATCAAGAACACTATCACCCTCTTTTATGAAGGGTAAAATTCCTCTTGCTCGTCTTTTAGCAGGTTCTGTAACTATTTGATTTTTCTCTCTCTGTGCCCAATAATCTTCGTAATTCAGAGTACTGGATGAAATAGTTACCGGCAGAGGCATTTCCCCAAATACTTCTTGAAATGCAGACCGCCCCTTTCCGCCTTCAACCCTGGAATCAGACATATTTTCCCTTTCGATATAAAAATTTGCTGTTTCTAATATACCCTTTCAGGGAAAAACGGTGACACCCCGTAAACAACTTGACATATCACAAGCAAGGCATTCTAATAGAATAAGAAAGGCAGGTGTACTGTTATGTATAAAATTAACATTCTTTTACTTTTTCTGATTCTGCTGGTGGCCAATGCAAGTGGTTTTGAATTTAGCGATAATTTTGAAGATAATGACATTTCTGACTGGCAACCAAGGTGTGTTCCAGGCAATTGGTCTGTCTCCGGTGGGGTGGTTCAAGGTAATACAAACTCCTCTCCATCATTATTGGTGGCAGAAGATGCTCCCTTTTTTGAAGATGGCGAAGTGACAGTTTGTGCAGGGGCTTATCATGTTGTTGGTATTTGTGCCAGATTGGATGAAAACGATTCCGGCATATATGCTTATGTTTCACCCAATGATGATGTTGCAAGGATTAGATTGGTTGAACAAGGAGTTCAATCAACTATTTTCAACTCACTTTATGCTGATTTTCCATCAGGCGTTGATTATGAGTTAACTCTTACCTGTGCTGGTTCAGATGTTACTTTAACCATTGAAGTACCATCAACGAAACAAACCTGGGTTTTGAATGCGATTGATCCAAATCCCCATGCAGGTGCATTCGGTTTTCACATGGGTGACGAACCAGCAGCTTACTGGGACTGGATTCAAGTAGAAGCTGAATCAACAGAAGCGGTGGATATTACCTGGATGATAACTGATGATGAAAGTATGGGTAATGGTGACTACGCTCTGGAGCCAGGAGAAACTATTTATTTAGATATAGAGTTGACTAACTTCAGTGATTTGCCTCTGGAAAATGCCTTTGCAGTTCTGCAATCATTGAATTCTGAACTGGCAGTAATTCAGGATTATGCTACTTACGGTGACTTGTCAATTTCGGAATCTTCTTATGGATCCACCAGTTATATGGTTTTAGCCCCTCTTGTTACTCCTTCTGATGAAGTATACGATATGCGATTAACTTTAATGGCTGATGGTGGATATCAGGAACAAATTTTGTTTCAACTACCAGTAGGTTCCGGCTTGCAAAACGATTTTGAAAATGATCAGGAAGACTGGACATATGGTTCACTTGAAAGCAATTGGATAAATAATTGGCATCTTTCGTTTGAAAACAATGTCACCCCTGATGGACAATTCAGTTTTAAGTGTGGAAGTTCTGGTTCAGGAAATTATGGAAATTTGCATTTTGGCCATCTGACTTCACCTCTTGTTAATTTGCCAATTGATGCCACTGTGAATTTTTGGATGTGGATAGAAGCTCAAAGTATGAGTGGTTCTGGAGCTTTTGACGGAGGTATCGTTCAGTATGGCAGATGTGAAAACTGGATAGATTTGACTCCTGTTTCAGGTTACTCCCATGAGATAGTTTCCAGTTCTACCGGTCCTTTTGAAGCTGGAACTCAAGTCTTCAGTGGCACTTATGGCTGGACTCAATATCAACTTCTTATTCCTGATTCTTTAGCAGGACCTGGGCAGATACGATTTGTATTTGGCTCTGACCACACTGTAAGAAAAGAAGGCTGGTATATCGACGACATATCCACCGGAAGTGTAACTTCTGTAAGCGAAACAGAAAATATTGAAGTATTTACTGGTTCATATCTTGAGGTCTCAGAAAACCCATTTACCAATTCAGTTACTTTTTTGTATTCTCTTCCTGTTGTGGAGAAAACTACTCTTGAAATCTTCGATGTAAGGGGAAGAATTGTTTCATCATTTGAACTTACAGGCGAAACAGAAGATTCTTTTAAGACTTTGAACTGGAATGGTACTGATTCAGCAGGGTCAATAATACCACCTGGGATTTATCTTGTTAGACTAAGTGGAATTGAAAACACAACAATCAAGCTGATAAAGATATAAATATTTAGAAAAAGGGGAAGTTCTACTTCCCCTTTTTAATTAGCTATCGAATTCCTGATCAGAATCACTCTCTGATTGTTCAGAGCGAATTCCCTTTATCTTGTTCCATAGGGTAAGTTTTGCAATCAGCGATTGAGCAGCTCCGTAAAAGCAGAGGTACTTACAGAAAAATCTTCGAACAAATAAAGCCAGCAGAATTGTAATACCTGCAACAACAAGGCTTCCTGACAAAAATAAAGTAAATATGGTATGGAATGGATCAATTGCGCAGAAAGGGGTTGACCATCTTAAAGAGATTATATCAAATCTGTTTAAGAGAATTGCTGAAATCAGGCCAAACAGAATGACTTTATTCAAATGTTTGAATACTTTATGAAATTTCCCAGAGGGAGAAAATCTGCCTGGAACTTTAATACTGTAAAGAAATTCTTGCAATGCTCCGAATGGACACACCCATCCACAGAAAACCCTGCCAAAAAAGGCACTGAATAACAATGGAAGCAGAAAAATCAAAATCCCACTTAGACCAAGAAAAGCAAGCCCCTCAGCTGTAAAAGCATACTGAAATGTTCCAAGAGGACAAAAACAACCCTGAACCCCAAAACCAAGAATCATCAATGATACGCCTCTAATAATATTGTGTGCTGTGTTTCTTTTTAGCCTATCCATTAACCTTCTACCATGCACTTTTCTTGAAAGCCATGTTGAAACTGGAAGCAGAAAGCCCAGAGTGATAAGAATTATACTGATCCGTCGGTTTCCTCCAGCAGGATTTGCACAACTCGTGTGTGATGTGACACCATACCAGTGCGGGCATAGGGCTAGGGAATCTGGACACGCGGCCTCGGGAGGCAACCCAAGAGGACAACCGATCACTGATGGCTCACGGAGCCCTCTAGAGGTCCCGGCAGGCACTGCGCAAACAGTTCCATTTTCTCTGCCCGGCCCTGGATTATCACAAAGCCCATTGCCGTCAGCGTCTACATAAAAAGCGCAATCAGGGGATTCTTCAGTACAGGCCTGCTCTTCTGTGTATTTAAGAGGGCATAGATTTCTTTGCTGTGAAGAATGAATTACTTCAACATCTTCAGTGACAGGAATAATTCCATTATCACAATAACCGTTTTCATCTAAATCGATATAAAGTGTGCATTTAGCATCATCAGAAGGGCATGTTTCGTTAACATAAAAACCCAGTGGACATGGGATTTTTTCTATTTCAAGAATTTCAACTTCTTCAATTAATTCTTCGGGTTCTTCCGTTATCGCTTCAACTTCTTCAACTTCTGTTTCTTCAACTTCAGGAATTTCATGCTGTTCTTCAACGATTTCCACAGGTTGAGGACCTGGGTTATCGCAAAGGCCATCATTATTTGAATCAGTATAAAAGGTACACCTGGCATTTGCCTGTGTGCATGATTCCTGTGGAGTTAAGTTCAGTGGGCAAAATGGATCCAGAACAGGATTTTCTAATTCTGGCTCTTCCTCTATAACAACTGGATCTGAAATTGGGTCAACATCAGGTTCAACTATTTCTTCAGGTTCTTCTGCTGGTTCTGGTGAACTTTGCGGGCCGGGATTGTCACACAGCGAATCTCCATTACCATCAACATATAATGCACAGGAAGGGTTGTCGGCGTTACAGGTCTGCTCAGGCGTAAAACCAAGCGGACACTGAGCATAAAGAGCTGATGCCACAAAAAGTAGTATTAGTAGATGTTTCACAACCCTCCCTGTGAGTTTATTCCGGAAATTATCTTACTGAAAAGATGCCTTAATACCTGCAAAAGTCATCTGATTAAGGGCCATTTCACCATTAATGAGGATATGTGGAGTTTCAGCGTACATATCACCTGTTGGTTGGTCATACCCACCGTAAACATTGCTGATACCATCAGTTTCCGAGAAGTATGTATAAATTTCATCACGACCATCAGGCCATGCTATTTCAAAAACCAAGTTTCCGTTTGCTGGAACATAGAAAAAAGGTGTATCGAAATAGATTGTAATATCTGTGTTTTGAATAGTAAAAGGACTTGTTCTTTCAAAAACACTGTATTTTGTACCGTTGATGTAATTTGCATTGTAGTTTGCACCAAGCTCATCACTTGCACAGTAACCTAAATGAACATACAACTCATCAAAAGTAACACTGTTATGACTTGCACCAGGAGCCTTAAAAAAAGTTATTGAGCTGATTTCCATAGCTTCAGAAAACTCACTGGCCTGCACTATCACCTGATAGCGAAGAGTAAGTGTTCAATCACCACAGAATGGTTTTGTGCCGCCAACTTGTGAAGTACCAATTTCTATACTGGCTGCCAGTAGAACTGGAACCATTAGAAGAAGTAACATTATTGTCTTTTTCATATATATCACCCTTTCATTGTTTACAATAAACTTGTTTTTCCTTTTCATGAAACTATATCAAATACCTTACTCTTTTGCCAGTCTTGTATTTTGATAAATTTCTACTGTTAATCATACCCCTTGATGTAGAAATAGTTCGAATTTGTTGATTTTCACCTTTTTTGATGAAATTCGAAACTGTTTTCTCATGGGGGGTTGACAATCAGAAATAATTTAGGATATTTGCACTCCTTGAGTGGCCCGGTAGTTCAATTGGTTAGAGCACCGGCCTGTCACGCCGGAAGTTACGAGTTCGAGTCTCGTTCGGGTCGCCAAGGTATCTTTCAGAGGGCAGAAATGCCCTCTTTTTTTTTAAGAAAATAATCTAATTTTTGCTTTCTAAACCATTATCTATAGTATTTTTTGTTTATTATTTGTGTAAATCATTACTTAGCTGATTGATTTTACATTTTGTTACAAATCTAAATCTCGGGTAGCTGTATATTTCCGCAGTGGTATTAAGCTAAACGATAAATAATAAGGAGAAATAATGAAACGCTTTCTATTGGTTCCGTCAATGCTTTTGCTTTTATTGGCATGTGGCAATTCTGAAGATGCAATGACGGAAGTTGATACTGACGTTGTTGAACAGGAAGCAGCAATGCTTCAAGTTGTTCAGGAAATTGGTGTTGAACTTGGTGACTCAAATTTTGTGTTTGGTGTTATTCAAGCGGTTGATTTTACAGCTGATGGCAATCTTGCTGTGCTTGATACACAAAAACAGAAGGTTAGTGTGTTTACACCTTCCGGTGAATTCATTGGCTCTCTTGGCAGGGCTGGCGAAGGACCAGGGGAATTTTTAAGCCCTCAGGATTTAACTTGTTTTGATGATGGGCGAATTGCTGTTACCGATCCATTCAGCAGAGAAGTTGAATTTTTTGGTAGCGATCTTCAATCCATTGATACTTTCTCTGATTTTGATGCAAGAGCCCCTTTTGTGATCACCTCAGCAGGTACAGGTTTTGCTGGCGAACAGGGTGGCTTTAATCGAGATGCTGGCATTATTACTACTTCCGTTGCATTGTGGGAAGAGAATGCCGACACAATGAAAGTCTTTTTTGAATTAGAGGATGATTTCACACCTGACTTTATTCTTACCCGTATAATGAAACCACAGGCCGGACTAGTTTCTGATGGTTTGAACCTTTATTACTCTACCCCTGAGAGTGAAGAGTATACTGTAATGGTTTACCCTTTAGACGGTTCTGCTGAATTTTTTCTATCCTTTCCTGGTTACACTGCAGTAACAAAATCAGATGAAGATTTGCAGAAGGATATTGAAGCCTATGACTACAGAATGCAGGCAATGGCTGCTCAAGGCAGAGGTGGCAGACTTGCGTCAGTTACATATGAGCCACCATCAGAATATTTTGCAGTGAAATCTCTTGGAATAGATGCTGAAGGTAATTTGTGGGTACAGCGAGGCTGGGAATCTAACCCTACTTTTGATCTTTTCCCTCAGGGCGCTTCAGAACCAACAGCAACAATTATTGTTAATCCTGAATTGGAATTACAGGATTTTACCTTTGTGATAACTCCTGAAGGTATGGCTGCATTTAATGCAAATCCAGATGACTATCCAAGGGTACTCATTCTTGCTTTATAAGCGTTAGTAACTTCCGTTGACCCAACAAGCCCCGGTTTGTAGATTGCCTGAGTGGTAAATTCAATATTAACCGGGGAGGGAAAATGCGAAATCTTTTAGTTATTACTGTTCTTTTTCTATCAACTACAGTTATTTTTGCTGGAAACATCGACATTCTTGGAATAAGAAGTGCCGAGTATCTTATGGAGTTATCTCGAAATGCTGTGACTGATTGTGCTGACGGAGTCACATACAACCCTGCTGGCCTTGCGTTCATGGAAGATGGGATTCATCTTAACTTTAGCGGACAGTATATCGGAAAAGAATACACGATTACAGGAACATTCCTTGGAGCCACCGAGGAAACAGATGTATCATCTAATAAAGCTACTCCATTTATACCTAATTTTTATGCTGTGTACAAAACAGGTAACATGGCTGCTTTTGGTGGTTTCACAATTCCAGCAGGTGGCGGAACTGTGGATTACGAACAAGGACTTTTCCTAATGCCTCTTCTTCAGACCGGTCTGGTTCAGGCTCAGTATGGACCATCTCATGTTGCAATAATGAATGAAGGCTCAATGGAAGGCACCTCTTTTTACATGAGAGGAATTGCCGGTATTGCTTATTCCTTTAACGAAACCTTCAGTGGTGCCGTTTCTGGAAGATTTACCTCTGGTCATAGAAATTACAAAGGGCAGGGTTCTTTTACTGTTATTGACATGGCTACAGGTGCCCCTGTGGGCACTGCAGATGCTGAGCTTGATGTTGACAGGGCTGCAACAGGTATGTCTGCTCTTATCAGTGTAAACTACAGACCTTCAGACAAAATCAACTTGGCAGTCAGATATGAGACAGCAACAGCCATGGATTTTGAATCCACTGCAAATGTCACATCATCATGGGAAGCCATCATGCCTTTCTTAGCAGATGGAGCCACGCAAAGAAGAGACCTTCCAGCAGTTGCTGCCATAGGTGTTGAAATGATGGTTAATGACAAATTCAGACTGGGTGGATCTGCAAACTATTACTTCCTTACAGCATGTGACCAAGGTGCTGATGATGGCATTAATGATGCCTATAACGATGGATGGGAAGCAAACATCAGTGGTCGTTACCAGTTCAACCAGACTTGGGCTGGAGCATTGGGATACAGCTACTCAAACTACGGTGGCTCTGATTCAACTTACACCGATCTCGAGTATAACCTTGATGCAGGCCTTCTTTCCGGTGGAGTTAACTGGCAGGCTAACGAAGTTATGGATTTCACCGTTGCAGGTGGAACTACTTTCTTTAACAAAGGTGAGGGTGTTGGCATATACACAGGCGAAACTTACGACAAAAAAGTATTCTTCCTGGCTGTTGGAGTTAATGCTTCTTTCTAAAATTTAGTTTACTTTACTTCAAAGGGGAGGCCGAAAGGTTTCCCCTTTCCTGTTTGTTACATTTTGTTACACATTGTTAACCTTTCCCAAGCATAGAGTGAGCATTATTCATTTGTACTTGGAAGAACCAAAACTCGAAAGGAAAAAGAAATGAAAACGAGAACAAAAACAATAACAATGCTGGCAGTGGCAGTACTAGTGCTTACAGGAACCGCTTTTTCACAACCTGGAGATATGCATAATCGTGGAGACATGCACAGCAGGGGAAACAACAATGACCATCAATCAGGTAACATGTTCTTTCAAAGAATGAGACCAATGCTGGGTATGCTTGATTTAAGCGATCAGCAGCATGATGCCATTGCCGAAATCATGGAGAATGCCATGGAGTCAGTTCAGGACCTAAGGGCTATGGATGAAAACGATACTCACCGTGAAGATTTCATTGAATTGTTCTCTTCTTCCACAATCTCTGTTTCTGAAGTAGAGGCTCTGCTTAACGAAAGAATTGATGTTATGAAAGAAACCAACAGTATAATGGCAGAAGCACTTGTGGAAGTTCATGGTGTTCTTACTGAGGAACAGCTTGCCCAACTTGCAGACTTTGAACCAGGTAGTATGGAAGAAGGCAGAAGAGGTTCTGACTCTAGGGGAAATAGAAGCCGTGATCATAGCAGACGATAGTTAAAGTTTTGTAGAAAAAGGGAGGGGTTTCATTACCCTTCCCTTTTTTGTATTTATCAGAGGAAGGAGTAATAATGTATTTTGCAGATCTTCCAGAAATAACCGTTGCTGCTGTTCGTGCAGCCAAAAGAGAAGGGCTTCCTTTTTATATTTTGTGTAATCCTTCAAGGACAGAAAAAAAATATACTGCCATTACCTCAAGGGCATTTGGCCTTCCTGAAGGATTTTTTATAGAAGAGATCATAAGGCCTGATGAAGTACGAATAGAATTAGAACGGCCTGAAAAAACAAGCACAAACGGCTTTTAAAAAAGGCCGCCGAGTTTCCTCGACGGCCTTTTCATTGTAACTGATTAACGCAATACAAGCATCTGAGTTGAAGCAGAACCTGTTGCGGAATTAATAACAAGGCTGTAACATCCAGAAGGAAGACTAGAGGCATCAAAGTTAATGCTTCCATTTCCTTCACTTAAGGTTCCCTGATGTACAGTTGCAGCTATTCTACCTGAAATATCGTAAACAGCTATTGTAGCTGTGCCTGCAGCAGGCATGGTGAAGCTCACAGCACAAGTTTCATTTACTGGATTTGGATTAGGGGTTGAAATAACAGGAGATACAACTGTTGGATTGGTTTCTCCTTCTTCAATTCCCATTTGACCAGCGATAAATTTTAATGCAGGATCACCAAAAAGGTTGTTTTCCTGAAGTACCCATGTCTGCATTGAAATACTTACATTGGCTTTGAATTCATCTTTGGATATACCATGTGTAACACCTATTTCATACTGTTCATCCACAAAAAGAACATCTGCAAAGAACAACTCAAGCCATTCGCTGGCGCCAAAGTTTGGTGGGGAACCCCAACCATTTTGTGAGTTAAACATTACTGCAACTCCGCCACCCTGGGCACGGAACATAAGTCTTTCAGCAATAGATGCTACATTTTGAATGTTACCTGCAAGGCAAGCTATGGAATGAAAAACAGGAGGTACATCATTGTTTGTAAGGCCTGTGTAATTACCAGCAGATATCATATCAGTTGGTGGATTGTAGTACCAGTAAATACCAGCTTCAAAACCGTGACCATTAGGGCTTGTATATGATACACCCTGGTTGTAAAGATCAATAATATTAGTTGGGTGTGAGGCATTAGTTTCATAAAGCTTGTGTTCTGTCCATGAAGAAGGAATTCTAACAGAGATGGAATCACAAATTACGTCGCCACCGTATGGAGGCCAAAGCAAAGCGCCACCAAGAAGTGCGGTAGTCTGCCAATCACCAGAAGGAGCGGTTGTTTCATAAGCAAGGGTTCTGTTAACCATAACTTCAAGTCTGGCTACTACATCTGTGCTGTATCTGCCAACATAAACATCTGTGTAATAATCAATTCCGTCGCCTAACTGGCCGTAAATATGGTTTCCATTTGCGTCCCAGTTTCCGTCCAGGTCTGCAAAGTACAAGTCAGCAACAGAGTTCATGATATTGCTACCGATCTGTAAACCGGAAACTCTTGTGGTTTCACCAAAATCACCAACGATGAGAGCGTAAACAAGACCCTGATTCTCATAAGCATCAATCATGTAATTCCTGATCTGCTCTTGAGTATCATAACCTTCATAGTTAGCAT
Organism: Candidatus Sabulitectum sp.; assembly: GCA_029938555.1. Classification (GTDB taxonomy): domain Bacteria; phylum Fermentibacterota; class Fermentibacteria; order Fermentibacterales; family JCC-6; genus Sabulitectum. Next base: position 22,199 of record JAOZUR010000024.1, on the reverse strand, counting down.
AAATCCACTGGGTGGATTTGAAGGATGAACCATGGGTGGTGGCTCTGTGATCAAGAAGAGGCTGAAGAGTTTCAAGCATTGATTCATCTGCAATCAAAACCCAAGGAGCACCATCAACACCACTACTGATCTCTGGTGAGTATGCTTCCAGCATTTCAGTATTACTCACAACAGATTCAAGAGCTGAAATTGCAGTTCTAACCTGATTGTCTGAAAGACTCAGTCTAGGAGCATCGGTTGCAGCTGAAACAACAGGAGTAAGATTTGCACTGGTTACAAGTGAGACAACTCCTGTGGCAGGGTTCCAAGTGAAAGGAACATAAGTAAAGGAAGCAATCCTGAATCCTGTTTTGTTTCCAGTATTAATATTTTGAATAGATGTGGTAGGAAACGAGCCGTTTGTATAACTCTGAGAATGAGGAATAACTGTAGGGATTGGTTCACTTAAAGCAACAGAAAGAACTGGTGCAATATTATAAGTGCCGGGAAGGTCTACTTTTGACAATACCTCAACATTTACACTTTCAAGAGATGTGCCCTGGGGAATAACAAAAGAGTAACCCATACCTGGAAGACCAGGCTCACCATCTTCAAACGGAGCAGCTCCTCCTGGGATATATAAAACATCCTCTCCACGGAATTCAGTGAATTGGACCATGTCTGGATCGATTGTGAAAGACATATCTGCCACTTGCGCAGACATCAAAATCATGGCGACCTGAAGAAAAAGCGTCATACTTAACCTTTCTTTTTTTGACTATTAATTACCTTTATATGAAATGAACACAAGACTGCAAATCTACTTACTACAACCACTACAGGAAAGGGGATAAAAAGTTTCCCAATCATAGAGCAATTTTTAAATGAATATTGACGATTTTGTTTTTTTATATATGTTTACTTACCCGTAAGTAAGCAAGGAGCAAGAAATGGCAAAGAAAAAAATAAAAAAAGAGCAACTGCTTGATGCCGGAATTGCCTTGTTGGCAAGAAAACCCGCGTCAAAAATATCAATGGATGATGTTGCAATTGAAGCTGGCGTGACAAAACCAATGGTGTATTATTATTTCGGTAGCAAAGCAGGATTTTACCAGCATCTTGTGGCATACATAGAACAGTTTTTACAGGAAATGCTTTCAAACAGTCTTTTGCCTAAGTCTTCTTTCAGAGAAGTACTTAAAAACATAATTCTTCTTCGTATCAGGCAGCAGCAGCAGTATCCTGATCTTTCAAAGGCCGTAAGAGTGCTTGCCACAAGCAAAACAATTGGCGGAGTAGAATCCAGAGCCAGAATTAATTCAATTTTTTCCCGCCTTCAACCGTCGTTTGAGAGTTCTATCGCTGCAGACAAAATTAGAAAAGATACTGATCTTCACCTGGTGATGGCTTTACTAAATTCACTGATTGATGGCGCACTGCGCATACATGGAAATGATTTTTTTACAACTGTCAATGTGGATGATTTTGCAGAAATGCTAATTCGTCTGCTGTTTGACGGAATAGGAACAGGAAAGAGGTCCATATAATGAAAAAGAAATTAACACTATTTCTTCCGGTATTATTTTTCGCAACTCAGCTTTTTGCATTTACACTTTCAGAGGCAGTTAACACTGCAATGGAGCAGAGAGGTGATGTAGCCGCTGCTAGGAATGAAGTAGAAAGCAGCCGATGGAGTCGTAATGCAGCCCATACATGGTTCCTGCCACAGGTCGACTTTTCTCTTTCATACCAGAAAAGTCATGATGTTCAGGAAATGAATATTCCTGGTATGGGATCAATTCCCATGGGTACTGAATGGGCATCAATGTATGCTGTTACAGCAAGTGTTCCAATTGTTCTTCAAGGACCTGTTGGGGCATCCATGTCATCAACTGCTCTTAATCTTTCTCAGATAACTCTTTCTGGAGCCGAGCAAGACGCAGTGTCAAGTGTGATTACATCTTTTTACGGGGTACTTATGGCGGAAATGATGTCAGATGTTACCACCGAAGCAATGGATATAGCCCGGGAGGGTTTTGTTCTTGCCCAGCAAAGATTTGATGCAGGAACAATTAGTAGATTTGAATTGCTGCAGAGCCAGGTTGCTTATGAAAATCGTAGACCGGATTCAATTGCAGCATGTGTTGGTGTTGAAAACTCTCAGGCAGCTTTTTCCGTAAGCCTTGGTTTTAACCAGAGTCAGCCTGCCGCAGTGGAAGGAAATCTTACAGATCCCTTTCCTGTAACTTTACCAGAAACCTATGATGAAGCTTTACTTCTTATGGAACAGAACAGCACCACCTTGGCCTCTGCGGAAGAATTAAGAGATCTCGCTGATTGTCAGGTAAACCTTTCAGCAGCTGGTTTCGCCCCGCAGTTAATATTTCAGACCAGTTACGGTTTTCAGGCCGGTGTAGATGATATTTGGAAAATTCAAGGTGAAGACTATTCTCGCAGCTGGAGTACTTCAGCTATACTGCAAATTCCGATTTTTCATGGAATAAACGATTTTAGCAGTTACAAATCTGCCACTTCAGACAGAATGGCTACTTATGCAAGGTCAAATGACATGGAAAACTATGCATCATTAGAACTTACAGCCACATGGAATGCTTTAAATCAGGCCAGAGAAACCGTAGGGGCCGCTGAGTCAACAGTGCAACAGGCTGTGGAGGGTTCTGAAATAGCAAGAGTTTCTTACGAAGCTGGCATTATTACAAGACTAGATATGGACGGAGCATTTCTTGCGCTGACCCAAGCTCGCACAAATTATGCTTCTGCTTTGTATTCTCTTAAAACGGCCGAAGCTGGCCTTGCTCGTTCTGTTGGAATATTAACCATCGACCTGAAAGAGATTAACTAATGAAAAAACTAATTCCGCTGATATTTCTTCTTCTTTTGGCAGCTTGTGGTCCAGGTGATCAGAATGATGCAGAAAGGGTTGTAAGGGTTAAAGTGCAAACAATTGAGCCTTCAACCATATCTGCTGAAGTTTATGCAAATGCCCGTTTGGAAGGCTCGCAGGAAGCTTTGATTTTTGCTTCAATCCCCGGCTCTGTTGAAGAAGTTCTTGTGGCCGAAGGTGATGCAATTGAAGCAGGAGTCAGACTGGTAAAAATGGATACTGATCAGCAAGTTAATGCAGGCACAACAGCCGCCCTTGCAAGTGTTAGTGCAGCAAGAGCCAATGCAGAAAATGCCAGGTCCAATTATTCCAGGATGGAAACTCTTTTTGAAGCAGGAGCTTTAAGTGCCCAGGAACTAGATGGAATTGGTGTTGTTTTAGAGGCTGCTGAAGCACAGCTCAATCAAGCTTATGCAGGATACACCCAAGCAAGAACAACCAGAGATAATGCTTGGATTGTTGCACCCTTCTCGGGAACTGTAGGAAGAGTATGGGCAAGAGCTGGAAATATGAGTGGATCTACTCCCCTTCTTTCCATAACCAGTAATAGCGGAGTTGTTGCTAGAGTTCTGTTACCTGAATCAGATATTTTCAGCCTTGAAGTTGGACAGGCAGCTTATGTAACAGTATCCGCCATGAACCAGCAGTCTATACCAGGTATCGTTACATCTGTTTCCCCTACAGTTGATCCGGTAAGCGGTCAGGTCGCTGCTGAAATCCGATTTGATGACCCTGAAAATCTATTGCGTGCCGGTTTAGCCGGTCGAGTATCAATAGTTACTGAATCAGCTAGTGAAACTGTTGTTCTTCCTGTGAGCGTTTTAAGAAGAACAAGAAACGGATATCAAGTGGCCACTGTGGAAAACAATAAAGCAAACTTAATTGATGTATCCACAGGGTTAATCAGCCAAGGAAGGGTTCAGATAACTTCGGGAATTGAGTTTGGAGATCAGGTTATTGTTCTAGGTCAGAACAGTGTTATTCAGGGCGGATCTGTTGAGGTGGTGAACTAATGAGTCTTTCCAGCGTATCGGTTAGAAGAAGAATTACATTCATGATGATTTTTGTTTTCATCGTAGGGGTAGGTTTCTTCGGGCTTTCTCAGCTTGGAATTGATTTGTTTCCCAAGTTGGAATTCCCAATGGTTATTGTTGCCAGCACCATGCAGGGAGCTGGACCGGAAGAGATGGAAAATCTTGTAACCAAATATCTTGAAGAAGCTGTTTCCAGGGTTGAAAATGTTAAAGAGGTTAGTTCAATTTCTTCAAATGGTTCCAGTGTGATAACAGCAGAATTCCAATGGGGGCATAGCCTTGAAACTGCCGAAACTGATATCAGGCGACAATTAGACCTTTACGGAAGTGCACTTCCTGATGATTGCTCAGATCCAATGGTTCTTGCAATGGATCCAAGCATGCAGCCGATTTTGTTCATCGGTATGTCTAGCCCGGTTCTTGATGATTTTGCCCTTCGTAATTTAATCGAAGACGAGATTGAACCAAGATTGGCTCGGCAGGAAGGTGTTGGTTCTGTTAATGTTTCCGGAGGATTAATCAGAGAGATTCAGGTAGTAGTAGATCCTGCCAAATTGGAAAGTGCCGGCCTGACCATAAGTCAGATTGTTGGTGCATTGGCTCAGGTTCGAAACGACAAACCAGCTGGAAATCTTGATTCCGGTGGCGAGCGAATCAATATAAGAATAGAAGCTGGTGTTACATCTCTTTTAGACCTTGAACAACTTGTGGTTGGGGGAAATCAGAACGGTTCAGTTCTTCTTCGAGATGTGGCACAGGTTATAGATGGTGAGGCAGAGGTTTATGAACTAATAAGAATGAACAAAACACCATCACTATTTGTTTTTGTTCAGCGTAGAAGTGATGCTAATACTGTAAATGTATGTAAAATCGTACAGGAAGAACTTGATAGAATTGCAGTGGAGTATGCAGGTCAGGTGGTGCCTTATGTAATGTATGACCAATCTACTTTCATAACACAATCAATAGGTAACCTTTCCACAACAGCCGTTACAGCCACAATTCTTGCTTTTCTTGTGCTGTTATTCTTTCTTCGTTCACCACGAGGAGCGGCAATCGCAGGATCTGCAATTCCTATTTCAATTGTAGTTACTTTCGCTGCAATGCATTTCTTTGATGTTGACCTTAACATGATTTCTTTAGCAGGTCTTGCTCTTGCAGTAGGAATGCTTGTGGATAACTCAATAGTTGTGCTAGAGAACATTTACAGACACAGAGCTATGGGAAATTCCGCCATTGAGTCAGCAATAAGTGGTTCGCAGGAAGTAGGAATGGCAATAACAGCCTCTACATTAACTACATTAGCTGTTTTTATTCCTATTCTTTTTGTACCAGGTCTTGCTGGGCAGATGTTCAGGGAAATGGTTCTTACCATAGTATTCAGTCTTGTTGTATCACTTTTTGTGGCTTTGAGCCTGGTTCCTTTATTAAGTTCATTTGCAGAAAAACTTCTACCCCAGCACAAAAAAGGATCACTTGGAAGTAGAATTCAACTGTGGTTTGAAAAGCTGGAAGTAAGTTATAGTAAACTAGCTAAAAAAATGGTGGCAAGAAAGAAAACTACTTTAGTAGTAACTGCAGTCGCTTTTTTAGCAAGCCTAGCTCTTATTCCAATAATAAAAACTGAGTTTTTACCATCAAACGATGAAGGAATGATTCAGCTTAATTTGGAAACTGCCGTGGGAACTGATCTGGAAACAACGGCGGCAATGACAACTGTGCTGGAAGACAGTATTGCAGCAATTTTTGATGAAGGGGATCTGATTACTCTGTACGCACAGGTTGGAAGTGCAGGAGGAATGGATGCCATCTTTGGCGGAGATAAGGGTAGTTACTCTATTGAAATGATGTTAAGGCTTGTTCCTCTCACTCAGAGAAGTATAGGTCAGCAGGAATATGAAGAGGAAATTAGAGCTTATCTTGATGATGTTGCAGGCATTGAGTATGACATTTCAAGTGGCGGTCCTATCGGTGGTGGAAGTGCCATTGAAATAAAAGTCTTTGGTGATGATCTTGATATTTTGGCTTCTGAAAGTGAACGAATGAAAGAATTAATTCAGGGTATAGAAGGCGTTAGAGAGCCTAAAACAACCATGGATAACATGATTCCAGAATTAACTTTCAGACAGAACTATTCAATGCTTGCTTTGCACGGATTACACCCTGCAACCATAGCAAGTGAACTGAGTAATGCTTTTGGAAACTCACCTGCTACCATTTTCAGAGAAAATGGTGATGAATTTAATGTAGTTGTACAATATCCAGAGTACACCCGTGATTCGCGGGAAGAATTAGACTACATTTCAGTTGCTGGCTCTCCTGCAGTGAATTTGGGATATTTTGAGGAAAGATTAATTTCAACAAGCATTCGTCGTTCAAACCAGCAGAGAAGTGTTACAATTTCCTGTGATGTTTCCGGAAGAAGCCTTGATGATGTTGCAGCAGATGTAAAGAGAGTTATAGAAGAAAATAATGATTACAACTTGCGAATTGAGTTTAGTGGAGAGATGGAAGACCAAAAAGAAACATTTCTTTATCTGGGCATAGCAATTATTGTGGCTGCACTTCTGGTATACATGGTAATGGCAAGTCAGTTTGAATCAATGCTTGAACCATTCATTATTATTTTCACTGTGCCCATGGCAATAATCGGTGTTTTGGTAGGCCTGTTTATTACAGGAACACCACTGTCGGTAATGTCGCTCATAGGTGTGCTGATGCTGGCAGGTATTGTTGTTAACAATGGTATTGTAATGGTTGATTATGCAAATCAAGTATTACACAAAAAGAAAAAAGGGCTTGAGGAAGCCATTGTTGAAGCTGCAACCACTAGACTTAGACCAATTTTAATGACAGCTCTTACTACAATGCTGGCAATGTTGCCTCTTGCATTGGGCATTGGCGAAGGGGCAGAGACCTGGGCACCAATGGCTGTTACTGTGATCTTTGGCCTTGCCGCTGCCACGATTCTTACTTTGCTGGTAGAACCATGCATCTATGTGGTGATGGGAAAGAGGATTGCAAAGTCAGTATCTAAGGAAAACTAGAATAGTTATAGATATAGAAGAGTGGCTGAGATGGGTATTGTGTCTCGGTCACTTTTCTTAACCTCTGTGATTTTACAGGGGCTTTCTTCTCAGTCAAGACAATGGTACATTATAGAGGAAGGAAGGAATATTATACATGCAGAACTCTTTTGAATTTTACGCAAAAAATTATCATGGTACCGCAATAGGTGTATATAATTCTCAGTTACAATTTCTAGAATGCAACAAATCATTCAAGGAACATTTCTCTAAATCTTATGATCTTTCTCTTTCAAATCTTTTGGCATTAATGACCAGTGGCGAAGATTTTTTATCACAAATGTTGATGTTTATTGAAATGGAAAATGGAGTAGGTGCGTGTCGAGTTGCTTACAATACCGGCAATGACCGTAGGGAGTTTAAGGTACAACTTGTTGCACAAGTATCTGATTCAGACAAAAAGTACATCTGTTCTTTTGAAGACATAACGGAGTTTTTATTTTTTCAGAAAGTTCTTGTTAACAGATCAACAGGATTAGAGAGCCTTGATAGAAATAGCCCAGTGGGGGTTTTTAAGTCAGCAATTTCAGGGAAAATTCTATATGTGAACAATGGTCTAGTGGCCATGCTGGGTTATGAGAATGAACATCAGTTGTACAATGCTCAACTTTCAGATACTTGGGCAATTGTTTCTGACCGTGATCAGTTACTTGATCTTCTGAATAAAAACAAAACAGTTAATGGTTTTGAAACAAGATGGCGGCATAAAGATGGTACACCCTTCTGGGTTTCTCTTACTGCAACAAGTCAACTTAATACTGAGGGTGAAGTAGTATACTTTGAAGTTGTGGCAATCAACATAGATCAGAAGAAAAAAGCTGAGGATGATCTCAAGCGTCTTCAATTTGGGCTTCATAACATGGTGGATTCTAAAACAGCTGAGTTAAAAAGGGCCAATGATCTTCTTCTGAAGGAAGTGGCCATTCGTCAACGAGCAGAATCTATTTATGCAGTTCTTCATGCCATAGCCGAAGAGACTGTAAAAACCACAACTCTTGTAAATCTGCTTGAATTTATTCACAACCAGTTATCTACTGTTATTCATACTCCAAATTTGTATTTTGCATTCTATCATCCCATGACAGATTCTTATACATTCCCGTATTCGGTTGACATTGAAGATGGCGTTGAAGCTTTTATTGGATCAGAATCCATGAAAGGCTCTTTGACAGATTATGTAAGAGCAACAGGTCGACCTCTTCTTCTTGATGGTGATGGTTTTGATGAAATGGTTGAAAAACAACTGGTACTTTCCGTTGGCACCTTTAGCGAGCAATGGATGGGTGTTCCTCTTAGAGGATCGCAAGGCGTATGGGGTGTTCTTGTTGTACAGAGTTATATGATGAAAGGTGTTTTTTCTAACAAGGATCTGTTACTTTTTTCCAGTTTGGCTGAAAGCATTTCCATGGCTATAGACAGATATCGTGCAGAACAGAACAGAAAAATAATAGAATCTTTGTACAATACAGTTGTAGAAAACTTACACCAAGGTGTTCTTATGTGTGACCCAGCAGACAATATTTTGTATGCGAATAATGCTTTTTCTCATATCATTGGAATTCCTGCTGAAGAGTTAGTAGGTATTAGTTTTGATTCTTTGATATCCCGGAAAGATGCAGGTAAAACAGCTGGTGTTCGTGAAATGAGAAGCATGGGTCAAAGAAATTCATATCAAATTACACTGATTACACCTAGTGATAAGAAAATTCCCGTTTCTGTTCATGGGATTCCTAGATTTGAAGAAAGTGAAACATTTCAAGGCACAATCGGGTTGTTTGAATTGATTGAAGATGGTGAGTCACTGTTAGAAGAGTAGATCAGATTTAATTTTCACCCTTCCAGAACTTCTTTAACTATACTTCGTAATGCCTTAAGGCCGTAAGGTTTTTTCAAGTAATCTGAGATATAAGAAGAGTCTATTCTTTCTTCAACATCTTGCTTGTTATATCCGCTTGACAGAATTACTTTTACGGTTGGGTTTATTTTAGTAAGCTCTTTTAAGCACTCAATACCATCCATTACCGGCATTGTAAGATCAAGAACGATACAGTCAATCTGGGCTTTGTTCTTATTATAGATACTTACAGCATCTTCACCATTTTCCGCTGTGAATACAGTGTAGCCACTTTTTTTTAGTGCGAGCTCGCCAATAAAGAGAATATTTTTTTCATCATCAACCATAAGAATTCCCTGAGATGATTTTTTAGAGTTTTCCTCGACAGAGGATTGTAAAAGCTTCTTGTACCTAACCGGTTCTCCCTGAAGAGCAGGAATATAGATTTTTAGTGAAGATCCTGTGCCGATTTTGGTAATTACTTTTATAAATCCATTGTGCCCATCAACAATTCCTTGAACAACAGCCATTCCAAGCCCTCGTCCTGTAAATTTTGTGGAAAAAAACGGCTCAAATAGCTTATTTTTTACTTCTTCAGTCATGCCTTCGCCTGTATCTTCTACTTTGAAGAAAACAAAATTCTTGTTTTTTTCGTTAGAATCACAATCTGGAATTTGAGTTATTTCTGTACCAGTTGATATAATAATGGTTCCTTTAGAAGAGCCCAGAGCTTCAGATGCATTAGTCACAAGATTTAGAATCACCTGTTCCATCTGAGTACTATCCACAAGCACATCGGGATTATTTTCTCTTAGGTTGAATATTAAATTAGCTTTTCTGCTAACAGAAACTTGAAACATTGGTTTCATATTTTCTATGATGTCATTCACTTGAGCTGGTTCTATGACAAAATTGCCTTTGCCTGAATATGCAAGCATTTGGCCACTGAGTTCGCTGGCCACGCCAATAGACTTGATTGTTTTTTCCAGAAAATCAAATACAGAATCATTTTTATCAGAGGCAGACATTGCCAGTTCTGTGTATCCGCGAATAGCCATAAGAATATTGTTAAAGTCGTGAGCTATTCCACCGGCAAGAACACCAAGACTTTCGAGTTTTTGCGAATGCTGAACTCTATTTTCCATTTCTCTTTGCTTTTTTTCAGCATCCTTGCGTTCAGTAATATTTCTAGCAACATGGATAATTCTGATTGTTTCCTCGTGTGTGTCTTGAACGGGAACCAGAACAACTTCAAAAGTACCTTCGATTTTTTGAAATGTAACTTCCTTGGATATAGGTAAAGAAGTATCGCTGGAGATAATTGTAGAGATACACTGTCCTATAAATTCCTGGGTATGCAACATTCCACAAAGTTTTTTCCCAACACAATCTTCTCTTTTCATGCCCAGAGCACGAGCCTGAGCTGTATTTGCCCTAATAATAATTCCTTCTGAATCAAGAATTGCTATTAATTCAGGCAAAGCATCAAATGTACTTTCCCAATTTTTTGCAGCTTTTCTAACCATATTTTCGGAATGTTTTCGTCTTGTTATATCCTGATGAATTCCTGAAAATCTAACAGGGTTTCCATTTGCATCTCTTTCTGTTACTCCACCACATGAGTAAATAGAGATCCAGTTTCCTGATTTTGATCTCATGCGGAATTCGCATTGAAACTGTCCTGAATCGTTTTTAAGGAATCCCTGCATGGTGGATTCAATATGATTTTTATCGTCAGGATGAACTAGATTTAGCCAACCGTTGTTTGATGTATCAATTTCACCGTGGCCATAACCAAGCATGGTAGAATATCTTGAATTGTTAGTGGTTTTGCCGGTGAGCATATTGTAATCCCATGAACCCAAATTTGCTTGATAAAGAGTTTGATGTAATCGCTCTTCACTGTCTTTCAAATGTTTCGTTTTCTGTTCTACAACTTGTCTTAATTTCATATTCCATAAAAAAACTAATACAGCACCAATGAGAATAAGCCCAAAAATCACTAGAAGATGATTCAAATAACGAAAATGAGCTTCCTTAGCTATCTGTATAGGATGACCCTGCCACTTCTCAGATATGCCATCAATAATGCCTAATTCATTAGCATGAGTTATTCCTTTGCTAATTATTGAAGCAAGAATTAAATTTTCGTTAGTAGTAGCCATGCAATTCAAGCCCGTGTAAAGAGTATCTCCAACAGCTTTTATCTCATGAGAGTCGTGGTGGTTGTAAATATGAAAATATACTATCTGCTCGTCTCCTACTAAAGCCTCAACTTCACCTTCAAGAAGCAGATGTATTCCATCAACAAAATTATCTGTCTGAATCAATATGCAATCAATTTCCTCATTGTGAAGAAAATCAATAGCGTAATCTCCTCTTTGAACTGCAACCCTTTTCCCAGCAAGATCTGTTATGTCGGAAATATTCTCGTTCTCTGGTAGAACAAAAATTCTTGCTGGTATCTCATACATAGGTTCTGTAAAATCAAAAAAATCATCTCGAGCTGGACTGTAGAAAAAACTGGTTAACACATCAGCGTTACCGTTAAGTATTGCATTCTGTGCATCCTGGAAATTCATATCTACAAATGCCGCTTGAAAACCAAATTCTGTAGATATCCATCTTGCAAGCTCGATGCACATTCCCTGTCGTTCACCACTGTCATCAATAAATTCAAAAGGGGGGTAACTTGTCTGGCTGACAAATACGATTTCAGGGTTATCTTGAAGATATTGTAATTCTTCCTCAGTGAGTATGTCTGAATCAGCATACGATACAGTTACAAGTATTATTGAAATTAACAGTATTAAAATACGCAAAAATCCTCCTCGTTAGGTACCTTATTATGCCCTTAAAATAGAAGTATAACAATAGAGAGAATTTTGACTAAAACTTTGATACAAGTAATAGTTTATTTTTAACACAGTAGAGAAAATTAGTGTTGTTGGAAGCGGTAAAAAATAAGAGTTAGGTTATCTCTCAAGTTTTCTGTGAACATATCGGTGTGGACGATCTGCCGCTGCACCAAGTGTTTTACGACGATGTTCTGCGTATTCACTCCAGTTTCCATCATACCAGACTATTTCACCATCTTCAAAAGCAAGGAGATGAGAACAGACCCTATCAAGGAACCAGCGATCATGGCTGATCACAAGTGCGCAACCGGCAAATTCATCTAACCCTTCTTCCAAGGCACGAAGAGTATTTACATCTAGGTCATTAGTAGGTTCATCCAACATAAGCACATTTGAACCCTCTTTCAGCATAAGAGCAAGATTTAATCTGTTTCTTTCTCCGCCTGAAAGAATACCAACTTTTTTTTGCTGATCTGAGCCTGAAAAATTAAACCATGAACAGTAAGCTCTGCTATTAACTTCTCGGGTTTCGCCTAGTTTAATAGTTTCCTGCCCGCCTGAAAGTTGTTCCCATATTGTTTTATCTGAGTCCAACCCTGAACGCAACTGATCGGCATAGGCAAGTTTAACAGTTTCACCTATTTTGAAATTACCAGAATCTGGTTTTTCCAACCCCGCTATGAGTTTGAAAAGGGTTGTTTTACCGGCACCATTAGGTCCAATAATGCCTACAACTGCACCTGGAGGAATGGAAAAATTAAGATCACTGAACAGCAGTTTGTCTCCAAATGATTTTGTAAGAGATTGTGCATCAATTACAACTGATCCAAGTCTTGGGCCTGGGGGGAAAACCAGTCTTGCTTCTCTTACTTTTTCTCTTTGTCCCTCTGCTAGCAGCTTCTCATATCGGCTGATCCTAGATTTACTTTTGGCATGCTGGCCTTTAGGGCTCATTCTGACCCACTCTAACTCTCTTTCAAGAGTTTTTGCCCTTTGACTATTGCCCTTTTCTTCTTGCTGAAGCCTTTTGGCTTTTTGGTCAAGCCATTGTGAATAGTTTCCCTTCCAGGGAATACCTTCACCACGGTCAAGTTCAAGAATCCAACCGGCAACATTATCAAGGAAGTATCTATCATGAGTAACCGCAATAACGGTTCCTTTATACTGTTGAAGATGTCTTTCCAGCCAAGCTACAGTTTCAGCATCCAAGTGGTTGGTAGGTTCATCAAGAAGCAAAATATCAGGTTTTTGCAGTAAAAGACGGCACAAAGCTACTCGACGACGCTCTCCACCGGAAATATTATCAATTACCTCATCAGAATTAGGGCAACGCAAAGCCTCCATGGCAAGATCTAGTCGAGCATCAAGGTTCCAGCCATCAACTGCTTCTATCTTGTCCTGCAGTTCAGCCTGCCTGTTAGCCAGTTGCTCATAGTCAGCATCTGGTTCTGCAAAAGCTACACCAATTTCTTCATATTCTGCAAGTAGATCTACTGTGCTTTGAACACCTTCAGATACAATCTGCCTAACAGTTCTGCCTGGCTCAAGATAGGGTTCCTGTTTCAGAAATCCTATACTAAAACCTGCTGCACAACTGGTCTCGCCTATAATATTATCGTCTTCACCTGCAAGAATCCTCAACAGGGTTGATTTCCCTGAGCCGTTCAAGCCGATGACGCCAATTTTTGCACCATAATAATAGGAAAGATATATGTCCTTTAGAACATATTTCATTCCATGCCTCTTGGAGACATTGTGCATTGTATAAATTATTCTTTTATCGTCTGTTGTTGCCATGTGGCTATCATACTGAAAGCAGTCTGTGAAGACCAACACCTTCGTGGTAAATCAATATCCCTTTCGCAAAATTAAGGAAAAATAGCTTCAACAATATCTACAAGTTTTGAGCGTAACGCCTTTGTTATGATATAATTATTCATAATTGATTTTATTCTGGTGGCATGACCGCTTTCCTGAGCAACAAGCATAGAGAATGGTTCAATTATATTTTCAGACAGATCAGTGAAAGAAAGCAGTGTTTTTTAAATACTTTCAGTTCAATTGAGGATACATCATTGTTCAGCATAAACTGTGGAAATGCAAAGTTAAGATCATCTTCGATTCTATTGAGTTTACTTCCATTGCTTTTAGTGCACTATACACCTTAAACTTTCGCATCCTGCTGGCTCTCCAGAGCCCCAGTGGCGTTACTGGTTCAATTGCATAGCGGTGCTATGCGCATTATACCGATACATTAAGCTGTACAGTGTACTAGTGCACTATACAGCTTAAACTTTCGCATTCTGCTGGCTCTCCAGAGCCCCAGTGGCGTTACTAGTTCAATTGCATAGCGGTGCTATGCGCATAAACCAGTGCCTTACTGGAGCCCAGGATAACTGCGCATTATACCGATACATTAAGCTGTACAGTGTACTAGTCTTATTCAACCACAGCGAACCTCTGGGTCTTGTCATACTCTGCCGAAACCATCCTGCAGAAGTATTGTCCCACTTTCATACGGCTCGGGGTAACAGAGTGTACACCGGACGGGTATTGTTCTGGATCAGATGACCATACTGTTCTTCCTGCAGTGTCGAATATTGAGAACTCAACCGTGCGGGTATCACACAGCGAGAATCTAATAATGGGGTCGACTGTTGGATTAGGGAAAAAGGGATGTAGTTCGAGAATGTCCGTGCTGGATTCCTCCTCTATTCCCAACTGGCTCCATGAGACCGAAATGTCCTCTAAAACGGGAGTCGATTTCGGTTCGTTTGAAGCAAGGAATACTCTGTATTGAAAATACCTATCACCGTCATCAAGAATACCGTCTAGACTTGTGGGTTGATAAATTAAATCGGACCACTCTGATTGATGCATTGTCCAAACCGGTGATGAGCGCACCTTCATTGAAATGCTGGTTCCAGAAGGTGTACTGAAATTCCAGTGAAGGATACCCCAGTCGGGATTCTGTTGAGTATCCAATACAGATGAAGTTAAAGATCCTGCGGGCATATGTTCGAAAAGACTGAACCAACAGAACGAACCATATAAAGCTACTATATCGATAACACCATCGTTATTAATATCAGTGGGTTCTGCAATTTGACCGGTTGTAAAATAGTCTCTGAAAAATATGTGTTTCTGCCAGAGCAGACCCGTTCCATTCAGATTTTCCCACCAGACAAGCTGGTCATCCCCATTTGCTGCAACGGTAATATCCTGATCTCCATCTCCGTCAAAGTCAGCTGCTTCAACTGATCTCGGTGCATCAGGAAAGCCAACCGTATGTTTCTGCCAGATTGTGCCCACATTATTAATGTTCTCCCACCAACAGACCTTATCATCCCAGGTACTACCAACAATTACATCGTTATCTCCGTCACCATCTATGTCCGTTGCATGAATAGAAGTAGGTGAAAAATCATCAGAATCGATTACATGCTGATTCCATACTGTACCACTACCGTCGCTGTTTTCCCACCAGTCAATCGTACCTGCAAAACTTGGATCTGAATAGGAGACTATGTCGATGTCTCCATCACCATCCATGTCGGCGATGTAAATTTCATTAGGTTCTGGGTAGAACTCGGCAATCTGATGTTCGACCCAATTAGTGCCTGATCCTTCTGTGTTTTCCCACCATGTAAGCTTGTCCAAAGAGTAAGATGAACCTATAATGTCAATATCACTGTCGTCGTCTATATCTGCTAAACGAACCGAATTAACTGATCCATAGGTAGTCGAAACGGTATGCATGTTCCATGAACTACCCGGGCCGTCTTCGTTCTCGAACCACGCCAGCAAATAACCAGATGCAACAACAATATCCTGATCAGAATCTTTATTAATGTCTCCTGTCTGAATTGGGCCAGCATCCATAAAATTTTGGAAAATGAGATGGTCAAGCCACTCTGTGCCAATGCCGTTTATATTCTCCAGCCAAATCACATCATCACTATTACCGGATAGTACATAGACAATATCCATATCATTATCATTGTCCATGTCATCAACGCATACAGAGTAAACTAGGCCAGAAGCAGGCAACATGTGCCAGAGAGCGGGCAACTCAAGGGAACCTGAATCCTCAAACCACTCCATTACTTTCTCTAAATAGAACTGGTCCTGCCAGTCGGTTACAGGTCCCGGTACCATCGGTCCTCCGGACCAGTCGGTTTGAATAGCATCTCCGGCGACAGAAGTAAACAGAAATGATGAACTCAGAAGAAAAAGAGCTTTAATAATTCGCCTCATTCATAACACTCCCATTGATCAACCCCTGTTGCTCCCTCCGTTTTCTAAGAGAGTTTAGGGATTGTGTGATACATTAATATATAATTCTATAAAGCTTTTAGGTCTAGGCTAGTATTAGCTTAAGGTATTCGAAACTTACTGAATCTATGAACAAGCCACTGCAAAGTAGATGCTCAGTACAAGTTATATTTGAAAATAACATGAGGTAGTTATGAGTGTTGGACAACGTAGGAAATTTGATCCAGATTTTAAGCGAAATGCTGTTTTGCTATCGCAAGACCCCAATAGATCTGCAACACCAATTGCTAAAAACCTTGGTATATCTAAAGAGTCTCTTTACAGATAATGTGGAACACCACAATAGTCAATGAATACTGGACTTTTGGATAATATGTTTCTATAAATATAAAAATGGCTGGTCTGCTGTTTGAAAATTGGAACTCGTTTGTCTGTTGCATGGGTAATATTATTCAATAACAATCGTGATCTTAAGAAAATATCCTCCTGCAAGTATTGTCGCAAGATGTCACAAGTTTATTCCCTTGTCTCATACACCAACTGAGTTGCTGCTTCTGTACTTGAAATCAATTTTTTATCAAATGGTGCCTAAAATAGACAAATAAATTAGTTCATATTAGCATGTTAACCAATATACTCCTTCTTAACCAACAACTGGTTGCACTTAACACCTCCTCCATTCTATGACGCAAAAAGTACCATGTATTTGCGTCACAATGAACTAGATATCCTGTACACTAACACCAATTATTGTCCTTGTTAACAGGGGGCTTGGAGAATGTATTGGATCTCCAGAAAACACAAGCACAAGTGAACATTTCCGAAGAGAGCCGCTAAAACCATTCACAAGTTGAAAATGGCATGAATCGCCTGAGCTATTCAACCAAGCATCACCAATTGGGTAACCTTCCTGTTATTCGAATGACAATCTTGCTCACTCTTCTTTATCTTATGCAGTTAACATTTAAATGACGATATTTATCTCAACGTCTGAGTGGAGAACAGCTCCTGTTGATTCCGCATGGTTCTGATGAGATAAATCTCTGCTGCACCAACGGTCTTGTGCCATTAAACATGTCGAATAGATAAGAAAAGTCGAGCACCTTAAAAGCCGCTCTAAACAGATTATTGAAAAAATGTAATTTGATATATATAGAAATGGCTGGCCTGCTGTTTGAAAGTTGGAACTCTTTTGTCTGTTGGTTAAGAGCTATTGGCCAATAATCATGCAATATTCCATGGGGTTTCCACTATTTGATCATGCCCGGGCTCAGAGAAATAAGGTTCATCCTGTTTTCTCTAGAAACCAAACCAGTACCGCAATTAAGCCCTACTCAGCGTTTACGAATGCAACTATCTCAATTTCTGCGTGTTCTCACCCAAAAGACTCCTCGAAGACCTGAGAATAGCACCCTTTTTCAGGTGCACGCACCCACAGATTGTGATTCACCGGAAGCTCTCATCTTTGCAATGTAGCAACCTGCTGGCACTGAACCACTGATCAGGTTCTCAATAAGATCAGACTCGGAAATTTCAAGTCTGATAGTCAGACTGGATGAGAATGGCTTGAGAGAAATTGTTAATCTTAAAGACTTGCATAGAACTTATGATCTTGATCATAAAAAACAACATAGAATGTATTACGATCATAGCATATTCCGGTTTCTGAATTTACTTTCCCGTCGTGAGTCTCAGGTATTCTAAAACCTATCAAGCGTGATTTATTGTTTAGCCTAAACCTTCCCCATTCTACTTCATATGGAATGTGTCTAGGAAAAGCAAAATTCACACTTGGAAAACCAGGATAGAATTCCAACACATGCTTTCCCCCCTTTCCAACAGACTGATTTTCCCAATAAACCAGTGGTTCTTTTGACCAATGCCGGAACTTCTCAAGTAAATCAAAGAGATCCTTCTCACGCAAACTTTTAAAACTGGCTGCATATGTTTGGCCTGAATCAAAATAGGAAAGATTATATTTACTTCTCCCCGAAATACTAGGATTCTCTCCTTCTAAAGAAACGGTCTCTTGTATTATATCAAGATGTTTTTCTTTTCTTGATTTTATAGTCTTAGCCAATTTCTGGAATCCCCCCTATCCTTCCTGACTTATAAAGCGGAACCATTGTTCTGTCATTTCTAATTAGATCTCCTGGAATTTCATCAAGTCTATAGCCATAGCTTTCACTAAATTTCTTATTAATGATGTAATTTCTATATTTTCCCATATAGTCAAGAATCTCAATGCAATGTGTTGTGAATATAAGCTGTGCCATAAATGGATTTGTTTTTTTATCATCAAATAGCCGAATAAGACTTTCAAGAATCATTGGATGAAGATCCATATCGAACTCGTCAAGCACCAACAGACTGCCAGTTGAAAGTGCCTGCAAGAACAATGGAAGCAAATGATACAATGTCTTCGTTCCTAGCGATTCATAATGATAGATTAGCTGCTCATCTCCTGTCTCCGTTTTATGAGTAAAAACTGGGTAGTAATAGTCTTTACCTGCTTCGTTTTTTAAACGCTTTAACAATACATCCTTAATGCCTAGGTCGAATTCTCGTATTATTTTCTTCGCAGAGGAAAAATAATCTGCATGCTCTTTATAAAATCTGGATGTAACTCTGTAATCATTGTAGAAATGCACTTTCCCATGCCAAGCAACATTTGTAAACATAAGATCAAAGACAGCATAAATGGGAGCAATACACTGCACTTCGTATTGATGGGCGGTGCTAATGATTGAAGCATTTGAACGTAGTTTGACGGATTTCAAACCCGAAAATTCTGCTACACTCGTAACCTCATTACCGGTTCTGACAAAAAGCGTTGACTTCTTCTTAACTGTTCTTGTCAAAGATTCATGGATAATGCTGCTATCAGTAAGAATCAATTCATATCTATACAACTCTTTTTCGTTTAGAAACTCGCAGAAAAGGTGAATCGGATCATTGTTACTAAAAAATGAAACTATGTTTATTTTTGAATCTGGCTTCTCGCCGAATGAGTCTGTGCAGAAGTCCTTCAAAAACCCTAGTATTCTCAAAGAACGGGTTTTTCCTGAAGCGTTTGCTCCTTTGATGCAAAGAAGATTAGAAATTGAATTTCCTCGAGATATCTTTTGTGGGCAGTTCCCATCTAATTCAAGAGATATTTCCAGCTTCTCTTTAAAACAGTAGAAATTCTTTGCTCCAAATTTTACTAGCATAATTTTCCTTTAAAGATAGTTGTTTCCTGCGAATCAAGACTGATCGGTAACCATTATCAACATATATGACAATTTTGTCTGAAATGCAAGTATTGCCCTATGGCTTCGAAAGTCTACATTTCAGTTAAATTCTCAATTATTCCGTTACAAATAAACTGCAGGCTTCTTAAATTTTTCCAGTCAATAAGATATGAATTTCAGCGCTACAATCGGCCTTGAAGGATCGTATGGCAAAAAGAAAAACTTGAAGAACCCAGTTCTGAAATGCCTGTAGTGTCTCCGGGGAACCCGCTTCTGGGTTGCCCGGCTTTACTCACCCAAATGCGAAGGAAAAGCCATGGAATAGAAAGAAGAAACTCGAATGAAGGTTAGTTCGTCTCTCGCTGAGGTTCGAGGTGTCCGTGTAAGAGTAAATGCAGTGTCAGTTACCCACCGGAATATCAAAATGATCAATGATGAAAGTGAATGGAAATGCATTAAGAATCATAGTGCCAATACTCTCATAGACCTTATGCATCGAAAGGACGCCCTCAACGCCAGAAGACAGAAGTTAATTGATCTGTATCTTGATGAACTGATCCAACATGAAGTGTATAAGGAAAGATATGATCTGACACAGAGAGACCTAAGCAATCTTGCAGGTGAGATCAGAAATCTCATGGACGAGGACTTTAATTTTGATGATCTCTTTGATCAAGCGACATCACGCCTTGAAAATACTGCTGCCTGGTGGACTAATGGCAATATGAAATTACGCAGAAAGTTCCAAATGTCCCTGTTTCCGGGTGGTTTGACCTATGATAGTATGCATAAATTTGGAACACCCTTAAGCACAAAGGGGTTCAACTACTTAGCGATGAAAAATTTGGATAAAAAACTGATGGCTGGCGAACAGGGAGTCGAACCCCGATTATCGGATCCAGAGACCGATGTCCTGCCATTGGACGATTCGCCAGCGAGGCTGGCATTATTATATATTAAACGAAGATTGTCAAGTTGAATTCTGAAAGGGGTAAAAATGGCTGCGAGGAAGTCTGTGTTATTGTCAAGTTTTATTGTTCCGGTACTTGTTCTTTACTTAACATCTTTGTTGCTTGGGGACAAAATGGCGTTTGAAGGCATTTGGAGTGTAATTCTCACTGCTGGAGTAATAGGTCTGCTAAATTTCTTTGTAGCACCTATAATTGCCTTTTTGACTTGTCCTTTGCAGTTGTTAACACTGGGTCTTGCCAGGTTCTTTATCAGTGGTTTAATGATTGTTGTTGCATCTCATTTGTTAAGTTCATTCTCAATCGCCAGTTACTGGTGGGCGGTTCTCGCTGGAATTACTATTTCTCTTCTGACTTCTGCTTTTGAGGGTCTTTTCAAAATCAAGAAATAACTTTTCTAATAATGCCTGCTGGGGTTTGAGCTTTGCCTTGTCCCAGTGGGTTATCTTGAAGAATGTTCAGAATTAACTGCCTGTCTTCATTAAGTGGGAAGCACCCTAGAATGTTTCCACCAAGATCATTTATGTCCACCACGGCAACGGTACATCCAAATCTTTGAGAAAGGCTTTTGGAAACCCCTTCAGGGTCAAGAGGGGCTAAGCTGACTGCATTATTGAATGGGGGGATTGTGCCAGAGGTTGGGCCGTCAATTGATCTGGCTTTAGAGCCTGCTATTCTGTAAAAATCACCTCTTCTGCCGAATAATCTTGTAAATCCACCAAGAGCTGCTGCGAAAAGAATTCTGCAAACACCACACTCTCTTAAAGCGCATTCCATGGTCTCTGGCATGCCAAGACCAATTCCTGCAGGTGTTTTTGTAACATATTTGCTGAGGGTTTTTGCAAGAGAGCGTACATGAAGCTCGTCTTCACCCAAAACAAAATATCTGCCCTGGCTACCGCCGACAGCTTTTTCACTTACAAACAGTATATCACTTTGAGAAAGAGAAAGATTAGCTTTGGATAGTCCTTCCTGTATGGCTTCAGCCAGATTGTCTCCTCGAAGAATTAACCTAGTTTTTACAGGGATTCTATTCCAGCTTGTATTGCCAACAGTAATTACAGGTGCCTTCGTCTGCATATATTCCTCTCTATAGAATTCTAAGGGGGTAATACTTGAATCTAATTGAATCTATGTCCGCTGAAGTAGAGACTTGTTCTTCGTCTGTAATATTATTGCCAGCAGGAAGTCTTGAACAGCATGGCACAGAAGCACCTTTAGGCTGTGATGGAATCATAGCTGATGTGTTATGTGGCAAGGCTGGTGAGTTAACTTCTACTGCTGTTTTGCCTGCTTTGTATTATGGGTATTCCTTATGTCATACCTCTTTCCCTGGAACATTCTCACTTTCTGAGGAACTGTACTCAAAACTTTTGTGTGAATTGATAGATGAATCTGCCAGAAATAAATTCAAAAATATTCTTATACTCAGTGGGCATGGTGGTAACAGAAACGGAGCTGCCAAAGCAATTCAAGACTCTAGCGCTATGATAAATGCCAGTTATATGGGTTACTGGCAATTGCCTGGAGTGGCAGAAAAAGAAACAGAGCTATTTCCTGATTCCGGTTATCATGTGACCACAGCAGAAGTCTCAATGGTCTGGTATTTGCTTTCAAAACCTATTCCTGGGGAATTTGCAAAAAAATATCCTGCTACCGTTAGTGATATTTCAACGCTTTCCCCTGAGCAATGGAAAATCAATTACCCGGATGGAGGAGTTGGTGCAGATCTTTCTAAGGCATCCATATCTAAAGGTAAAATTTTGTTTGACTTTATTCTAAATGCTTTGGTAGATGTGATTGTAAAAAAGAGACAGTTATGAATACACAAGCTATCATTGTTGTGTCCACCTTCCCATCAAAAGAATCAGCAATAAAGGCAGGGCAGGGGGCTGTTACTCTAAGTCTTGCTGCTTGTGCTCAGATTTCATCAGAGATTGAAAGCATTTATAAATGGAAAGGGAAACTCTGTAATGAAACAGAGTTTCAGATCTCTTTTAAGACCACGGTAGAGCAAGAAACTGAAC
>JAOZUR010000117.1 GCA_029938555.1 Candidatus Sabulitectum sp. | reverse complement strand
CTTTCAAGAATGTAATATGTCCAGGCTTTTTCTATTTCAGAAAGAATAGGTAGTGACGACTGTTCTGTGGTTTCAAATATTTTTGGAGAAGCTTTTGTGATTTCTTTCTCTGTTTTCATAAGCAAGCATTCCGGAAGATCCGATGTTTGAACAATACTGGAACTGGACATAACGCAGACTCTTTCGATAATGTTTTGCAACTCTCTTACATTGCCAGGCCAATTGTATTCTTTGAACACATCCAAGGATTCCTTAGAAAGCTTTTTGCTAGGGTAGTTACCGTTTGTTAAAAAATACTGTACAAGCATTGGAACATCTTCCCTACGATGACGGAGTGGTGGTACACTTAAAGGAAGTACATTAAGTCTATAAAACAAATCATTCCTAAATGAGCCTTCCAGTACCATAGCTTCTAGGTTTCTATTTGTTGCACAAATTAATCTGCCTTTGAATGGTTTAGTAATTGTATCACCAACAGGTCTAACCTGTTTTTCTTGAATAGCTCTTAGAAGTTTTACTTGAAGATCTTTGTTTAACTCACCAATCTCATCAAGGAACAAAGTACCTCGACCTGTTGCGATCATTAAACCTTCTTTATCTTTATAAGCACCAGTGAAAGATCCTTTTTTATGACCAAAAAGTTCACTTTCCAAAAGGTTTGAAGAGAGGCTGCCACAGTTAATTCCCACAAAAGGATCATCTTTTCTGATACTGTTGTTATGAATTGCTTTTGCTATCAGCTCTTTGCCTGTTCCACTTTCACCTGAGATAAGCACTGTACTAGGTTGGTCTGCAACCTTACGAACCATTTCAAGCAGTTTCAGAATAGGCGAAGATTTACCAATGATTCCCTGAAAATTGTATTCTTTAGACAATTTCTGCTTAAGAGCACGGTTTTCTGCTGTAATGTTCTTCTCTTTGATTGCTTTCTCAATAGCAAGAAGAATCTGATCAGTTTTGAATGGTTTAAGCAGGTAGTCTGATGCGCCTTGTCTAACTGCTTTTACAGCAGTGTTAATACTAGAAAAGGCCGTCATAAATATTCCAGCAACATTTGGATGTATTTCTTTCACTCTTGCAAAAAGCTCTAAACCGCTCATTGCTGGCATTTTTATATCTGAAATTAGAATATGAACATGATTCTGTTCACTCCATTTAAGCGCGGACTCGGGCCGTGAAAAGCATTTTACTGTATATCCGTCTTGCTCTAGTAAAATACTGAGCCATTCAATCATAGATTCTTCATCATCTACTAGAAGTATTGATATATTCTTTTTATTCATTTTTGCTCTCATCAGCTTGGGGTAATTCAATTTTAAACATAGCTCCACCCTGTATTGTATTCTCGGCAGAGACAATGCCGTTGTGCTCTGTTACTATTTTTTTTACTATATACAACCCTAGTCCTGTGCCCTGCTCTCTGGATGTCTTGAAAGGCTCCCATATTTTTTTGATGAAATCTTGTGCAATTCCAGGACCGTTATCTTTGATAGAGATATTCACCATTTTACTCTCTTCTGCTATTTCAATGGTGATTACAGGGTTTGCAACAGTGGAAAGAGCTTCAACAGCATTCCGCATAAGATTTAACAAAACCTGCCCCAGTCTTACGCGATTACCTAATACTGATGGGTTAGTCTCTGCTCTGTGAACCTCAAGTGAGACTCCACCAGCAAAACCGTGCATGGCACTCTCTACACTATCCATAACTACCTCATTAACATCAATTACAGTAAAAGGAAAATCAGAGGTACTTCTTGAAAGAGACAAATACCCCTCAATAAGCTCAGACACTCTTCTTGACTGTTTTTCAATCAGTGAGGCCATTCGATCAGCTTTATCTTTATCAAGTTTACCTGACGCAAGAATTTGCGCTGCACCGCTCATTGAGGCAAGAGGATTTCTGATCTCATGAGCCATAGTAGCACTAAGTCTGCCAATCAAGGCCAATTTATCACGCTCTTCAAGAGCAGCCTGATAGTTGCGTAATTCAGTTGCATCAGTTAAAACAATTATGGCCCCTTCAGTATCTCCGTACTGATTAAATCGACATTCTATAACTTTTTCTTCCACCACAATGTCTATTCCAGGTGGGAAATCTTTGTTCCGCAAAAAGCTTCTTACAATTTCACCCAGTTGCGACTCCTCCATTGGGTGGCTAGTATCAAGAAAACGAATTGCAGCAGGGTTAATGCTAATAAGCTCACCGTTCGAATCAACAACAACAACTCCATCATGAAGGCTGTTCAGAATATGCCTGCTACGGGTTTTCAACTCTGTGAAATTTCTAAGTGCTCTTTGAAGATGCCCACTCTCAGTATAAATAGATTGTGAGATTATACCAGAGGCAAGCCCAGAACCAAACAATAATAATCCATTAATTAATATCCTGAGAAAAATATATGTGGTTGAAATTTTAAGCTGCCCCGACTGAATCAGCGTGGTCAAAAGAGGACTTAAAGTTGTTTTAGGTCCAGGAACATTCAGTGCGATGATTGAAAAAACCGAAGTGAGCAATACATTTAAAACCGCAGCAATTAGACCACCTGAAATTCCAAGATAAAATCCATAAGTAAGCACATGAATAACAAGGAATGGCGTGAAAGGTCCATCAACCCCACCACTTATATAGATAATAGAACCTATTAAAAAAGAATCAATTACCAGCAGAAACCAATAAGGTTTTCGACTTGCTGGATTTCGTTTAGTAATGGGAGCTGTGATTAAAAAAGAACCCAAAGCAATTAATGCTATAGCTATGTAAATTATGTTTAGTTCCGGTTGCTCCATGACAAAAATGCCGGAAAGAGTAAGGATTCCAACAACGGAAAGACGCCCTACCTGAAGCCAAGTACGGCGTCTTCCGCTAATAACCATTGGTGTAGGTACGTTCGTACTAATCTCCTATCACTGAGTCAAATCAATGAAATGATGAACTTCTTTAGTTTTCATTGTACCTGCTGAATCATATCGAAAATCGGTAAATACATGGCTACAACAAGACCACCAACAAAGCCACCCATAAAAACAATCATAATAGGCTCAATAGTTGATGCCATACCATCCACCAACACATTAACTTCTTCATCGTAAAAATCTGCAACCTTCACAAGCATTTCATCCAGACCACCGGTTTCCTCACCAACTGCAATCATCTGTGTCACCATTGTTGGAAAAACACCAGACTCTTCCAATGGACCTGCAATATTCTCTCCTCCTGAAATGCTTATTCTTGCTTTCAGTATAGCATCACTAATAACTCTATTACCTGCCGTCTTTGCAGTAATCTGCAATCCATCAAGAATAGCCACACCAGATGAAATAAGAGTTCCAAGGGTTCTTGAAAATCTTGCTATTGACATTTTCCGATTAATCGGACCAAAAACAGGCAAGGATAATTTAATATTATCAATTACCTTCTCACCACTTTTGGTTTTGTAGTAAGCATTGTATGCGAAAATGGCACCACCAATTCCAAGAAGAATAAAAATTATATAGTGCTGAACAAATTCAGACATATCCACTACAAACTGTGTCAGTGCAGGAAGCTCTCCGCCCATGTCCTCAAACATCTGTTCAAAAATGGGGATAACAAACATAAGCATAGCAAGAGTCGCAACAAGAACAACGCACAAAACAACAACAGGATACATCATTGCACTTTTTATCTTTTGTGTAAGAGCTGAGGCATCTTCCAAATAATCTGCAAGCCTTAAAAGAATTGTATCAAGAATACCACCTTGCTCTCCTGCGGCAACCATGTTCACAAAAAGCTCACTGAAGACCTTTTTGTGTTTGCCAAGGGATTCAGCTAAAGTTCCTCCTTTTTCAACATCACTTGTAACATCAAGAATAATAATCTTAAATATCT
>JAOZUR010000023.1 GCA_029938555.1 Candidatus Sabulitectum sp. | reverse complement strand
CACCTCCGCACTTACTATACTTAAATTTACTCGCGAAGTAAACACCTGTTTACCTGCTAGGTAAAATATTGGGAGAGACACTAATGCACCTCCCCCATTATAAAAACTTAGATTTTTGTCATTCTTAAAGACGAAGAATTCTGTTGATCCCGTACATTAACTAAGTACATTCCATCAGGATCTAAAGTAGCATCCCAAGAAAAAGATCCACCATTTATAAAACCTGAATGAAGAAGTCTTCCATGTAAATCGAAAACTTCTACTGATGCTTCATCAGAAAAACCAACAGCATTAATAAGAGCTGTTGATGTGAATGGATTACAAAAAGGAGAAATTGATAATTCTTCTATAGCAAATGATTCATTATCTGAGGCTGAAGACGACAAATCAAGTTTATATATCTTGTCATTATCAGGATCGCTAACCCAGAGAAATCCATCAATATCAATAGCTAACCCAGCAGCAGAAGGAATAACACTACCCATAATACTTCCAGTAACTTCTCCCATGGTATTATATCTGAGAATTGGGCTATCTGCCTCATCTCGAGCTACCCATATGCCTGAAGTGGAAAAAGCAATGTCATAAACAGCAGGAGAAAGGCCGGGGAAATCAGTAGGGGTCATATACTGACCAGTAGAAGAACCTGTTGTTGGATTGAATTTTTGAACAGTGTAAAGATCTGTACCGTAACCATTACCAAAAGTATAAAGAGTTGAACCGTTTAAGCTTGCACCCGTCACCGACGAGTATAATGTACTGCCTCAACAGTATGCATCAAAAGAATCTAACAAAACTCCGGAAGTATCGTATTTATAGATACTACCATATTGCGTACCACTGTACATTGCCAAATAAATAATACCATTACCAAATGCAAGCCCGCCTGGGACAGGATTGTAAACAGAAGTCTGATCAGTAACATAAAACGATGAAACCACTCCACCATCATCTGGATCAATCTGATAAACATATTGAGTAGTTCCATCAACAGCCCAAATGCTACCATCACCATAAGCAAGCCCTGTGATTCCAGTATCAGGTGCGTCAAATGTTTCAACAATACCTGCTGCGAATATCACTGCAGGTAGAAGAAAAAGAAAGAGCATAAATTTCACAATCAACCTCCTTGAATAAATGCATCTAGTAATATTTCAAGTACCGTTTCATGAGTCAAGTCTATCTCTTAGTAGATATATGAGTTCCAATGCTTTGCGGGGCGTAAGGCTATCTGGTTCCATCTTTCTTATCTCCTCTAGTACAGGGTGTTCAGGATTTGCTAGAGGAAGACTCATCTGCCCATTCTGATCACGGTTGCTGGATGGAAGAAGATGCTTACCTGCTTCCAGATCCTGAAGAACTTTTCTTGCACGATTAAGAACTGAATGAGGTACCCCAGCCATTGCTGCCACATGAATTCCGTATGATCTGTCGGCAGAACCTTCTTCTACCCTGTAAAGAAATGCTATTCTATTTCCCATTTCTCTCACAATTACATTTGCATTTGAACAAAGCGGAAGTCTTGCCGCAAGAGAAGTGAGCTCATGATAATGAGTCGCAAAAAGAACCATAGGCCGATGGTCACCATTGTTGTGCAAGTACTCTAGCATAGCCCATGCAATGGAAAGACCATCATAAGTACTTGTTCCTCTTCCAACTTCATCAAGAATGGCTAAACTACGTTCTGTGCTTCCATTAAGCAGTGAAGCTGCCTCTGCCATTTCCACCAGAAATGTAGATTGCCCACGAGAAAGACGATCACCTGATCCTATTCTAGTATAAATTCTATCTACCGGACTAAAAACCATTGATTCTGCAGGTACAAAAGATCCACTTTGTGCAAGAATTACAAGTAGAGCTGCCTGTCGCAAATAAGTTGATTTACCAGCCATATTGGGCCCTGTAACAAGAAGAATACGATTTTCTCTGTTGAGAGAAATATCGTTTGGAACACATTCACCTCTAGGAAGAATGCACTCAAGAACAGGATGTCTTCCCTCTTTTATTTCAAGGACGGGATTTTCGGAAACAATTGGGCAAACCCATTCTTTTTCCGCAGCCAGATCGGAAAGGGCACAAAGTACATCCAATCTTGAAAGAAAACCACCAAGTCGTTTCACCCTTGCAACAGCTGAAGCCACCAAAGCCAAAAGAGAATTGAAAATATCAGCCTCAATAACTGCAATATTTTCATCCGCATTAAGAATTTTCTCTTCCATTTCCTTTAATTCAGGGGTAATGAAACGCTCTCCACCAACTAAAGTCTGCTTTCTTATAAAATAATCTGGAACAAGATGTTTGAATGAATTAGACACAGAAAGATAGTACCCAAATACTTTATTGTAACCTACGGAAAGTTTGGTTATTCCTGTGGAGTTTCTTTCGCGCTCCAACATTTGATCCATCCAGTCTCTTCCTCCGGTTTTAACAGTACGAAGACTATCAAGTTCTGCAGAAAAACCATCTCTGATGTATCCACCATCAGATAATCTAGCTGGCGGATTTTCACTAAGCGTAATATCAATCTGCTGTGCTATATCTGATAAAGAATCCATCTCTAACAATTTTTGTAGAATTGGTGCTGCCGTCCTTGAAAGTAAATCCTTTAGGGATGGTACAAGAGCTGCCGTCTGTTGAATAGATCTTAAATCTCTTGGTGTAGCCCGAAGAGTTCCAAGTTTTCCAGCCTGTCTCTCAAGGTCTATAGTTTCCTTGAGAATTTCTCTTATCTGTACAAATAATCCAGTGGAAATAAGGTCCTGTACAGCCTGATGCCTTTCCTGAATTGTGTCTTTTTTGATTGGCGGCGCCGTAAGCCACACCCTCCAAAGCCTTGCCCCACCTGATGTTTCTGTTCTATCTGTTCTGTTGGCCAGAATAGCTTCTTCCTCGCCTGGTGGTGCGTCTACAATACCAAGAGATCTTGAACTTGATCTGTCCATTATCAGATAGTCACTCTGACGATAAACACCTCTAAAATCCAGATGAGATACATTTGATCGTTTTGTATGTCCTATGTATGTAAGTAATGCACCCATGGCTCCTAAAAGCACCGGACTGCCAGCAAGTCCGAAACCATCTGCCGCCGCCTTACCAAAGGTATGTACTATTTCTCTTTCACCTGAAAGAGCATCAAATTTCCAATTATCAAGTTTTGTAACTTCACAACTATTTGGAACAATAACAGATGAATCAAACGATACTATTATTTCCCTTGGAGCTGTTCGTGAAAGCTCAATTTCCACCAACGAAATGTCTAACTCTGTGGCTCTGATATCACCGGTTGAAACATCACATATAACCAATGCTCCACGGTTCTTGATAACATTAACAGAAACAAGCAAAGCTGTAGTTCGTTCATCAAGAGCAGAGCCGCTAACAAGAGTGCCAGGTGTGACAATTTCAACCACATCTCGACTAACAAGGCCTTTGGCCTTTTTAGGGTCTTCAGTCTGTTCACATACTGCAACCCGACAACCGGCTTTAATCAATTTTGTAAGATAACCATCAAGAGCATGAAATGGAAAACCTGCTAAAGGAATACCTTCTCCTGTTTTTTTGTTTTTCTGCCTAGCTGTAAGAGTGATACCCAGAATAGATGCAACTTTTTTTGCATCATCAAGAAAAGTTTCATAAAAATCACCCATTCGAAACAAAAGAATGGAATCTGGATGATCTTTCTTTAAGTCAAGATACTGCTTCATCATGGGGCTATTTAATGCACCAGACACATTGCCTCCTGATACATTTCTCTTGGAACAAGCATTCTTCTGCATTGCTGATCTCCTGTAGAGCACTTTTTTCCACCGTGTCTGTGACAGGGTCTGCACAAAATTGGATTAACCATAAAAGCACCTTCAAAATCTTCAGCCCAGAAACCAAGAGATGGAGAAGTAGATGTAAAAACAACTTGTACCGGCACACCTAAAGCCATTGCAAGATGCGCAGGGCCTGAATCTGGTGAAATTAGTAAATCAAGTTTTTCAATTCTGTTTATCAGTTGTGATACCCCGCCTTCACCGGCAATGGTTTTTACATTCCTATATCCACACTGATTTACTATGTACTCAGTTAATGGCAAGTCAGAAGAATCACCCATTATCAAAACTCTAGCATGAGAGATGTCACAGAAAAGGCGGGATAGCTCAATAACAACCCCATGGGGAATCGATTTCATAGGCCATCCACCACCTGCTACAATTCCAACTGTAAAAACATCTGAATCTGGCTCATTAAATCTTGATAGAACCGGAGTTGGATCTCCCTGGTCTGACCAGGTTCGTAAATATTCTTCCGCTCTCCATGGCATTTTCACTTTTGCACCTAAAAGAACTTTTCTTCTTAATCTGCGGCTGAATCGAAATCTGCTAACCTTTTTCCCAGCAAATGCAAGCTTTGTGGTAAGATTGTTCTGCAAATCAACAATGGTTTCAAAACCTTCACTGGATTTCCTAAGATCTCTCCAGCTACCATTGAAAGGAACCGACTTAACTTTGCCTGGAATTCGTCTAACTATCGGTTCATATACTGCTCTTGTGGCAAAGGTAACCTGCTTATGTTTTGCCATTGAAACGGCTGTACCTGAAGCAAGTACCACATCTCCAAGTGAGTGAAGTCTGACAAGAAGATTACCGGACATTTAGAATTGCATCTTCCATAAAGAATAATATTTACCTTTTAGCGCTAGAAGATCTTGGTGGGTCCCCTCTTCAAGAATCCTACCGTCCTCAAGGTATAAAACACGAGTAGCTTTTTTAATTGTGCTTAATCTGTGAGCGATAACCAGTGATGTTCTTCCCTTTACAAGTCCATCAATAGCTTGTTGAACAAGTTTTTCACTTTTAGTATCAAGAGCGCTTGTGGCCTCATCAAAGATAAGAATTGGAGGATTTTTTAAAACAGCTCTTGCAATAGCAAGTCTCTGTCGCTGTCCGCCAGAAAGAGTTACACCTCTTTCACCAATGATTGTTTCAAATCCATCAGGCATGATTTCGATAAATTCAAGTGCATTAGCAACTTCTGCAGCCTTAACTACCTGCTCCATAGATATTGAAGGATCACCGTAAGCTATATTATTAAAAACGGTATCATTGAATAAAACGGTTTCCTGAGTAACAACCCCCAGCTGACTTCGTAACCCTGTAATAGATAGCTTTCTTAAATCAATTCCATCAAATAGAATACGACCATCATCGGGGTCATAGAAGCGAGGAATCATATCTGCCAGAGTGCTCTTGCCGCCGCCACTTGGACCTACCAAGGCCACTATTTCACCAATAGATATCTCTAAATTAATGTTTTTCAATACTGGTTTTTTAGGATTATACCCATAAGAAACATTTTCAAAACGAAGAGAACGAGATAATTTTTCAGGTATAATTGCAGAACTGTACTCAACAATGGCAGGAGCAGTATCAATTACAGAGAAAACTCTTTCTCCGGCAGCCAGTCCAGCCTGAATCGAAGCATAAGTTTTACTTATACCTTTTGCAGGATCCATCATGCTAAGGGCCGCAGCAAGAAATACCATAAATTTTCCTGGTGACATCCCAGTACCTTCAATTACAGCATTACCACCATACCACAAAATAACTCCAGCGGCCGCAGCACCTAAAAATTCCGTCATCGGCCCAGAAAGAGCCTTCATACGACGAAGTGAGATTTCATATTTCCTATGGGCATTAACACTTTTCAAAAATCTCTTTTCTTCAAAGCTTTCCATGGCAAATGCTTTTACAACACGAACACCTGTAATAGTTTCAGTTAGAAAGCTGGCAAAATCCGCCATTTTTTCCTGAGCTCTGTGACTTTTTTTTCGTAAACTCTTGCCCAAAAGTAAAATAAGTGCCATACTTGGTGGAAGTACTGCTAGGGTAACAAGAGTAAGTTTCCATGAAACCCAGAAAGTTATAAAGAAGTAAACACCCAGTAGGAAAAATTGCCGAACAAGGGTGATTAAAGAATTTGTTACTGTTCTTTTTATGCGTACAACATCTGCTGTAATACGAGTAGTTAACTCGCCTGATCGACTTCGCGCAAAGTAACCAAGATCTAATTTCAAAAGATGTGAATAAACCTTAACTCGTAAATCTCTTAACATTCCCTCTTCAACAGAAGCAATAAAAAATGTTTGAAAGAAAAAAGCTATGTTCTTTATGAAAATTAAAGAAATTAAAGTAATTATCACTGCAAGAAGAGCCTGCGAAGGAGATGATTCATGAATTCCATCAAGAAAAGCGTCTGGCAATGCCTTCGCATTTTCTATGATTGAAGAAGAATCACCTGTGGTTATGGAACTGGTAAAACTTTCAAATTGAGGTATAAAAGTTTGCGACATTGCCTGTTTAAGACCAAGAGTAGAAGGTGTATCTGAGTTTGCACCAAGTACATCATCAAATATTGGAAGAAGCATTGCCAGTGTTGCTCCACTGGATGCAGCAAAAATCAAAGCGAAAAAAAGCGCAAGTACTACCCGCCATTTATAAGGTTTGGCCATGGCAAGAATTCTGATATATATATTATTCTTCATAGTGCCTATTCTGCTGAATTGAGTAGGTTGCAGTCAACCTCAAGCTCTTCGGGAACAAATACCACTCTGTGGGGTAGATATGTTTAGATTTCTACAACCATGGAGGACGCATGCTAAGGACAAATGTGGTGAAGAAAAAAAACATAAAAGATCCAAGGTCGGATTCACAATTAATGATTGACCTTTGCGCTGGTGATGAAGATGCTTTCAGCCATGTGGTTAAAAGATTTCAACGCCCACTTTTTTCATATCTTATTCGTATGCTTGGAAGTGAAGAAGATGCTGAAGAACAGCTTCAAATGACCTTCTGCCGAGTCTATAAATACAGAAACAACTATGATCCCGAACGACCGCTTATTACTTGGGTATACACCATTGCAAGTAATTTGGCAAAAAAGGAATGGAGACGCCGTTCCCGCTGGTCTATGGTTTCTCTTGATAAAGTAGTTCTTAAAGGCTCTGCAAAAATGACTCCACATTACCGGGAAGGGCGAAGAGAATTAGGTGCAAGCATCGAGGAAGCCATTAACGGTCTGCCAATGCACTATCGAGAGCCCTTTATGCTCCGTGAGAAACAGGGTTTTTCTTATGAAGAAATTGCAGAAATTCTTAACATAAAAATTGGAACCGTAAAATCCAGAATTAACAGAGCTCGAACAAACCTTCGTGAATCTCTTGAAGATGTATGGGAGATGTGGAAATGAAATGCAAAAATGCACTGCTTTTAATGGATTCTGTAATTGATAATCAATGTACACCCGAAGAGAATCAACTGTTTCGTTTTCACATCAACGGATGTGCTTCTTGTGAGAAAATATATCATTATAACAAATCAATTAGCCAACAAGTAAAAAAAATTGTAGAACCAGAACCCTCAGCTGATCTTCTTGAAAGTATTCAAAGAAGACTAGCTTCAGGGAATTATGACAGCTCGACTTTATCCCCACAAAAGAAATTCCATTTGCCTAGTTGGAAAATTGCCGCTGTTATTCCTTTTGCTGCTGCACTGGTTTTAATTCTTCAAAACTTCACAGGACCTGATGAATCTCATTTAAGGGGCAATTCCATGGAAACAATCTCTATTCAAAAGAATGATATACAATATGCTCCAGCACCAGTTGTTGCTTATTCAAGACCATCTTCTGTATCTACTTTCTAACAGATTATGACTAGTTTCTTTCTAATAACACTTGTAGCATCTGGTTTTTTTCCATCTCTTTTTGAATCGCCAGCGGTTTCAATTGGCCGAGAATCAGAGATAAACAGTTTTGTGGAAGTCTGCAGTGGAGTTGCGGTTTCCCCAAGCCATGTAGTTACCCTTTTTGCTTTCACTGAAAATTCTAGTGTTTTTGTGATCAAAAATGGTACAA
This sequence comes from Candidatus Sabulitectum sp., assembly GCA_029938555.1. GTDB lineage: Bacteria > Fermentibacterota > Fermentibacteria > Fermentibacterales > JCC-6 > Sabulitectum. The sequence continues at coordinate 33,132 of JAOZUR010000023.1, read as the reverse complement.
GACTCTTTCCGGACTCAGTGTTTAACTTTCGTGATATGGGTCTTTCTGTTATGATATTCCACGAAGAAATTTTTTCATCTTATGAGCAACCAAGAAACACAAGCCCTGCAAACGGGGCTGCCTTGATGGTAATATCTAACCATCCAACAGGTCTATCTATAGTTCGAACATTTCCCATGGAACAGCTTGCAGACGGTGCTCTTCTTTTAGCATCACCTCCTGAATCCGAACTGATGGGTGCTCCTGTATTTGATGCTTATGACCGCCTAGCAGGTATAGTAACTGGTTCATACAACCCTGGTGACGGCAGAGGTGAGCTCATGGCTCTGGTTCCATGCAATCTGTGGTTCTTCTGGGTAGAAGCTTTCCTCTCGGATGCAGGTATGCACACACCACTTTTTGGAATAACTGCAATGCCTGCTACTTCTGGGCTTTCACCAGTACAAGGAATTCTTCTTCTTGATGTTGAAAACAATTCCCCTGCAGAAAGTTGCGGTTTACGAGAAGGGGATATTATTACTGAAGTAAACGGTGAGCGAGTGTATCACCCTGAAGCTTTAAAAGTGCTAATAATGAATTCATCAGAAGATTTAGATCTTACAATACAGAGAGATTCTGATATCTCTGAAATTGTTATCCCAAAATAAATTCTGCAAAAATATCTTATCTACTTAAGAAGTAAAGCAACCTTGTTTTCCCAGACTACAAGGGCTGTTTCGCAATCCTTAGAAAGGGAAACAAGTGGAGAATAACCAAATTCATCTGTGCTCCATGCTATTTCCCCATTCTCCATGCACACATGAATCCCGGTGGAAGGGCATACTGCATAAATACAAGAAAGGCTGCTATCTGAAGCGGCATAAACAGGTATCTCTGGAAAGGTAAACATTACTTGAATAATCAAATCAGCAGGGTCACAAACGGCAACTTCATTCCATATTTCAGTTGAAAAAAGCAAATCGTCTCCTGCTTTATTCAAGAAAATCAATGAACCATTCATCTTTTCAGAAGCAATTATATCAAATGAAGGTACTGCAAGCGAAACAACAGTCCCATTTTCATACCCAAGAACCACAAGATCAGAAAATCCCTGAATACAAGTTATTTTAGAACTATCTGGAACATGATTTCCTATTAAAGATAAATCACTATTGAAAAGCGAAAGAGAACCATCTTCTGACAAAACAACTGGGTCATTGCCACACACAGTAATCATTTCAGCTTCAGAAACAAGCTCAACAGACTTATTAACAGAAAAACCCTCAATAGATACAAGCTGATTTGAATAAACAGCAAAAATCTTTGAACCAGAACCGGTTTCAAATGCTGTAATCTCACCGGCAATCGGTGTTTTTCCATGAATTCTACCATGGCGAAGCTCCATGTGATAAAGAGTATCACCAGAAGCTACAAGCCCATAATTACCATTACTGGAAAAAACAGGAGGTAAAGAAATATCAGAGGGGAAAGAAACCTCCCCCTCTTTATAGGTAGGAAATGTCACAGCATCCTCTGCTCCAAGCACACATCCTGCCTGCAGGAGCAGAGAAAGAAAAACAAAAAGCGTTAGTTTGCTCTTATCTGACAACAGCCATTTTCCTTGTGATTGTCGTGTGAGCTGTGTGCATCATAACGAAATAAATACCAGGGGAAAGCTCAGAAGTTTCAAATGTTCTAAAACCTGCTCCCTCTAGCACCGCACCATCATGAATAGTTGAAACGACTCTGCCGGACAGATCTAAAACACTGATATTCACCTGATCACTTGAAGGGGATGTGAATGAAATCTGTGCCAGCCCATTAACAGGAGAAGGGGTTATCGGTAAAAGATTTGTTGTATAACTCTGCCCTGTCTCAATTCCAGTTGATACCACATCAATTGTTCCTGTTGCAGAGGCATAATTATGCTTTCTAACGCCATAATAAAGGTTTTTATCTTCAAGTGCTGTGAAATTCAACCAGACCTGGCCAGAACTATTGGTAATCTGCTGCTCATAAAATGACTCTGGGAAATCAGGGTGATTGCCCACGCCATCTGTTATGGTAACAACAGCACCCTCTAAAGGTGAACCATTGGATGTAATAGTAAGCTGAAGTGTATTAGCACCGATATTAAGAGCTTCGGGAACACTAAAATCCATGGCAAAAGGCGTGCCATCTGCGTCACCAGTTTGAATGTCCATTGATGGATCGCCAAACCAATGGTACATTTTTGCATTGCCAAGACCTGGCGCGCCCTGGGTTTGAATAAGGTCTACCTGAGTGGCCGCAAGCATCTCACCTGCACATGTATTACCAGTATCAAAAAGCTGCCAGAATAAAACTTTCTGCATTCTATTGTTTGCTACTGTGGCTGACGGGGCACTGGCAGCAAGATTTCCACTGGCACCTACACCATTCGGGGCATCCATCCATGTTTCACCAAGACAGTTGTATGAAAGATCATGGGTTCCATTGCTGCAGCAAACATTAAAAACTGGAGGCATATAGGTGTTTACAAGTGCATAAACATCACCGGCGTTCCATCCACCTGTCCACTGCCAGATTGTAACCGATCCATGACCTCGGTAATTAACAATACCAACACCTGTGTTTATAGCAGCAGAAATATCAGCGGCATTTCCACCTTCACCGGCATAAGCTGTTTCGAAATCGATATCAGCCAATTCATAATCCCAAGTTCTTACAGCTTCACTATTTGCTGTATATTTACCCGGATAATCTTCCTGGTGTGCAGCAAGAATCACACTGGTAGGTATGGAAGGTTGCCCCTCTTCACCTGTATAAGAAATGTAAGACATTGTTTTTCCAGTTTGATTCTCGAGCTGTGTAAAATTCCCTGGATATCTTCCCACAGCAATATCTGGAAGATTATCTGAAGTCATCTGTGCGTAGTAAAAATCTCCGTAGAAAGAACCATAATTTTTTGATTCAAGTTGCTGATGCCGGGCTGGAATAAGAGCAAAACGGGTAATACCTTCCTGGTAAACATCTTTTATAGCTAACGCTACCTGATAACTATTCAGCCCAGGTTCTATCTCAATTACATTTACATGATGCCCGAGCGAGTTCACCATGGCCAGTAATGGTGTTACTGATTCAAGGTTCTCAGGTGGAACTACACATAAGTAAACATCATCATCCATAGTAACAGGAGAAGAATCAACCATTATATCAAGTTCATCGTAATTAATGATCATTGAGCCATGCATATTGGCAATCTCTGGCCTAACAGAAGTTTGATATGTTCTTGTGCCTAAGAAGTCGACCCTTGCTGTAATTGAAGATGCAACTTGAAATTCTCCTGAAGTTTCATCCCACGAAAAAGGACTTATTTGTAATACAATTGTGTTTACTCCAGCCCATTTTCCCTGCTTATCAAGATTCAATGGCTGTGTAGGATAAACCCCTTGAAGCTGTGATGAAAGCTCTGCAAAAACCAATGGAGATGTTTCACAATCCATAAGAATTGGCTGTACTGGATATGGTTTCCCGTCTCCAGCACTTATCCATTCTGAATCCTGCATAGTAACTGAAGCTTCCAAACCAGCTGGAATGCCTATTACAACTGGTATAAGTGGCAGTTCAGGATCACCAATCGGTGCATCCATATCCCAATCGTATTCAGCAACGTCAAAGCGTGAATACTCTGAAATGGTTTCTAAAGAATAACCTGAAAGATTCAACTGAATAACCACATGATCCATATCAGCTTCAACTAATGTAATTTCAGGAGCTGAATAAGAGTCACCCCCCAGAGAAACCCATGAACCAAGTATGGAAAGGAAAAGAGCAATAGTCATTTACATAACCTCCAATTAATGAATACGAATAAACTAAAACAATGCAATTTTTAACATAACAGTTAAAGGTCAGAACCGTTCCCACCGGATGGCCCAAGAAGCCCCATGTCAGATCTATAAACTATACCGCTCTCTGTGTATGTAAATGACCCGTCATCATTTACAATAAGGCTTGCGTCATCTGACGAATTTATAAAGTCTTGTATATCACCAGGGAAATAACCGTATTCTCTAACATGCATCTCCAGCATTTCAATGTTATTAAAAATAAAAGCTGAATCAGCTACTGGAATTTCGTATGTTGGTTCACCTTTAGTGCTGTTTATAATAAAAAATCTAATAATTACTACAGAAAAAACAGCTAAAAGACTGAGAATGCCAACTACTCTAAGTAAATTACTATTACTTTTCTTGATTTCCTTATCAGACTCATTCTTCTCTATGCTGGCCTCTGCATCTTCCATTGAAAAGCTAAAATCATCCTTCATAATACCTCACTTTAATGCCCTTTTTACACGAGTTAAGAACATTTTTCTTCTTATTGGTTTTCTTATGTAATCAATTGCTCCTAATTCATATCCTTTTTCTTCTTTATCCATACTGTCGTTGCCTGTTAAAAATACAAGAGGTGTATCCAAATTCTTGCTCTGCAATGCCTGAAGCATTGTAAAACCATCAAGGCCTGGCATTTCGATATCAGACAATATTAAATCATAATTACTTGTTTGAAGAGTCACAATGGCTTCTACCCCATCACAAGCCTGATCCACATCATAACCGGCTGTTTCCAGCAGTATTGAAGCAAGATTTCTGAAGTCTTCGTCATCATCAACAAGCAGAATCTGTTTTTTCCTATCTACCTCAACTACTTTTTCATCAAAATCAATATTTTGTCTACCACTTAGCCGTAGTTCTTCAAGCAACACATGTCTGTTCACATCATCCAACGAAAGAAGTCCCAGTTTTACTTTCATAATTGCATGGTCAGAAAGCAGAAAAACATTTGCTTTTTCATGAAGTGCAATACGCATAGCAGGTACTGATTCGGCTGTTTTAATGATATTTGTAACCGCTGGAGTAAACCTCATCAACTCATAAACACCCTGTCTGCCTGCATAACCTGTGAAATTACATTTGGGACATCCCTCAGGATGTGGTAGCTCTGTTGGTAAATCCTCTCTGTCTATAAAAGGAAGAAGAATTTTTTTCTCTTCAAATGTTATAGGTTTCATTCTTCGACACTTTTGACACAAGCTCTTCATAAGCCTTTGTGCAAGAAGACACAAAAGGTTATCGGCTGAATCTTCCCTGGCAATTCCCAATCTGGCAAGACGGAACAATGCAGTGGTTGTATTGGAACTGTGAAGAGTTGCCATTGTAAGGTGACCTGTACTTGCAAGATCAAGACAAGTTTTGGCACTAAAAGCATCTCGAACCTCACCGAGATAAACAATATCAGGATCCTGACGAACTGCTGACTTTAACAAAGCTTCAAAAGTAACTCCAGCTTTTTCATTTACCTGTTGCTGATTAGCGTACTCAATTCTGTACTCTACAGGGTCTTCAATTGTCATAAGACTACGAGATTTTATGTCTAGATGGGAAATCATACTGTATAAAGTTGTTGACTTTCCACTACCAGTTGGACCAACAACTATTATTGCACCACTAGTTTGACTAGAAACTTCGTAAAGATCCTTCGATTGCTGTTCGGTCATTCCAAGCTCGGTCAACTCGCGGGGTTTTGCGTAAAGATCAAGCATTCTCACGATAAGGCTTTCACCCTGCGGAGTAGATGTGGTGGCAAAACGCATTTTGAAAGGTTTTCCACCAATATTCGCCTCTGCTTGCCCATCTTGTGGTTTTCGTCTTTCCGCAATATCCATTCCACCCAGCACCTTGAATCTGCTGATTAGAACAGCTCCTGTTTTCTTTTTTAGAGTAAACATATCCTTCATATCACCATCAACCCTGAATCGAACAAGAACTTTATCTGGTTTGGGTTCAATATGAATATCACTAGCCCCCTCTGCCACAGCAGAGAACAGAATACTGTCTGAAATATATCTAATGGGGAATTTTCTTATATCTTCTTCTGAAGGCTTTTCCGTGATTTCTATAGAACCAGAAAAGTCTGCAAGTTCATCTTCATCATCCTTCTTGTTTTTTTCCTCTTCCTCTTCACCAGTTCCAATATTAGCAAAAGTAGACTCATTATCATGAGTTTCATCCTTGCGAAGAAGAGCATCAATACAATCAGGGCATGTTATCCCTAAGGTTGGAATTTTTCCTGTGAGCGATTCCAGCATTTCAATAAGTTGAGGTTCATAAGGATTCGATACAACAAATCGTGTGCAATCTTTTTCTTTTAAAGCAAGAACTCTATGAGCCTTCGAGAACGCAGCAGGAAGCATATCTGGTTCTACTGCTTCAGGATCAATATATGGGTAATTGGGAAGACGCAAATAACTCGACAAAAGTTTGGCGGTCTCAATAGAATCAAGACCAATATCAGCTGTTGTCTGATACATATTTCTGGGCTGTGAAAGAGTTAAAGTAGCAGTGTCTTCTCTGGATAAGGTTGAATTATCTCTCAAAAACTCAACAAAACCTTTATAATTCTGCAATCTTGCAGAAGGTACTGGACTATCCAACTTATTCCATCTACCGGATCTCTCTAACACTTTTTTAACTTTAGTACGAAGGGTTTTTCTGTTTAACTCTGACTTAGGTACAAAATCAGCAACACCTGCATTCAGAGCATCCCGCCTGGTTTCATCGTCAGATCTGCTGGTAATCATAATCACAGGTATTCTTGAAAGATTTCTGTCTGACTGAAGACTAGCACAGAATTCAAGACCGTTAATACCAGGCATCAGCAAGTCAAGCAGAATAACATGAATATCACCTGTAGTAAGGATCTTCATGGCATCTGCAGCACTTTCAGCTGTACTGGTACCGTAACCTACTTTCCCTAAAATCAGGGAAAGCAGATTTCTGGTATCCTCATCATCATCAATAATCAGTACGTTTTTACTCGTCTTCGTCAACATATTCAATTCGTACTGTTTTTAAATAAATTTCAAGTTCATCAATGCCTGATAATATCTCTGGTCCATCAAGTGATTTAGCTGCAATTTCCATAGAGGCTCCCAGTTCAGATATTCTAGAAAAGCCATAACCTCCACCTGAACCCTTCATGCTATGAGCAAGGCGCTGAGCTTCTTTGAAATCACCATCACTAACCAGCTGTCTAATATTAGTTACATCTGAATATCTATTTTTCATATACCCCGGTATTAAAGTTTCAAGATCCTCTGGAACAAGAGCCACTGGCACTTCCTGAGATAGTTCAAGAGAATCCTTTTCTTGAACATCAGAAATTCCTTCATCGTCTGAATGTCTATTCTCTATCAGAGTTTCAAGATCCTCTGGAACAAGAGCCACGGGACCTTCATGAACAACATCAAGAGATTCCTCTTCTTGGGTATGAGGAATTTCTTCATCGTCTGCAGATTCTACCATAACGAAGTCGAATTTTTCCGGTAAATCATTATCTATATCAGGGGCAAGTGGTATTCCCTCACGAGGACCCATAATTTTCATCAACTGGTCAAGTTTTTCTACTAATTTTTTCTTCCGAACAGGTTTTGATATATGAATATCGCAACCTGCATCAAGACACTTAACAACTTCCTCTTTGAGAGCATGCGCCGTCAGAGCCACAATAGGAACATGATCGATCATTGATATGGCTTCATGAGCACGAATGGATCTTGTTGCTTCATATCCGTCCATAATAGGCATTTGCATGTCCATAAGAATTATGTCAAATTTATTTTGCAAATAATGATCTAAAGCTTCTTTTCCATTCTCTGCAATTGTAATTTCCCAAGGAAAAGACTCTGTATACTTTAGTATTAAAAATCTGTTGTCTGGAGAATCTTCTGCTAATAGAATAGAAAGAGATTTAGTTTCTATGGATGTTTTACCAACAAAAGAAGAAGTTTCATTTTCTGAAGATGGCAAAAAACCACCCAAAACACCTCGAATTTGAAGAATCAACTCTTGCCGTCTCACCGGCTTAAATATAAATCTCTCAACGCCGGAAAATTTGCATTCGTTAAGGTGTGTATTACTGTCTTCACATGTAAGCATCATTATGATGTGATTTACTGATAAATCATCTTGTTTAAAATACTCTATTGTTTTCAATCCATTTATCTCAGGCATTCCATAATCAAGAAGAATTACATCATATTCCGCACTTCTTGCCATTCGAAGAGCTTCGACTCCCCCGTTGGCTGTATCCACAAAGGCACCCCAGTTTGTAAGAATTTCACCCAAAATCACAGTACTATTCTTGTTATCGTCTGCAACAAGAATCTTTTTTCCTTTTAGGTCAATATCTCTAACTGAATCAGGTAAATCCAATGAGTCGGTTTCTGGCAAATCAGAATAAAAAGAAAATGTGCTTCCAACACCCACTTCACTTTCAACGGTAATATTGCCACCCATTAACTCAACAAGCTTTGTACAAATAGCAAGCCCTAACCCTGTACCTCCATAACGCCTTGTGTGTGATGAATCAGCTTGGGTAAAACTCATGAATATTGCTTCAACCTTACCCTCGGGGATTCCAATTCCAGTATCCATAACCGAAAATTTAATCCTACCTGAGTCATAAAGTTCAGCTGAAACAGTTATTTCACCAGAAGATGTGAATTTAATAGCATTTCCAATGAGATTAATTAATACCTGTTTAAGTCGAGAAGGATCTCCTTTGACCCACCTTGGTGTTTCAAGATCAATTCTACAATTCAATTCAAGACCCTTTTCGTGAGTTCGTAGAGCAAGGGTTTCACATGTTTTCTCAAGCTCTTCATAAAGATTAAAAGGAATTTCTTCCAGCTCTACTCTTCCTGCTTCAACTTTTGAAATATCAAGAATATCATTTATCAAATTCAGAAGATTATCACTAGCATTTCGGCTTACCTTCAAAAAACTTTTCTGTACTTGTGTTAAATCTGTTTCCAGCATTAAATCTGTAGTTCCAATAATGGCATTAAGTGGAGTTCTTATCTCATGACTCATATTTGCAAGAAATTCAGATTTTGTTCTTGCTGCATTAAGAGCTCCTTCACGAGCTTCTATAAGTTCAAGTTCAATGCGCTTCCGTTCTGATATATCGCGGAGAATACCGGTTGCATGCCAACCTCCATTGAGAAAAAAAGAAGAAACAGAAAGTTCAACTGGGAACATTATTCCATTTTTGCGTCTACCCTCCATTTCAACAACTCGGCCAATCATCATACCTTGCCCTGTTCTCTTGAAATTAGCAAACCCAAATTCAATCATTTCCCAGTATTCTTCAGGGGCAATAAGATGGTGAAGTTTTTTCCCTAAAGTTTCTGATTTATGGTAACCAAACATTAACTCAGCTGATGTGTTAAAAAAAGATACTTTGCTATCTGAATCAATAATAATAACTGCATCCTGAGCTGATTCTGTAATTGCTCTAAACTTTACTTCCTTCTCGCGAAGAAGACGAAGAATAGATTCTCGGTCTGAAAGATCAGTGTAAACTGCAACAGCTCCGTGGTTTTTCCCATGAACGATTATTGGCGCTGCAGAAATAGCTACCTTGATTTCTTTCCCGTTCTTTCCATGCCTAGTACATTCAAGCCCACGAATAATTTTACCATTAACTACGTCTTCAGAGGGGATTTTATCCTTTTCTGAAACAGTATTAACAAGTTCATCAACAGGTCGACCGATTGCTTCCTCAGCAGTCCACTGAAAAACTTCAACCGCCGCCTTATTCCAAGCAGTAACTATGCCAAATTCATCAATAGTAAAAACTGCATCAGGAACGCTCTCTACAACTTCACGAAAAAAAGCTTCTTTTTCAAAAATTTCATCCTCAAGTCGCTGCTCTGCACTTATATCAGTAAGAATACCTTCGTGAAAAACAGGAACTCCGTGTTCATCAAATACAACATGCATAGAGCCACGAGTGGTAAAAACACTTCCGTCTTTTCTGAACAAATCTATTATAAAATCATTCACTTTTCCAAATTTACTTAATGCACTAATAAGATTATTTTTTTGTGCCTCATCGGCATAATAGTCATAAATAGATGTACCAATAACATCTTCTCTGGTAAATCCGCTAAAACTGAATATAGATGGAGTTATGTTAACAATGGTTCCATCAAGGGCAATTTTACAATAAAGATCGTCCATCTCATTAAAAATCCTGCGTCGTTCATTATCAATTACTTTGGTATTTACATTAACACTAAATGAAACAACCTCATAAGAATTTCCATTAAATGATGAATGTTCTGTTCGGATTTTCGCCCCTAGTTTAGCAATAGCAGAAAGCAGTTCTATTGAACTTTCTCCTATAAAATCAACTGAACTCCCTTTTAACAGTTTACATGCAGACTCATTAATCTTAATAACTTTATCACCACTGATTACAATTGCACCGATACCTGAATCACTTAAGATCTTCATCAACAATTGGTGTACAGATCGCCCTGAATTCACTTTAGCTACTTTTTTTGCCATCATTCATTAACCTTTAACATCTGTTTGCCTAATGGCTTCTTTCACCATATTAGCTAAAGAAGCTGCGCCAAAAGGTTTACGCAGAAAGCCCTGTAGTTTAAGACCCCCAAAACGCCTTCTTATTTCTTCTTCACCATAACCGGTTGTAAGAATAATTCCAAGATTTGGAGCAGAACGCCTAAGCTGTCTAAATGCTTGCATTCCATCAAGACGAGGCATTACAAGATCAAGAATAACACACTTAATAGTGTCCTTATTTTGCTCATAAACACCAAGTGCCTCTATTCCATCAGAAGCGATAAGAACATTATAACCTTCTCTTACAAGAATCTGCTCTCCTATTCTTCTAATAATCTCTTCATCATCCACAAAAAGAACAGATACCCCATCAACTTTTTTTTCCATATCTGGAGTAACTGCTTTAATAATAAATCGTATATCTTTTAATGCTGCAACAAGCTCTGAAGCCATGACACCAGTAGTCTGAGTGGAAACAAAAGCAATTCTCTTTTCAGCTTTAAGCAACTTTTCCCTTAGCATTTCATTAATCAAAAAGTCTCCTTTCCTAAACTAAACATCACTGCTAATTATTAAGAGATTTTGTGAATAGTGCAAGGGGTCAAAGAATTCTTAAAAACGGATTATTCTTCTTCTCATAACCCATTTCAGTAGATGGTCCATGCCCTGGAAAAACAATCAGAGAATCTTCAAAATTCATGACTATCTTTTTAAGTGTTATTTTCATTTTTTCAGGTGAACTCTGTGGAAGATCTGTCCTACCTATGGATCCTGAAAACAAAGTATCTCCTGAAAACAGTAATCCATGCCCTATAAGGCAGATTGAACCGTTAGAATGCCCTGGAGTATGAACCACCTTAAAAGTCAGATCGCCAACACGTATTACGTGGCCATCTTCAAGTAATTTATCAGGTACTGGAGGCTGGTCAATACTGAAGCCCCATTCTTTGCTGCGTTCTGCGGAAACAGCCATCATTTCAGAATCTGCACTGTGAAGCATAGTTACTGGATTAAATTTTCCACAGAGCCCAGCAGCTCCGCCTACATGATCAAAGTGACCATGGGTATAAACAATAAAATCCAGACTTTCAAGCTCTTTTTGAATTTTACGGTATTCATCTCCCGGGTCAATTACTAACGTTTTTCCCGTTGTTGAACATTTAACAATATAACAGTTAGTCTGAATTCCACCTGTAACAATTGTAGTAACTAATGGTTTACTCACAAATGACCTCCAATTCTTGAATTCTAATTCTTACATGAGATGTTCCAGTGGTGTCTGGCAGTTCCTGCATAAATATTCTGTAATTTTCCAGTGCTTCAGGTAAATCTCCGTATCTATATAGACACTCTGCAAGACCAAGCCTTGTGAGCAAATCCCCTGGGTTATCAAGCAAAATAGACTCAAGGATGGAAACTGCCTCTTCCTGTCTTCCCTGAGCTGAATAAGTCAGTGCTAATATGTTTAGTGCTTCCTGATCATGGGGTATAACCGCTAGAACAGAAAGAATCTGTTCCTCAGCTTCAACATGCCGATTAAGAATTCCAAGCGTTCTTGCATTTTCAATTCTAGGTAGCAAATAATCAGGATCGTTTGCAATGGCGTCATTGAACAAAAGCAAAGCACTTTCAGGATCACCGGTCATTAAAAGAAATCTTCCACAATTAAAAAGAATCACCGCGTTTTCCGGTTCACGCCTGAGCGCTGTATTAAAACAGATAGAAGCATCTTCGTAATAACCCTTCTCCATTAAAGCCATTCCGTAATTATTAAATGCCATTCCATCTTCAGGCATAAACTGTACTGCCAGTTCCCCTGTATGAAGAGCTTCTTCAATTCTACCGGCACCAAGCAACGCGCCTGTAATATCGGTAAGAATATCAACCCTTGTGGAATCTATAGCAATAACATTCTGGTAAGCAGAGATTGCTTCATTATACAACCCTAGATCAAGATTAACAGTTCCAAGGTTTCTCCAAACATTAGGGTTCTCGGGATCAAGAACAGCTACCCTGATGAGTAAATCTCGGCAGGTAACAAGATCTCCGGTTCTATAAGCTTCACCTGCATCGGAAAAGAGTTCAGCTGGTTCTGGAGAACTTTCCTGTTGATTATCACAAGATAAAAAAACAGTGCAAACAATGATAATGATAAGTATATTCATTATCAAATTCTTAATTCCATGGAGGTTTTTTTTGTTGATATTTATTCTTTTCATTTTTTCCAATCTACCGGAAGATTATACCGTTGATCCCTATTTAATTTTTGCCGAATCTGATTCTGTTATTTCAAACATAAACACAGTAAAATATCATTTTGCTTTTAGTGGTACCGGAGCACTCTCAAACATAATACCTGAATTTCAGGGTGAAACCTCTCTTGGTTATCAGTCCGGAGCACATCATCCCTTGATGTACCACTCAATTCTGACCATGAGCAAAATAGGTACGGTAGGGAATCTAGAAACACCTTCACATTTTTTAGCAACAGCTGACAGTATATACTATATCGAGGAATCATCCTCCACTGTTTTCTGTTCAACATTAGAAAACAGTATAAATGACTTATTCAATTTCCCCCCAGCCTCGGTTATGATGGAATATGTAATTTCAAATCCCTTCAACCATGAGATGATAGCAGATTCAATTGCTGTTCTATTACCTGTTTTTCTAAATGATGTATTGTGTCATGCATTTCATGTGTTTTATTCAGGCGAAGAGCAAGCTGAAGCAGTCTGGTTTATTGGAATTGATGATCTGCTTCCAAGGGCAGTAGAAAGAATCGGATACTACGGCGCAGAGTCCATGCCAGGAGGACAACTTCTAGAAATTTCCAACATAGAGCCTAATTGCACTGAATTTTCCACTAAGAACATACCGGAACACTATGTTTACTCTCAATGGAATTCACTGTTAGAACCCATGTCTCAAGCTCCTGAGTTTTTCCTTGCAAACAAAGAAGGCAGAGCAATAAGATCCTCTGATTTTGAGAACAAAGCACTTCTTATATGTTTCTTTTCTTCATGGGAGCCTTCTTCCCTAGCTACCTTGGGTCTGTTAAATTCCGTTGCCAGTGACTATCCTGAATTTGTTCAATCGGTGGGCATTTCTATAAACGAATCCTCTGATCCATGGTTTAGACTAAATTCACTGGGCATAAATTTCCCTATACTAATTTTTGGTGAAAATACCGCAAGAGATTACCAGGTGAACTCTGTACCTTCAATATTTTTAATCTCAGAAGAAGGAACAATTCTTTACTCGGTCATGAACCCATCAAGAGACGAGTCTGCAGAAATTGTAAGACTCATAGAAAGTATTAGATAACAAATAGAAATAGAAACAGGGAGCCCTAAAGCTCCCTGTTTTATAAAATGGTACCGGAGGCGGGACTTGAACCCGCACAGGCTATTGCCCACTAGGTCCTTAACCTAGCGTGTCTGCCAATTCCACCACCCCGGCACTAAATTCTTCTCTAAAATATCGCCAGTAAAAATGAGGCCACCATAAAAAGAACAGCAAGAACTGTTGTAGCTTTGCTGAGCAGGCTAGCAGCGCCTCTATTACCAAATGAAGCTGTAAGAGCTCCACCGCCACCAAAGGCTCCGGACAGGCCGTCTCCTTTAGACTTCTGAAGCAGAACTACTGCAACAAGAAGAACACAAATCACTGAATGCAAAAACGTAAGTACTGTTGTCATTAAAGTCACTCCTTCGTTTCGAAGTCGTTATATACAAAAAGCTGAATCATCTGGCAAGCCCATAGTCAAGCTATTATGATTCAAGCAGATAGCCCAATGTTTTCATAGTGAAATTTTTTCCAGGACACTCAGTGGATGATCCATTAACAAATCGATGCAACGTAATAGAATCTTTCTGAATCGAGTACTTTGCTGTAAGTTGTTGCAGCAATAGCTGAAGCGAATTCAATTGTGCTTTTGTCGGATTAGTTTTGTTAAAATTCCCCACTAAGCATACTCCAATAGAATCCTCATTGGCACCTTTGGCATGCGCTCCTTGATAGGGCAAGTTTCTACCATCTTCCACCAAACCATCATTTCCAAAAGAACCATTTCCAACGACAAAGTGATACCCCACATCATTCCATCTATTTATCAGACGGTGCAGTACTCTGAAACATGCAGCATTACCTGATTCAGTTGCAGAATGATGTATCACTATTCTCTTTATAAGTTTCATCTTTTCTGTGCCAGGATTTTCCAATGGAGCTGCATTCTTTATGGCTTCCTCTTCTGAAATCCCTGTTTCTTCAACCTTGTATCCAATTGTGCTCAACCACTCAGTATATTTCACTTATATTCAACTCCCTAATTAAAAATCATTGTTTTAGTTTTAATCTGTTCCTACTATGGAGGTAATATTATGCCCGATCGTAATGTTGGTACAAGGGTAGGTGTTTATGTTGATGTGGCAAACCTGACCATGAACGGTGGTTTTGGTATGCGTTATGAAGTGCTAAGGGAATTTGCATGTCGTAATGGAGCAAGAGCTGTTCGCCTGAACGCTTACGTAAGTTTTGATGAAACCAGAGCAAAAACAGATTTTGATTATCGTGATAAGCAAAGAAGATTTCATACTGCCTTGCGAGATATGGGTTTTAAGGTAATAAGAAAAATAGTAAAATGGTATACAGATGAAACAGGTGCAAGATTCGGCAAAGCAAATGTGGACCTTGATCTAGCAGTTGATGCTCTTCTTCAGTCAGATAAGCTTGATAAAATTCTTATAGCAACAGGTGATGGTGATTTTGTAAGAGTAATAAGTACAATTCAGAATAAAGGCTGTCGAGTAGAAGTTCTTGGTTTTGACAATGTTTCCCGCGATCTAAGGGACGAAGCTGATAATTACATTTCAGGTTATCTCGTTCCAGATCTTCTTCCATTCAAGGGGTTAGAAGATTATTCAAAATGGGGCGCAAAGGGATCTTTTGTAAGAGGTATCTGCGTAAGTCATGAAAAAGGTTTCGGTTTTTTCCGTTTTATGAAAACATTTCAAGGAGAACTATGGTTAATCGATAACAGATATCCCGGATCGCCCTACTCTAATATTTTCTTTCACGACTCAAATCTTCCTACTAATGTGGATTACTACAAACTACCTGATCGTGACATAGTTTTTGAATTTGAGATCGGGGATGGAACAGATAGTGGAAAAATTCAGGCGATAAATATAGGCAGTTTTCGAGCTCTTACTTAAGCCAGAATATTTCAGCTGTTTCCCAATTCCCAAGCGTGTCCCGGTGTTGAACACTAGCAGAATCACCACTTTCCCACCAGGTCATATCCATTCCGTCAGAGTAGCGAACTCCTGAACCTGAAACAGTTTGAGGAAGAGTATACTCTTTATGCGCAAATAATACTTTGATGAAGTAAAGACTAGAGTCTGACAAAAGGTAGGAATCAACAACAACTTCACTATCAGAGTCACCCGCATACAAAAAATGACCAGAGTGAACCACCGTAAGAGAATCCTGAGCAAAAAAAGATGTAAACAAGATACAATAAATCAGAGTAGTAAAAACATTCATTCTAACTTCCTATGTTAATTTCGATGCATAATAATTACTATAGTTAAATAATACAATTTGCTATTGACTTCAAGTCAGTTGAGAATTAGAACTGAAACTTCTAGGAGGTCATATTTGAACTGGCTTGTTATAGTAAACAAAAAAGCAGGCGGAGGTGCTGCCGGTAAACTCTGGAGTCAAACCAAAACGGCTCTGGATACAGCTTCTATTAAATTCACACCTAAATTTACAGAAGCACCTGCTCAAACAAGATTACTAGCTTCAAATGCACTGAATTTAGGGTATTCCGGTATTATTATTTTTGGAGGAGACGGCACAGTTTCTGATGCAGCAGCAGCCTTAAATGGTTTCTCTGAAAAACCGGTGATAGCATTTCTACCTGCCGGTTCCGGCAATGACTGGATTCGATCAGTTGGTTTCAACCCGGCAACCATGGAATCATGTATTCAAGCCATAAAAGCTGGTAATACTAAAATTGTGGATGCAGGTATGTGCAGATGGCCTGATGGACAACACTTTTTTCTTAATTCAGCTGGATTTGGTTTTGATGCACTTGTTCTAAAGCGTGCAACAACTTTACGGAAATTTCTGCCTTTCAGTAAAATGAACTATTTATTAACGCTTGCGCTTTCTGCATTGATACCTCCACACTGGCGTGCGACTTTTTCCTGTGACGGAAAACCCTTTTATAAAGGTGATTACTTAACCCATACAACAGGTGTTGGCAGATATTCAGGAGGAGGCATGCAACTCTCCCCCACTGCAGTAGCTGATGACGGATTACTTGATAGTGTTGTTTTATCTCCAATGAATTTTTTCACTATAACGAAACATTTGACTAGTCTTTTTGATGGTACGCTTCACAAAACACAATATGCCACTTCTGCTCAAGGCACTTCTATTAAAATCGAACCTGAAAAACCTGGAGCACTAGTACTTGAACTTGATGGCGAAATCGTTATTCCCGGAACAGATGCAAAATATATTGAACTGATTTCTTTGCCTAATAATCTGAGAGTTATAACCCCACCTGAAAAATAAAATCCACAACATCCGCCGGGGTCTCTGCAAATAATTTGGCACCTGCTGTTACAAGTTCGTCTTTACTTCTAAAGCCCCACAAAACTGATAAACAATCTATTCCAGCGGCTTTGGAAACCATTACATCAGGTTCTCCATCTCCTACAAAAAGAACACTTTCTGGAGATATATGAAACTCTTTCATCATTTCAAGAAGAACTTCAGCTGTTGGTTTGGCGGGTTTGCCTGGTAAAGAACCTCTAGTTGATAAGAAATTGACAAAACCAAGATGGTCTGAAACGGATTTATCAACTCCGCTTTGAAGCTTATTGCTTAAAAGAAAAATTCTAATTCCACTATCAGATATCTGCTGAATCATTTCTACTACTCCTGGATACACAAAAGCTTCTGAGCAATTCACAGCACTGAAACCTTTTTCCATTTCAAGTGTTGCATCAGAATTCTTATGCTCAGGAACACCAAGGGTTCTTAACAGATGCTCTACTCCAAAACCTACACCGGCCTTGACCTGTTCCTGGCTTTTCTGTTTTATTCCGATTCTTCCAATAACCGAATTTACCACTGTTACAATATCAGGAATTGTATTCAATAGAGTTCCATCAAGATCAAAAATCAGTGAATTATATTTCATTCTTATTCTCTTTCAGAAGGTTGTTGATAACTTGTATCGCTTTGAATAGCCACCTCTCGAAGAATTTCAGCCTCTTCTACAGTAATGTCAACAGGATACCAAACGGAATCCTCTAGAATATCTAAATCGAACACTGTAACAGCCACCACACATGCGGCAAGATAAGTTCCGTGAACTGAAGGATGAGCTCCATCATCAGAATAGGGATTTATTTCTGGGTATTTTCTTCTTACCTGATCAAAAGCATAACCGCACGGTACCACAGGTGAATCATGAACATATCCCATTCTGGAATAACCCAAATCCAGCCCTTCCAGCATAAAGGGGTCGTTTTTTCTGGCCCATGTCATCAGAAAAACAGGTTGAGCTTGGTGTTCAGTGGCAAACCAAGCCAAACTATCTCCATACGTGTATGTTCTTGATGGATCTATTACCGGCATACAGCTTTGCTCTTGAAAAACAACAAAATCCCATGTATCTGAACTTATAAGATCTTTCAAATCTTGATTTCCCCAATGATCCTGAAAAGTTGCGCCTCCATAAGTATGAGCAGCTACATTTAGGGTATCTGGTTGAACTGAATCGTAAATCTGTTTAACTGACTTCCACAAACCATCGTTGCAAAATGTATAACTGTTTCCCACAAAAAGTATACTAAAATTAGAAAACAATCCAAACAAAAGAATAATCATTGTCATCTTGAACCTCCCCACACAATAACTCTAGTTAAACATTCTTCTGAATCACTGGAAACCCTCACGGAATACAATCCTGCTGGAAGAGAAATGGAAAGGTTTACAGTATTGCTTCCCTGTGTTACAGCTGCTGTACTTCTTTGCACCACTCTACCGGCTAAATCTATCACGGAAATATCAAGAATTCGGTATCTCCCTGAAGATACAAGCAATGGAAGAAAGCTTTTACTTACAGGATTCACAAGAGATTGAACTGAAAAAACTTCAGTTTCAAATTGACTAACCCCCTGTGGCTCTAAAAAACCAAGGGAATCCGTCTTTAGCAACCACCCTTGATATAAATTTTCAGTGGTACAGCCAGAAACAATCAATCCACCATCACTTACAGAAGATATATCCAAGGCATAATCAGGAGCTGAAGAACCATACTCTCGTTGCCATAACAAATCACCGGAATTTGAGAAACAGCAAATAAATAAATCTGATCTGTTTGACTCACTCAATGGAAGAGAATTTGTCCAACCGCATAAAACAAACTCTCCGTTCGGCAATGATACCATATCTGTGGCTCTGATCCAGCTTGTTCCTGTTAATGATTGTATCCATTGAACGCCCCCATCTATGCTCAATTTCACTAATTGAGTTTCATAAACCATACCATTGAACTCATTCAAAGCATTTACAAGTAAAAAAATACCTCTTGTATCCACCCAAAGCGCTTCCGGATTATTTCTTCCAGTTGGAAGGGTAATAGTTTTCATTAAAGGTTGAACACCGTAAATATCTGTTTGAAAGATGCATGGATTACAAAACCAACCTGCCTGCTCCTGAATTCCGAGAATGTAAATGGTGTTTTCAAAAATACACATATCTTTAATTTGAAAATCAATATCTGGATAATTTTTACTCCAAACAAGAATTCCCTGGGAATCTATACAAGCCACTTTTAAACAATCTTCTCCATTTCCAGAGATATAAATACTTGAATCAATGGAACACAAATCTCCACTGGGTGTAAACTCTTGTGTGAACGGTACAAGCCATCGTTCTGTTCCATCTGGTTCTATAAAAGCTACTTGCGTAATATCATCTACCGCTTCAGTGGAAAGAATAACAATACCATCCTGGCAATCTTCAACTGAAAGTAGTTCACCGGTGAAAGAACTTAATTTCTGCCAGATTATCATTCCATATTGATCAATACCAGAAAGTAATACATGGGGCATTCCGCCCCAACTGTCCACCACGGTACTTACAGATAGATAGCCTGAATCAACCTCTCTTGAATAATAAATAGTCTGAGCGCCCTGGCTAGGTAATACTGAGGAAAAACATGGAAGAGCTATCAAAATCTGCAATAAGTAAATCACTATTTTTTTACCTCCCGAATACACATTTTAAGCAAGTCACCAAAAACTGTAATCCACAGTATTCTGGTTCTTCTCATTATTCACATCCTTTTCTTCAAGATGTTTTCATACTATTATAACGATACAAACCAAATTGGAGGGTAACATGCACAGAAAATTTCTCGACGATCTCACTGATGTGGAAAGAACCGAATTCATTTCCAGATGTGAAAAGAAAGTCTTTTTAAAAGGTACGGAAATAGTTACTAAAGATGATACTTCACGAATTATGTTTCTTATCAAAACAGGTTCCGCCACAGCCAGCGACAGCTGGGATGAAGACTCAGTTCCACTTGCTATATTTTCCGAATGGGATGTTTTCGGCGAAATGTCATTTTTGGATGGAACACCTCGATCTGCAACAGTAAAGGCCACAGAGGACAGCGTTGTTTACAGTATACACTGGGATACATTTCTTGAACTTATAGAGTCAAAACCGGTTGTTACAACAAAAGTGCTTCTAAGTCTTGTCAAAATTCTCATCAACAGATTGCAATTCATTGATGTGGCTTTTACAACCATTGCTGTGGCAAACCGAGACATGAAAAAGAACATGTCTGAAATGCGTAAATTCCTTAAAGGCTAGTTTCTTTATATCATCCATTGGGGTCATTAAGATCCCGATGGATTTTTTCCACAATTCTCAGTGATAAAATTAACTAACATTTTTATGCTATTTCTGTTTTGGTATTGAGTTTCATGAAATATGTTTGTATATTCCATTTGCCATTACTATGCTATATTCTTCGAACTAATAAACAAGGGTGTGAAATGAGAGACAGAATTCTTGGACTTGACAAAAAAACTCCTCTACTAGATGGATCTACAGTCACTTACGTGAATCTTGATAACGGCGCAAGCTCTCCTCCCATGATTGATTCGGTGAAAGCTCTGACGGATTTTATGCCTTATTACTCAAGTGTACATCGTGGAACTGGTTTTAAATCTCGCTTAAGCACCCGCATATTTGATGAAACTCGCGAGATTATTGCTAAATTTGTTAAAGCAGACCTTGAAAATAACACTATCATATTTGGAAAAAATGCATCAGAAGCACTTAATAAACTAGCACATTCTCTGCCTTCTGGTGATGATTGTATTGTTATCACAACACGATTGGAACATCACTCGAATGATCTTCCATGGCGAGATCACTATAATGTTGTCCATGTTGATACTCTACCTGATGGCCGACTTGATGAAGAAGATTTTGATAGAAAACTTGCATTGCACAAAGACAAACTTGCTCTAGTGGCTGTTGCTGGAGCTGCAAATGTTACCGGTTACTTACAACCAATTCATCGCCTTGCAAAAAAAGTACACGAAGCTGGTGCTCTCATATTGATTGATGCAGCCCAGCTGGCTCCCCACCGTGCCATTGATATGAAACCTGATGACCATCCAGAGCATCTTGATTTTGTCGTACTGGCTGGTCATAAAATGTACGCTCCATACGGTACTGGTGTTCTCATAGGCCCCAAACATGCCTTCATGAATTGCTCACCTGATTACAGCGGTGGAGGTACGGTAAGCATAGTTACCCCAAATGAAGTGTACTGGGCCGGTTTGCCTGATAAAGAAGAAGCAGGAAGCCCTAATGTCGCCGGTGCTGTTGCAATGGCAGCTTCCGCACAAGCTTTAATGAATTATTCCATGGAAAAAATTGAAGAGCATGAAGTTGAGCTTACCACATATGCCTTGAATCGACTTAAAGAAGTCCCTGGTATTATTATTTATGGTGAAAGCGACCCTTCAAAACTTGATAGAGTTGGTGTGATACCTTTTAATCTTCAGAATGTACCGCATACTCTTCTTGCAGCTATACTTGGTTACGAAGGTGGTATTGGTGTACGAAGCGGCTGTTTCTGTGCCCACCCATATGTTGTAAGCTTACTCAATCTTACAGAAAAAGAAGCTGAATCATGGAGAGATGAGTTTTTAGCAGGAGACAAATCAAAAATGCCTGGAATGGTAAGAATGAGTCTTGGCTGTTACAGCAATAAAGAAGATGTAAATCGACTGATTGCAATGCTGAAAATAGTATCTGCTGGTGACTATTCAGGCAATTATGAAGTTGTTAAATCCACTGGCGAATATGTTCCTGTAGGGTACACTGAACCTTTTGATGATTACTTCAAATTCAATAAATAATCTGTTTATTTTAAAAGCCGACCCTTTTGGGGTCGGCTTTATTGAAACTGCCATCTAAAAATTACTTATCAATCAGATAGACGGTAAAAGTACAAGCCTAGCTGTCTGTCTTACATTACCCGGGGCAACTGCATCAACAAGATATGTACCAGCTGGAATACCAGAAAGATTTAGATGTCTTTCAGAGGAGCCCAAAATCTGTTTCTGCACAATTCTGCCGGAAAGATCATAAATCTTAATTTCAAGAACCATATTTTCAGTACCCAACCAATTAATGGTTGAATTTGAAGTGGCAGGATTAGGGCCAAGATACATGGTTCCCACCCCACCCAATGGTGGATTTGTTTGTTCATCTACACCAAGAAAAGAACTTGTTAAAATTTTTGTTCCTGGATCAAATACAATCGAAACAGGCTCAAATGGAAGAATAAAAGTTTCCTCTTGATCGAATGAATCGTTTAGAAACGTTATTACTGAATCGCTTCCTGCACCCTGA
This sequence comes from Candidatus Sabulitectum sp., assembly GCA_029938555.1. Taxonomy (GTDB): domain Bacteria; phylum Fermentibacterota; class Fermentibacteria; order Fermentibacterales; family JCC-6; genus Sabulitectum. The sequence goes on along the minus strand of JAOZUR010000023.1, from coordinate 10,765 downwards.
ACTAGAAATTCAACTGGCATTGTGAAAAAGGTACTTACCGTCTGTGTCTGATCTATACCGATTGTGAGCTGCCAGTCAGAACCCTGCTGCACCCAATCAGTTTGAATGTCATAAATGGGATATCCCTCGCCATACACCCATTGATCAAAAAACCAATCCAGTTCATCACCGTACTGACTTTCTATATAATAAATGAAATCAGTGGTTAAAGCTGTAGAATAACTGTGGTTATCAAAATAAGCTGCATATCCTGCGAAAAAAGCAGTATCTCCCACTATTTGTCGAAGCATGTGAAGAACAGAAGCACCTTTCTGGTAGGTGGTGCTACTCCATAGTTCTGAAGGGGTTTCTGCTCCAACAATGGGAAACAACTCTCCGCTGTTCAAATATGGTTTCATTATATTATTTGTTATATAATCAATATATTCAGACTGACCGTAACTTTCCATCCAGATAGCTTCACTGTATGTTGCAAAACTTTCTGATAACCAAACTTCTGTCCAGTAACGCTCTGTTACACAATTTCCCCACCAGTGGTGACTCAATTCATGGGCAAGAAGCCAGTCATAATTAGTATTTCCGTTTACCGCAGAAGCAATGTGATACACCTGTGATAGGTGTTCCATATCACCTATGGGAGTTTGCACATAACTGAACTTGCAATCCCAAGGATAAGGACTGTAAACATCCTCAAAATGAGCCATCATCAGATCAACATTAGCAAAAGAACCTAATGCATCTTCCACATCCCAGGAATACACATAATAAGAGATTCTTGAATCTGTTGAATCATGAAGAACAGCATAATCAGCAACACTAATGGCAGCAAGATATGTTGACATTTCCTGCTCTAAAGTCCAGTGATAGGTCAGAGTGCCATCAGAATTATCAGTAACTCCGCTAGAATCACCGTTAGCTACTGCATACAGTGTATCGGGTACTGTAATGTGGAAATCGAATGAAGCCTTGTCTGAGGGTCTGTCATGGCAAGGAAACATATACTTACCCATGGAAGGATCACTGACAAAACCAACCCCCATATGATAGGTAACATACGGGTGGAAATGAAAGCCACCCCATTGCTCTGATGGAGGAGCGCCTGCATAATCAATAACCAGTTCAATGGTATCGGAGGTTGAAGCAGGTGAAGGCAGAGTAATAAAAAGTGAATCTTCACTCTGACTGAAGGAAGAAACTCCGGTAACCTGTGAAACCGTAAGATCTTTCAGATAAAGTCTGAAGTCTGTTAGATTCTCTTCTGTGGGAACAAACGTTACCTGAGCGGAAGCATCAATTGTTTCGTTTTCTCTATCAATAGTTATAGACAGATCATAATGTAAAACATCAATTGGTTCCAGTTCAAACTCTTGATACAAAGGTTGAATTGCAGGAGTCAAAGGTCTGGTAAGAACCATGGGGCTTAATCTAGGGCTGTACAAAGACAACAAAATCAGAATAATCTGCATTACTCGCTCCAATCAAGAAGAAGACCGTCAATGAATTCTCTGAGAATACTCAATCTGGGTACAACGCCTTCATTGATATGCTCTACAACATCAAAAAGTCTTAAAAGTCTGTTAGCATCACCATAAGCTTCTGATCCTTTTTCTACCTCCTGTAGTAAAGGAACTAGATATGGTTTAAGTACAGGCAGCTCGTAGGGAAGGGCTGAATTAAACATCATGTCTGCCTGTTCCTGGAATGGGAAAATATTCTTTCTTTCCCCACGGCGCACGCTGGACCAACCAAGGATAGTATCAGTTGCTGAATATCCTCTTCTGGTACTGTCTCTCACTATCCTTCTAAGAAGCCTACCGTCTGAAGTTGACATGCGGGTAAGGCGATCAATATTCAGGGTTGTCAGGGCACTGATGTAGATCTTAAATTTATCTGCCACATCCACACCTGGAGTAAGGCTGTCATTCAATCCGTGAATTCCCTCAATCAGAAGAATTTCATTTTTACCTAAACTCATGGGAGTAACGTCATCTTCCCTTACACCTGTATGAAAGTTAAATTCAGGAAGTTTAATAGTCTCCCCTGCTATAAGTTTTTTAATGTGAAGGCCGAACAATTCTGTATTCAGTGCACCAATACATTCAAAATCAAAACTTCCATCTTTGTGTTTAGGGGTTTCAGAACGGTTCCTGAAATAATTATCAACACTTATCATTCTAGTGCTGAATCCCTGCGCACGAAGATATGTAGAAAGCATTCTTGTAAATGTAGTTTTTCCGCTACATGAAGGACCTGCTATCATCACAATACGCTTTTCTGGAAATTCATCATCCAGTCTGCTGACAATCTGAACAATTCGTCTGTTCTGATAGAAGTGACTCATCATCACAACTTCCCTGCCACCATCTTCACGAATTCGTCTGTTCATCATATCAACAGTATGAACTTTCATTCTTGAAATATGTTTTTCTTCAAGGTCAAGTTCTTTGGCAAGAGACGGGTTACCCTTCCAAGGTACTATCTCGGGCCATGCTTTACTTCCTGGAAATCTTAAAAGAAAACTTCCAGTTGCAGGGCGAAGTTCCCACACAGATAACCATGAAGTATCAGGTACTGTTGGGCCCATGGCAAAAGCCCATGAATCTCCAAGAACATTTGCTCTGTAAAATTTCTTACCCATGTGCCATCTTGGTAACAAACTGTGTTCACCAACCTGGCCTAATGCTTCTTCTGATGATATTTTACGGTATTGAATTGGAAGAGCTTCCTTCACAATTCTTTTCAACTCTATATCAAGTCTGGCACAAACCTGGCTTTCAGTACCTAGTTTCATGCCTTCAATTCTGCAACGATATCCAAGAGAAATTGAATGCTCTACCCACAATTTCCAATGAGGGTATGCCCGTTTTACAGCCAAATCCAGAGCTAAAATTAGCCCCCTGCGATAAACTTCTCTACCTTCTGTTACCCATGGAGCAATGCTCTCGCCCTTTGAAGACCCCAGAGGAAAAATAAGTCCAGATTCGTTTTTTACCGCTATTGATGTTACTTTGCTTAGGTCTTTTGTTTCCATAAAATGATCCTTTCTTTTATTGTTTAGTAATAATACACTAATTTAAATCAAATAGAAACCCCCCATCAATAAAAAATACAAGAACTTATTATGATGTATCTTGCCTTATAGTGGCAGTTTAAGCATTGCTTATATGATTGATGAAATTTACAATCTATCATTCACAATGCAGTAATTTTTTCTTTGTATCCGGCAGAAAAGATACAATTCATTTGATATTTGTCACCAACTTGATTTTATTTATATGATAAACAGAATCTCATTAAGATTCTTCTTTTTATGACACTTTTATGGGATGGCAAAATCAAACACTAGTAAAATTGTCTTTATCTCTTCTTATATTGGTTAGTTAAGGCCCATGGGATGAGTGTAACTTTCAAAGAGATAATTTTTCCTACATCAAAATCTATTTCTAAATGCAAAATACAAAAAAATAAGTAATTAATCAAGTTTATTAAGTTGTTGTTTTTACTGAAATATTGCAACGGTTGACTAGAGGACAATTCTTCATCATTTTCACGGCAATGAATGGAGAAAATATGATTTCTTTCTGTGTGTTTGTATTAATTCTTACTGGCTCCTCTCCCCTATTGGATGTTACCCATACTATGGATCGAGGGGCAACAGCAGTCTACACCGTTTCACTTGATGAAGAAACTGTCTACTGGTTGATTCTAGAATCAGTAAATGACGAAACTGATTTTGATGTGATAACCGCATCTTCTGAAATGGATTTTGACCATTTTATGAGTCTACCATACCGTGAAGATTTTTTCTATGCTCTTGATTTCGCCATAATCAGCGGAATAAATACAGGTAATGAATCCATTACAATTCCCGCAGGAGACGCTGGTCTGGTTTATGTAATAGTTCATGATTCCGGTGGAAATGGTGGATTGTTCACATTGAAAGTCCATTAATGAACTCTTCCTCAGATTTCACTGTACTAAGACTGAATCAAAAGGTGAAAAAGGTTCTTCAGATTGGCTTCCCTGAACCCATCTGGATTCGTGGTGTTATCACTGGGCTTAGAAGGGTTTCTAGTAGAGGGCATACCTATTTCAAACTTGCTGACCCTTCGGAATTGGGAGGGCAATCTCAAGCTGTTGTTGATTGTGCTCTTTTCGCCGGTGATAGGTCAAGAATCTCACTGGAAACAGGCAGGCAATCAAAAATATTTGATTTACAGAATCATGAAGAAGTTCGAATCTTAGTATCAGTTAATTTCTGGGACAGATCTGGTGGCTTTCAACTTGTAATGAAAGGTTATGATCCAGATTTTTCAGGTGATTCCGCTGCCATTCACCTTCAGCGTTTAGTTTCACTTCTCAACAAAGAAGGGGTACTTGCAGAAAACAGAACTCTACGCTTACCAGAAGTCCCACTTAACATCGGACTGATAACATCAAAAGGTTCTGCAGCTGAAAAAGACTTTGTCAAAACACTTGAGGAATCAAGTTACCCATTTAAGGTATTTGCTGCGTATGCCAGTATGCAAGGCTCTTCTACATCTGATTCTGTGTGTGATGCCTTTAACAGACTGATAACAAATCCTGCTTGTAATTCTCTTGATATTGTGGTAATCACAAGAGGAGGGGGTTCGGTAACAGATCTGGCGTGGTTCAATGATGAAAGAATTGCAAGAACTATAGCTCAACTTCCATGGCCGGTAATATCCGGTATTGGACACGAGATTGATACTACTCTTCCAGATTACGCAGCTCATACCAGAGCCAAAACCCCAACACATGCAGCAATTCTAATTGTAAACCAATTAGCACAATTTGATGATTATATTTCTACTGCAACTCAGTCACTTTTCTCTAGCGTATCCCCAAAAATTCAAATAGAAAATCTTAGAATAAACAATCTTGCTTCAAATCTAACCCAACACTTGTCTTCTCTGCCTGTAAGAAAAGAAGAGGTTATTCATAAACTAGCTTCAAAACTAAATATTGCAGTAAAAACCGGTCTTTATAAAATCAATCTACAGATTGCGGATATTGAAAAACAGATTGAAATTCGAGATCCAAACAAAATGCTCAAACTTGGGTGGGCTGTTGTTCGCGATGCCCATGGAATTCCAATTCGAAATGTTTCCTCAGTAAATGAAGGTGAAACCATAAAAATATCTATGGACAAAGGCTCACTCACAGCTTTTGTGAAGGAGAAAATAAATGACTGATATCAAAACAATGACCTACTCACAGATGTTAGAAGAACTTCAAAGCATTGTTAATTCTGTAAGCAGAGATGACTGCCCTGTGGATGAACTGGAAGAAAAGGTTCAAAGAGCCGGTATTCTTATAAAAACCTTACGGAAGAAACTAAAAAGCACTGAAAAATCAGTTTCAGAAATGCTATTAGAAATAGAAAACTAAATTACCAATAGTTATTCCTTGATAGGTTCTCCGAAATGAGTGTATCCATCGGCTCTCACAATTTTAACCTGAACAGATTCACCGGGGTTGTAGTTTAGTGACTCTAGAATAACCAATCGATTTCCCATTGTTCTTGAAGCCATCTGGCCAGGTCGTCTGGCAACACCAGTGACTAAAACTTCCATCTCTCTTCCAACCAATTTTCTTGAATTTTCAAGAGTTATCTCAGCCTGCAACTCCTGTAGAATAGAAAGTCTTCTCAACCTTTCCTTCATTGGTACCGAAGGAGATATATTCAAAGCAGCTGTTCCATCTCGTTCGCTGTATCTAAAAAGAAATGCATAATCATATCTGACTTCTTTTAATAATGAAACTGTATCTTCGAATTCCTCAAGTGTTTCTCCTGGAAAACCTGCTATCATATCAGTTGAAATTACAATATCAGGCATAAGTCTTTTCAACATTTTAACTTTTTCAATATACTCTTTTCTAGTATACCCTCTACCCATAATTTTTAAAATTCTGTCATTGCCTGATTGAGCTGGAAGATGAAACTGATTGCATATATTTTCTTTCGAAGCCATAACCTCTGCCAATTCAGTGGTAAGATCTCTTGGATGACTTGTAACAAACCTTACCCAACATTTGCCTTCACAGATTTCTGAAACTTTTTCAAGAAGTTTTGGAAAATCCACACCATTGTGAAGGTATGAATTAACATTTTGCCCAAGAAGAGTGATTTCACCATAGTCTAAATCAACAAGACCTTTTATCTCATTTAAAATTAGATCTACCGGCCGACTCCGTTCCCGTCCCCTAACATAAGGCACAATACAATAGGTACAAAAATTATTACAACCACGCATAACTGTGACGAATGCTCTTGGAAATTGTTTTCTGTCAGGTGAAACATTCTCGTATTTTTCTACACCCTGCTCTGTTAATGATAACCTTCTGTTTCCCTCAAGAAGAAGGTCAGGTATTCTGTGATACAAATCAGGACCAATTACATAATCAAGAAGTTTCATTTTTTTTAAGAGCTTTTCACCGTGCTCCTGGGCAACACAACCACATAATACCATTATGGGTTTTTTTTCAGGCATACCTGCCAGATGTGTTACTCTTCCCAAAGCTCTTGTTTCTGCATGCTCTCGTACTGCACATGTAACCACAAAAATGACTTCTGCTATCTTTGCATTATTAACCACAGTATGACCGGATGATTTTAGAATTCCTGCAAGAATCTCTCCATCATGAGCGTTCATCTGACATCCATAAACTTCAATATGACATATCATCCTGGTATTACCATTTCCATCACCAGACCGGCAATTATTGGAATTCTTAAGTTATCATCAAGAGGCATTTCAAACAGTTCTGCAAGCGTGGCTGCTAAAGCTCCTGCTGCCAAGCCTGCTGGCGAAAGAGTCCACCCGCGGGCGGCGGAAATCTGAAGAAGTGGAATAGATACCATCAAGCAGCTTAAAAGAGCAGCAAGACTACCCTCAAGGGTTCTACTGGATACTAGAATTGTTTTGCCAAACTTTTTACCTATAAGTGCAGCAAAGGAATCACCAACTGAAAGAAATACAAGTGCTGCTACTGCAATTTCTGTTCGAAAAATTAATATTGTCAAACCGGCACTGGCCATAAGAACTGTAGAAGCAGTCATTCCACCGTCCTGCTCTTTGCCTCGCAGAACTTTTCCAAAAAGACCAAGAAAGAATTTTCGAAATACCCTGTTGCGGGATCGTATTATATCAACAATAAGCATGCCCAGAGCCAGGGCAGTAAGAATAAGAACCATTTCCATTCGAGGAGTAAAAATAGCCGCAGCTGGAATAATTAAAGAAGCAAAATGAACCGATTTGCGTAAAATCTCTTTGCCGTAACCCATAAGCCGAGCTAGAGACCCACTCCTACTGAAACACGATGAGTATTATCAAGTTGATCATGAGTTACCCATGCGTAATCAATAGAGACAGGGTGCCCTGCAAAACTAATAGAGAATCCAAGACCTGCTGTCATATTACCTTCATTCGAACCAATTCGAAGACCTACAGTATCTTTAACCAAAAGCTCTACGCCTGTATGTGTATCAAGACTAATTCCAGCTTCAGGTATACTGTACTGAGTTGCAAACTCACGACCTTCAAAACGAAAATCACCATCTGCAGTAAAAGTAATAACAGAATGAAATCTTGAAACTGGCCAAGTAAATGAAGTTCCCATTTTAGCAGTAGGCGAAACACTTTCAGTAGTACCTGTGTTCCAGAACATATAAGTACCAAACACATCTTGCATATTTATACCAACTGCAAATGCTTCTGTAACATTCCACCGAATAGCTGCATCAAAACCCACTCCCCAAGCGCTGTAGTCCATGAGTTTTCTATATATGAGTTTTGAAGATACTCCCACAGAAAGTTTTTCATTAAGAGCTCTTCCCCAGGACAGGTAAAGAGCATTATCAGCAGCACTATTCCAAGTAATTCTTCCCTCATCATAGATGAGTTCCTCGCCTGGATCCCATTCCCCATTACCCTCTGTGCCTGATGGATTGTCGTTCTGGTCATAATCGTCATTTCCACTATCGCCTGGAGCACCTGAACCATCTTCTCCAAAAACCCCATCACTTCCAGTATCATGCCACTGAAGGTTACTGGTATCTGCTATTTTGCCTGCATCTGTTCTAAACAGACTTACAGCATAAACATCACTATTGAATTCCTGTGAATAAGCTAGGTAGTCATAAGAAATCAGACCACCAAATCTTTCTGAATGCATAAATGCAATTGACTTATTTCTGTTTTGAACAAGCCCTGCAGGATTCCAATATCCAGCGGTAATATCATCAGCCACTGCTGAATAAGCACTTCCCATGGCTAAAGCTCGAGCTCCAGCACCAACATACATAAACTCTCCAGCATACTTATCTGCATTTGCATTTAAAACCAAAATTCCTAATAAAAGAACTAAAAGAAGGGGGTTTTTCAAAAGATCACTCTCCATTTACATATCTGGCAAAAAACTGCCTGTCTTCAAACCTTATTCGCGTAAAGAATAAACCTATACCCCATGTACCATCTGGAAGTTCCTCTTCCCTAATTACAACAGCACGAGCCATAATTTGGTTTTCATTAAGATTTACTGACACATCCACCCTTGTAAGGTCTCCAAGTGGATCGGTACAAATACAATAAAGCCCGGAAGCACTCAAATTCAGCGCAGTAACTGACTGGCCAGGCATGCCATGAGTACTAATGATGACCTCAAGGGTGCCCCCCACTCGTTTTTCCTGACGCTTCTCCGATGTTACAATCACACTCACTGTTCTTCCCTTCTCTACCCCTCGAATTCCTTAGCTGTTTCTGACTTGGACAAGAGAACTAAACCAAATATACCAACAATCGTTCCAAAAGGTATCATCATACATAATATAGCGTCAATCACTATACAAAAGGTACGATGCTTTCTACGACTCATATTAATGCCCGTTCTTATGGTAAAAAAGCCTATAGCGAGAAAAATCAAAACAAACACAACACCTACACCGGTAAAAATCCAACCAAGTTCCGCAGGTGGAGATTCACCTTTTGCCGAATCCAATACACCTGTTACCATAAGTATACCCATGGCTACATACACAAATCCAATTAGGGAAAAAAGCATCTGGAAGCCACCAAGCACATAGTGGAAAATGGATACTATCGAAATTAGATCACTGTTACTTCTATCAACCTCACTCATGAAAACCTCCCTGGTATTCCTCAATATAACAAAGATTTTAAAAAGATGCTGAAGCAGAGAGCTTGACAAAGCCATAATATTTCAGAATGTTGCCTTGTGCTATGAAGTATGGATTAATTAAAGTTACATTTTTTTGGAGGGAGTTTTTTAATGGACAATGAATACGGTATCACGCCTGCCGAGATCGAAGAAGGCAAAACAATGGGCGGTATCGCCTATTTTGGTGCTCTCGGATTTCTTATTGCTTACTTAACTAAGAAAGAAAACAAATATGTTTTGTACCATGCACAACAGGGGCTAATTCTAGTGATTTGTTTGCTTGTTACACCTATTCCAGTAGTAGGATGGATTATTGCACTTGGTGCATTTGTTCTTTTTATCATTGGCATGCTCAATGGATTCAAGGGAGTAATCAAACCTCTTCCTCTAGTTGGCAACCTTGCTTTCAAATTTGGAATCCTGAAACCTGCAGACGGCGGAACACCTCCTCCAGCAGCACCAGGCGCTCCTGACGTAGAATAAGTTTCTAATTGATAATTGACTAAAGGGGCGGTTTATATCGTCCCTTTATTTATTTCTAAAGGATTTGTAAAATGAACTCTGAATTTAACATCCCGGATGCAGACATTGATAATGGTAAGGTTATGGGAGGGTTTTCATACTTATTCGAACCAATTGGTTTTATCGTGGCTATTCTTTCCAGTAAACAAAATAAATTTGTTATGTTTCATGCACAGCAAGCTCTTCTTGTAATGATAATCTGGGTTATTCTAAATATACTCTGGGTTGCATCAGTTATCCCTCTACTTGGTTGGGTTATAGATATTTTTATAATTATAGGTGATATTGTTCTTATAGTTCTTTGGGTCATTGGCATAATCAATGGATTCTCTGGCAATGTTAAACCTATTCCGCTAATAGGAAAATTAGCTTACAAACTTGGATTACTTAAACCTGAAGATTTAACAAATGGTACCGAAAACATAGAAATGATAAACTAATGAAAGTTATTTTTAACATAAATTCATCAGACATTGAAAATGGAAAAGCAATGGCTGGAATCTCTTATTTTGGTATTGTTGGTTTTGTTATTGCAATGGTAACCAGCAGAGAAAATAGATACGTGATGTTTCATGCTCAACAATCGTTAATACCATTGGCTCTTTTTATGATAAGATTTGTGCCATTTACTCCCAGTTATGTTGATGCAATAGCTGGACTGGCAGCATTAGTACTTTTTATAATAGGAGTAATCAATGGATTTAACGGCAAAGTAGAACCTCTTCCCCTTCTAGGCGAAGTAGCATACAATTTCGGTATCTGTAAACCTGAAGATAATCAAACAATGTAAACTGTTTTTTATCTGAGTAATTGGAGGTTACTGTGGCTATAACACCAACCCAGATGAATTACATACGCAAGTTGCTTGCTCAAAAAGCCACAGTCCGTGCTGCTGTTGCAATAAGTAAAATTCACCCTGCTGATATTGCAGATCTGTTTTCTGTTAACCTCACACCTGCCGAAACCGGAATGCTCGTTGATATGTTGTTCAGTCAACTGAAAGCCGGTGATGTTCTTGCAGAGTTGCCGGATTCTCTGCTTA
>JAOZUR010000071.1:6770-13795 GCA_029938555.1 Candidatus Sabulitectum sp. | reverse complement strand
CCATAAAAAAATTAAACATTAGTTTTGAAGTTAAAGATCACGGTGTATCAGCCCTTCAATTCCGAGGCCAGTAGTTGGTAACAAGTCCTTGGGAGAGTAGGATATGGCCGGTTTTGAAATAGAGAAAGCCTCATTCCTTTACTGGAATGGGGCTTTTTGCGTTTTGTGAAATTATGGATTACACAAAATATATAATAATTGTGGGAACAGTGAAAATGAGTTAGATTAAATCAACTAACTGGAAGGAGAATTAGAAAATGTTCAGGAATATCATCATAGCAGGATTTTTGTTTGGTGCAGCTTATGCGTCCACAGTAGAGATCGGTACCATGACCCAGGGACAAAGCTCTCCTTTCGACTGTTGAGGAGCTCTTCAGCACTGCCAGGTGGTAGTTTTGCAGGAAGATATTGAGACAGCATTTGAGATCAGTAGCATTACATTTGTTTTTGCCTGGCCCGAGGAAACATCATATGTGACGGATTTTACGTTGAGTTTGGCAAATGTGGAAAATGACCAATTGACAGAAACATTTGCAGAAAATTATGCCCAGGGAACACTTGTAGAAGTATATCACACTGATTCTCTCCACCTTGAGAACGGGTACGGGAACGAGCTTGTTCTGGAATTAGACATACCATTCTTCTACAATGGGCAGGATAACCTGCTTATAGATATTTATTACCCCGACGGCGATTGCTGGAGCCGTGTTTATAACTGGGAAGCAGGTACTGCCAGATGTCTCACTAGCTTATTCTTGCCCGGTGGCAGCCCCAGTTCAACCGGGTATCTTTTTGAATGGATTCCATACATGGTCTTTGAAGGTTCTCAAAGCCTTGAGCAGAACACATTCGGTGCCGTTAAAGTGATTCTAGGAGGATACGGCAATTGATATTTTTATGATGAAGGGCAGATATGGTAGGAGAGCTTCTTCGGGAGCAGGGAATAGAATCAATGATATCAACAGATGCCTTGATTGCCCAAGCCATTTCATACCTGTCCCTTATGTATACAGTTCTTAAATGAGCATGGAAGTTAATACATCGGCGGGGATCAAGAGAAGCCTCTTTAAAATACATTGTGATTTAGCATCTGCTGTGGGTTGAGGTCTGGCTAAATATCTAATTCTCAGAGGAGGTAGTTGAATCTCTTCCTCTTCTCAGCAGTGTTTGAATTGTACGCATGGCCGGATCGCCTGTTGTTATGAATGCTGTGTTAGGAGTGGCCATTCCGGGGTAAAACGCTTCCATCATTATCTGTCCCAGAGCAGTAGTGGAACATGTTTCTGCATGATGTAGTATGGACCATAGTTCCTCAGGGTGAATGATAATATTTCTTCTCTGGTCCCGATCTTCAAAGGAAAGAAGGAAGTTCTCGTAGTATAGAAATTCGTTACCGGCAGATACGGAGAAACTGGTTTCTGCTTTGTTCACTCTTTCCCACAGCTTCTGCATGGTGTTGTTCCAGAGAACTATATCTATATCTGTTCCCAGGGGCTCGCATCCATCTGTAAAGATTTCGATTCCAGTGGTACGGTCCCTGGGAGCGTCAGGTTCTTCGGATTCCATGCCTATCTCCCGAAAAAACAGATAGCCCTGGTTAAATGTGGTAACTGCATCAGACACGGCATGGGGTATTCCTGTTATAAGTATCAGTATTGCCAGCAACATTGCGGTTACTCTCCTTAATCTTCAGCAAGCACGATGATGGAATCTTCGCTGCAGAATTGAATAAGATCACTTTTTCCCGGGTTCACAACTATGCCGTATTGATATTTGGGGTTGCTTCGCTGACTGTTGATCCTGTATCCGATTGCAACTTCGTTAAGCTCAGTTGCGCTCTTCACCACTGTATAGAAGTTAACCGGTTCAGCAGTGGTGATGTATTGTTCAACAGGTTTAAGGTAGATCTCGGAACCCTCAGGGTCGAAAAGATCCCTGAAGATTACACTGAGGTCTTTGTTCTCTGATATTTGTGTGAGCAGAAGGCTTAAGAGCTGGTCGCTTACGATATAATCATCAGCTCCTGTGATCTCTGCAAGGTTTCTGTTCCTTACATCTCTCATCTCACTCACCAGAGAAAAATGTCTGCCGAGTTTGTCTGCTATGTCTCTTATGTGAAGAAGGGTTATCAGAGTGGAAGAGTCTGCTGTCTGAACATCCAGATCATCGGAATAACTTAGAAGAATGATATGGTCGTATTGCTGAATTGAAAGACTTTCAAGAATACAACGATCTGTTGTATTGCCAGACTCGTATTTGACAGAAAGATTTTCCAGGTTATCGGGTACCTCTGGATGGCAGAGTGTTTCATCTGCAACAAGCATAAGGCTTGAACCGGGATGAAGGTAGTTTGAGAGCTCTCTTATTATTATCGAGGCTCTCCAGTTCCATCCCAGCATTATTATTTTACGGGGGGCGTTGTCTTCACTGGATGTGTGGAAAATAGAACCTTTCTGTATCTCGATATTTTTACTATTATCACCAGACAGAACAATGGTATCGTCATCTTCTGAAATTGCAATGATAGAATCGCCCGGGGAAATAATTCTGTTCATTGATGGATTCAGGAGGATACACTTGTCCTGGGTTTTTAGTCCGATTACGCTGCTGTGTTCATAGAGAGATAGTGCTTCTGAAAAGGTTTTCCCTGTAAGAAGAGGCTCATGCTGGAAGTATATCTCATCTCCGTCATAGTCAAGAAGTTCTTGGTAAACAATGGAAAGACCTGATTGAAGGCATGTCTGGGCAGCCATTCTTGCAATGAGATCGCCAGCAAGAATTATTTCTGCCTGATCTCTTCCAACAATTTCTGCAGCCTGTAGGTTGTCAGGGCTGTTGATAAGAGCAACCATGTGAACAGGCTTTTTTCTTTCAGCGGATTTGCTTGTAATTGCAAGCATTATCTTTATTACTTCTGGGTCCGGATTCTCATTGTCAGGGGAGAGGATGATGATAGATTTTGATGTGTGCAGACTCATTCTTTCCAGATCTCTTGGTTCAGCAGGATTACCGGTTCTACACACTACCCTGGTGTTTCTCATGGACGGAACTTTCTCTCGGATCTCTTCTTCCATCTGAACTTTGTCTCTGTTTGCCATAATGGTCAAACAGGGATTCTTCTGATTCTCATTCGCTATAGAAAGCTCAGATGCTATGGTAAAGACCTGTTCCGACCAGCCGAGAATTACTGTGTGTCCGTTTTCTACCACTCGTGATCGACCTTTTCTCAAGGAATCAAGCTTTGCATCCAGCCCGGTGGTTAAAATACCGATAAGTGCACTGAAAATAAATATACCGCTGAAAGTTACCAGGAGCATACTCATGAGGAATCCCGGGCCGCCCTGATCTCCACCGATGGTTCCAGGATCCATGGTACGCATAAGACTCATCCAGAGAAGAGTGGGAAACCCTTCATTTTCCGGTGCGGTACCTGTTGCCATTATGATCAGGGAGAATACAAGGATCAGTATAGCAGACAGAACACCGAGCCATATGATAAGTCCAGCTGGTCCCCGAGACATCATTGTATCAAACGCGTACTTGAATTTGTCTTTCCTGCTGAATTCTTTGCTCATAAATCACTCCCGTATGGTGTTTGAAATATTTCTGCTGAAAGGTAGAAATTAACTGTTTAGAAGGGAAGAAGCAATTCCCCTCTCGCGGCAGATATCAAGAAATGCTTCCATGTCTGAACGGGAAAGAATACTGTTCCGTATGGAATCTGATGTTATGTTCTCAATTTTCAATTCAAGCAAACTCAGAGCCTCCCCAAGAATTGTGATGATCTTTTCGCTATTGTCGCCTGTTTTCAGCACTTTGTAAAGATTACCGTACATGAAGATCAAGTCTTCATGGGTGGTTTCTCCTGCATTTGCAATTGAGTGTTCTATTATGGTAATAGCTCGGTTGATTGTTTCCTGATGGTCAGCTGCGTGAAAAAGAAGCATTCCCCGGAAATGCTGAATCCAGTTCTGAAAAGATGAATTGCCATTATCGCCTTGGATTTTCTGAAGAATCTCCTCACAGACCTGATACTCACCAAGGAAAAGAAGGGCCTTTATCCTGCTTAACTCTGTGTTACTTTGCATTTCCAGGCATTTCAGTTCGCCGAAAATTTCCGAGGCGTTAAAGAAGTATTCAGAAGCCTTGCTGTTTTTACCCGTAACCATGGCAAGTTCGCCCAGACCGAGCTGCCCATAGGCCATTCCGAGACGGTTCTCTATCTTGCTGTTCAGCTCTATGTACATCTGGAAGTATCTATTGGCAAGATCAAGCATGTTAAGTCGCGTGTATGTCTCGGCGATATTGTAGTAACCGATAGCAAGTCCCAGTCTGTCGCCAAGCTTGTTATTCAGTTTGATTACCTGCTTGAGGCTGTCCAGAGATGAATTGTAATCACCGCTGTACGCATAGAGATCATGCATATTATTCAGGATCAGAGCTTCTCCTGTGAGGTCTTTCTCTTTAACACATATTTTCAGCCCGTTTTGGTAAAGTTCAAGAGTTTTCTCCGGTGAACCTGTTTCGTTCTCAAGATCTGCCATTCGGGCGAAATACATACCCTCAAGTGCTTTGTCTATTTCAGGAGTCTTGCTCTGCAGTAGTTTCTCTGCGAGTTTCAGTTCTTTGCTTGCCTTAGTCAGTTTGTTCTGCAGCCTGTATATAAATGATGCTTCCAGGTGTGCGCCCACCATATTATTCACCAGAACTCCAGACGGCGACTGAATTGAATTACCGGTGGCAATTGCTTTCTTGAAATATTTGATTGCAGTGGGGTACATGCTTCTGCGAAGAAAATTCCTGCCTAGGCGGTGATATATCGCGCAAAGATCAACAGAATCATCGGTAAGAGAAAGAGCTTTTACCAAGTGTTTTTCTGCTAGTTCAGCCTGCCCTGTAATTGAGAAAAGAATTCCAATATTGATTTGTGCGGCGAGGAATCCTGTTTTGCTAAGGCTGGATGAGGCTAGGTTCAGGTATTTTTTATACCAGTAGATAGGTTCAGTGTGAAGCCCGGCGGCGAAAGTAATGTTTGCTGCGTTTCTGGAATATTCTATAGCTTTGTTATTGTTTCTGCTCTTGCAGAAATGGTATGCGATCTGTGTGGTCAAATCATCTTTTGAGTTTTCGTTTCGGGTCTCTAGAAATAGTGCGGTTTTTTCGTGGAGAATTTGTCTGAGTGAAGGAGATATCTCGGAGATCAGATGGCTTTTCATTACACCGTGGGAGAAAGTGTAAAAGCTTCCGTTATCTTTAATAAGCCCCATTCCAACAAAGCGATCAAGTTTTTCCGCAAGATTGTATTCATCCATGGATGTGAGCTCACTGAGCAGCTCAAGATCAAGAAGTTCTCCTGCAATAGCAGCCCGTTTAAGAACCGTTTTTTCTGCTACTGTGCATTTACCAAGCATTACTTCTATTATGGAAGAAATCTCACTTGGGAATTCCTCTTCGTCTGGCTCCTGCCAGATACAGATATCTTCTTTACCTATACTTAAATACCCCATTTCGAGACCCCAGCTGATAAGCTTGCGCAGAAAAAGAGCATTGCCACCGCTCTGACGCATCATATAGTTTTGCACCTGGTCAGGAATTCCCGGCGTTTTCATGGCAAAGAAAACCATGGTTCTTACATCCGTCTGCCCCAGAGGTGCCAGATGAATTTTTTTAGAAGGAATGGTGACCCACACTGATGTAAGTAGCTGAATGGTTTCACTGGTCCGACTCATGCAGATGTAAAGGATATTGGCCTCGGGTATAGAAGCAATTACTTCAGCTGCAAATTGAATACAATTCTCTGAGGCCCAGTGCAGATTATCTATAACCATTACAAAGGGAATGATTTTGGAAATTTCTTTCAGAATTACACCGAGATCTTTCCTGTTTCTAACGCTGTTTGCATCAGGAGTGGCAGAAATAGTTCTGTCTCGCACTTTGAAGGTGAATTCTGTAAGCTGTTCTGCTGTGAATCGTTCAATTGGCCCTACGGCCATTGTAAGCGAAGATATCTGGCTTTCCGAGAGCTGATTTAATGCTTTATTGATCACGCCTAGAATCAGGAAATTTTCTTCCTGGGAAAGTGGGTGAGCCTCTGTGGAAAATACAGAGAGCTGTTTAAATTGACAGTAGTGAAACAGTTCTTCTACCAGTTTTGTCTTTCCCGTTCCCTGAAAACCTGTTAACAGGCAAAATCTTGCGGAATCCGCAAAGGCACTGTCAACCAGTTCTCTAAGCTGATGGAGTTCTTCTCTTCTTCCAACCATGTGAGAAAAATCAGGTGCGACATCCTTAAGGAAATTTAAATCATCTGCCAGAACAAACCGCCCTCTTCCAGTATCTTTTGCGTGATACAGAGCCTGATCGGCCATTGAGATCAAGTCTGATATTTCCTGATCCTCTGGTCTGCTCTGGGCAATGCCCATGGAAACACTGATGCTGGATCCTCCTGGTAACTCTCCCTTCTGGAATTCGAATAGAAGTCGCTGGGCAAGATCAAGTGCGCTATCGCCGCTGGTATCAGGGAGGATCACAATGAATTCATCTCCGCCAAAACGAAGTGCGAAGTCGTTGCTTTTTAAATTGATGCTGATGGTCTGGCCTACATGAGAGAGGATGGCGTCACCGGCCAGATGGCCATAAATATCGTTTACCAGCTTGAAATGATCAATGTCGATAATGACCAGAGACCACGGGTGATCCCGATGCGAGAACTGCTGATTCAGATACGGCAGAACTGATCTGTTCAGAAGCCCGGTGAGGGGATCAATTCCCTGATCTTTCCCGTTACTGCTCAACAGATTGGAAAAACTTCCAGTGCATGCATACTTTCACCACCTTTTGCTGGAATAACTGCAACTATGTACTATACTCCAAAAGCATATTTCATTCCATACTGCAAATGAAAGTTTAGTGCAGGGAACTGGAGTTAAGTCTGCTTTTGCTCTGATAGCCGGTAAGACAAAAACAATGTTTCTGCATGGTGGATTATTAGCAGAGGTTCATTGATTTTTTTAAATACCATCAAT
>JAOZUR010000071.1:5278-6670 GCA_029938555.1 Candidatus Sabulitectum sp. | reverse complement strand
TTCTGCATGGTGGATTATTAGCAGAGGTTCATTGATTTTTTTAAATACCATCAATCTGCTTTTGAATAAAATCAGTACAATCACCGCTTACTCCAATAAGTAAAGCTTCTGATAGCCCTCTTTGGGATCTAATTCCCAAGCCAATATACCATTTGGAGATATTTCGGTTTTCCAACTCCATCCATCCACAGGATAAACAACATGACGAAGAAGATTGCCATCAAGGTCGTAGATATCAAAAAAAGGTTCAGTGTATGTCCCACGCCTCACCCAAAGATTATTGTCTGGTCCAATATAGACTCCTACAATCATGTTTCTATATGGTTGAGCTTGATACAGTACAGAAGAATTACCACCGGTACCTCTGTTCAAACTACTGGAGACATAAAAGTTTTCATCTATTAGTTCGTCGGGTGTTTTTTCGACCGGGGTCATTTCTCTTGTTAATGAAAATATTTTAACACCACACGAATCCCATCCTGTAATACAGTATTCATAAGGATTGCTAACAGCAAAATAGATGCCGAACTCGCTGTTTCCGCTGGTATCAAGTTTGTCGATTAGAGCATATCTAATCAAAGGTGAAGGATCTTCACTAAAATCATCTATAGACAACACAAGAGAATCCCCCCAGAGCACCATCTTGCAGTCAGATTCCCCCCACTTATAAATTCCAACAGTACGCATATTTACCGATAGATTGTTTCTTTGAATAGCTCCGTATCTACATGCTATAAACAAAGAATCAGATATTGGTGTAATACTATGTGGGGAATTACCGTGCCACAGATTGAATTCTTCTATGAAATCTAGTGAATCATCAAATACAACATATCCACCTCTTCCTGAAGAACACACACCCAGTCTGCCATCTGCCATTGAGAATAGTCCCCGAGGGTGATTAAACTCTCCCGGCCCAGAACCTCTCCTGGATACTTGTTCTGTATAATTTCCTTCTATGTCGAATATCTTTAGGCAATTTTCGATCTCATCCAAGACAATGATTCGGTTTTGGTCATCAATAATTGCTGCATTTATAGATGAAAATACTTCAGATGAATCCCCAAACTCCTTACCAATTTCCAACACTTTCTTCAATGTATCAACCGGGGCAGTAAGGGAATTATACGAGGAAACATCTGTCTCACTCTGGCAAGCTATCACAAGTAACACAACTGTGATGAAAACAAGAATTGTATACAATTTCATATAATCTCTCCATTATATAAGAACATTATAGAAGATTAACTAAGTGCATAGTAAATGAACATAGCTACTACGCCCAATTTTCTCCAAATAAATCAATATTTAAAAGTAGTCAATTAAAATGCAAAGTTCGTTTTGGTTTGTCAATAGATAATTCAACCATTAAAATGATGGAAAAAAGTGATA
>JAOZUR010000071.1:0-5178 GCA_029938555.1 Candidatus Sabulitectum sp. | reverse complement strand
ACAAAAAATTATTTTACGCTCAAAATTGATTTAACCCAGATCCATTACATAAATAGCACCTTACTCAATATCAATTACTGATAGATCAAATACATATCTGGGATAAAAATTTATTTCCATCCACAAGTATACTCAGCAGGTGAAGAAAGTGAGCTGAAATCGTGCCGAAGCTAAAAGGGTTCTAACTTGTTATATTGGTATAATATTCGCCATCGTAATGATGCAACATTGGGACACGGCTGAGTATCTCTTTAGATTCAGAAGGGTAATCATTGATGAAATTTGTGTTTTTCTTTTTGTTGCTTTTGCTTCCTTTTACTCTCATAGCAAGTTCTACTGGAATTATCGCTGGAAGTGTTAAAGACACAGATGGTAATCCCTTGGTTGGCGCAACTGTTTTAATTGAAGGAACTCCTTATGGAGCAATGACCAGCCCACAGGGAGAATATGTTATTTCAGCTTTACCTATTGGCTACTATATAGTTAGAGTTCAGATGGTAGGAAGAGTTACTACCACAATTTCAGGAGTTGCAGTAGAAGCCGATAACTTAAGTCGTATAGATTTTGAGCTTGAAGAGGATGCTTCCGGTTCTACGGTTATCACAGTTACTCAAACTCGAACTAACATTCTTCGTGATATTCCCGCAACGGCATTTCAACTAGATCTTTCAGAGATGAAAACTTTTTCTACAAACACCGTTGTGGATATGATAGCTGCACAACCTGGAGTTGTTCAGCAGAACGGAGAATTGCATGTAAGGGGAGGTAGGGCAGGGGAAGTGGATTATGTTCTTG
Organism: Candidatus Sabulitectum sp.; assembly: GCA_029938555.1. Classification (GTDB taxonomy): domain Bacteria; phylum Fermentibacterota; class Fermentibacteria; order Fermentibacterales; family JCC-6; genus Sabulitectum. The sequence continues at coordinate 4,383 of JAOZUR010000071.1, read as the reverse complement.
ACGGAATATCACTTCGCTCGCCTATGAATAATAAATTTAGCTTTGATATTCCCACTTCTGCACTCTCAAACGCAACTTTGATGACTGGTGGCTTGAGCATTGAATACGGTAATACTTTGTCTGGAGTTGTGGACCTTATAGGTTCAGAAGGTAATGATGAGTTTGCTGGTACCATTTCAGGTAGGATGGGAGATGCAGTTTCAAGCATAACTTCATCAGGGGAACAGGTTTATTTTGAAAGCATAGATACTGATTTGTGCAGAAAAGATTTGACTAAAGTTGAAATTTCATTATCTGGGCCTGAACCACTCACACAGAGTCTTTTTCCTGAATTGGGTTTGGATATACCAGGTGAAATGACAATTAGTGTTTCAGGACAATTCTCTTCCAGTGGAAAAAACAATATAGACACGCGAAACAACTGGTCATACAACTGGATAAATGATGTTTCAGGAATGATCAAGGTTACCTATAGGCCAGTCCCTAGAACTATTTATTCCTTAAATGTTATTGGTTCCTACAGAGAGAGGGGATGGAATCAATGGGCTTGGTCAAAATATGAAGAGGCAAAAGTCGTGGATGGTTTACTTTTTCCCCCAGGAAATCAGGATTATGCTTTACCGGTGCTTTTTAGCGAAACCTCTGGATTGATTTTTAATGTCTCTCATCTGATTGGCGATAAAACAAGTATGAAGATAGTTCTTGGAACTGTAAGGTTTCAAGATGCAAACAGAATTTTCAGTGAGAATGGTGGTTTTATTGGAGAAGGTGAAAATCCTTTGTTCTGGATGACTCAGTACTCGCCTCCGGTGATTTTTGAGAGTCAGCAGGGCTTCTATTATGCTGGTGTCCATCAGAATGTCTGGTACGATTCTAAGGCACAGGTATCTACAGCACAAATTGGATTTGATATTAATCCTAATCCAAGAGCCAGACTGAAGTTCGGGATTTCTGGGAAATATTATGATTTGTATCAGTATAATGCTTACTATTTATCTCCGGGAAATGCATATTTATCCTTATGGAATGCTTATCCATTTTCAGCTGCTGGATATGCTCAGGGTAGTTACAGATTTTCTGCCGGCGCCATAACAACCGCAGGAATTAGATGTGATTATTTTAATTCAAATACCACTTTCTTTTCAGCAGAAGCGGGAGAAGGTGCACCTGTTGAAGCAAAAATCCATTTTAGTCCAAGAATTAGTTTTTCCATTCCCTTTAGTGAAAGATCCATCTTTTTTACAACTTACGGTCACTATTTTCAAATGCCTCCAATGAATAGTCTGTATCTTCAGACAACATTTAACATGGGTGCTGACAGGGTGATTGCTGGGAATCCTGATTTAAGTCCTGAACTTACTAAGCTATTTGAAATGGGAATTAGACAAGAGTTGGATACATTTACAAACTTTGCAGTTTCCTTCTATAACAAAGATATAACAGGTTTGGTTAGTACAGGGGATAACATTGAAGGAGCAAATTTTGTCTTTACAAATGATAATAGTTACGGCAATGTGATGGGTATTGAAACAAGTATTTCCCGAAGCGCTGAAAGTGGTTTTTCAGGACAGATTTTTTACACATTTTCAAAAGCCAAAGGTAGATACTCCTCTATGTTTGAATTGTATAACAACGCGCAGTTTAGTGATGTTTTTGTTTCACGAGAGGAGAGCTATCTAGATTGGGATCAGACCCATCAAGCTGGTATAAGTTGTAAGTATACTCTTTATGAATCCAATGGACCGGAGCTGTCAGGAATTTTCCCATTTGAAAATATGTCTTTTCTTGTTTCCTATATGTTTGGAAGTGGAACACCATATTCTCTTCCGCCATCTGAAAGTCAGTTAATCGAAACAAATACAGAAAGAAGACCATCCACTATGCAAACTGATCTTTCTATTTCTAGGGATATTAGAACAAGCATTGGTTCTATTAAATTTGTAGCTGGCGTATTTAATTTGTTTAACAGAAGAAATGTTAATCACATATATGATACTGGTCTTTTTCATAACTCTGGTGACCCAGCCGGAGAACTGGGTAATCCTAGAGCTTGGTCACCTGCGAGACACTTTCTGTTTTCAGCGGTTCTATCATGGTAAAAAAAATTACAGCACTAGGTTTGAAAAATAGACTATCTTTTCTTTTTTTGATTCTTTTGTTAAGCACCAGCTGTATTAATGTAACTGAGCATGAAATGGGATACAAAGCAGGCTTGCATGTGATTTCAGCAAACGATTTTTCTATTTTGACAGTAGTACCAGATATACCAGGCGCAAGAAGTTTGTTAATCTATCCGAATATTATTTTTGTTGTTTCTACTGAAGGGAAAATCTTTAGGTATGATTCTGAAACAATGGAGTTAATTGAAGAAAATCAGATTGCTTCTGCTTCCGCTGCAGGATTTTCAGAAATCGTTTTCTGTTCAAGAAATAACTCAGCATATCTTATTGGAGCGTTTGGCAAAATTCTTGAAGTTAGTCTTCCAGATTGTATTGTTACTGATGAATTTAGTGTTTGCCAGTCTCCTGTTAAACTAGCTCTTGCACCAGGTTCAAGAAATTTATTTGTAGGAGATGGAACTACCAGCAAGGTGTTTCAGGTTTTAACTTCTAACAACACAGTGTATGGTAGCACCGATCTTTTCTTTAACATGTTTTTTATGGAAGCACTGCCGGTTCAACCACTTCAGAATTCAGATTCAGTGCTTGTCTCAACCACTGATGCTCTTAGTATGGTGGAAGTTTTAGGGGTTGGCGATTTAAGGAGTATTTTGTTAACAAAGTACACCTCGGGTGCTTTTCTTGATTTTGTTTCTGTGCCAAATGATTCATTCTTTGTGGCTATTCATCATGACATTGATCATGATAATTTTAGTGTTGGCTCTTATCGATTAACAATTCCCTTTGTTTTGCCTCCAGAACCACCAGCATATAATTATTTTGGAAGGGAAGGAATTGCTGGAAATACTCATCTACTTACCATGGGGCGAGATTACCAGCATGCCTATATTCTTAGTTATCTGGGAGATAATGTTAGCAGACTTTCTGCATATAGTTATATTTCGCAAGAAATTACCAAGGAATTGGATTTCCCAGGATATCCAGTTGATCTTCAAGCTTCTGGAAGTGGAAATATTTATGTGCTTACGGCGCAGCAGTAGTTTTAACAAAATGAAGAGAGAAAGCGAGTTACTATGACTAAAACCGGTTTTTGCTCTTTAATACTAGTATTTTTTGGATGTATGCACAGTCCTCAGGAATTGCCGGAAAACAGTCCTGATATTGAAGGTTTTACAGCAATTTTTGAAAAGTATGAAGAGTTTTGCCCCTATTTTGTTCATAAGGATTTAGACTGGGCGTCTATTGGGGAAGAGTACTTTACTTTGGCTAATAATTGTCAAACTGAAGACGCCATGGCTGAGGTTGTTGCTGAAATGGTCTCGCTTCTTGAAGATCCTACTATAAGGCTTACGTTTTACGATCCCATTACTTTTGAATACTATGTAATTTTTCCGTTTTCTCAAGGGTATTTTTCTAATTACAATATGGATGTGTTAGTAAATAACTATCTCTTGCCGCATGGTTGGGCAGGCTGGGAAGAAGGGTATGTAGAAGATTTTGGTTGGTGCCCTCCAGAAATATTACCTTATATCTTTTTGAACGAATTTCCTGACAGCGGTACGCCCTCTGCACTTAATTCTTTAGATTCATTTGTGACAAAATGTAATAGTCTTGAGTTACCAGCTGTAATTATTGATATTCGAATGAATCCTGAAGGGCTATTAGAATCTACAGGTGCCTGTGCTCATTCTTTTATGGGTAGGTTTGCAGCAAAATCATATCCAGGCGCGATTTACCGTTCTCGAAGCGGCCCTGAGTACGATCAGTATGTTGATGCAAGGCCAGCGGTTTTTAAAGCAGGTGAAGAGCAGTTTACAGGTACTGTCATTTTATTGATTGGAGAGAATTGCATTCAGGATTCAGAAAACATGACGGCAAACTTTATTAATTTCCCCAATGTTGTTCTAGTGGGAGACACAACAGGTGGAAGTGTTTCCTTTGCCAAAGCTGGTACTGCTATTTCTGAAAGATGGAGTTGTGGATATGTTAATAAAACAATTCTTACTTATAATTCTCATTGGATAGAGGGAAATGGGATCTATCCGGATATAGTTGTGGAAACCTCTCCAGCAGACTTAGCTGCTGGCATTGACCCAGTTCTTGATTATGCAATTGAAATGCTTGATTCTTTTTGATTCAGTCTAACCGACTAAATCAGAATTGTTTTAACATGTAAATCTAATACCTTGTCAAGCAATAACTGTCGGTTCCTGTTTGCTCTCCTGTCCTTCTTCTGCGTTACTGATTCATTTACATAGCTCTG
>JAOZUR010000116.1 GCA_029938555.1 Candidatus Sabulitectum sp. | reverse complement strand
CTGGAAACAGGCCTTAAAGGTGTTCCTTTTGGAGTATTTAACTCGCACATGATTACTGATCCTCTTGTTAAAGATCTTGCAGATGGCAAAGAAACTTTGATTCAATTGGGTTATTCGGCAGATGCATTTGAAGTGGGTGTAGGTGTTTTCAATGGAGATCTTGATGTACCTGATTCGGATCAAATTCCTGATAATTATTTTGCCACAGCTAGTTTTAATTTTTTTGAAGGAACATCAACCAGCATTTCTTGGACATCTGATTTAGGAGAAGCAGGCCTTGAGGATTATTTTTTACTTCATTCAGATAGCTTACCATATATTGATGTGGCTGGATTCAATATTGGTTTGAGTTCAGAATTGGGTCTTTTTGCCGTTGAAGTGGAATATGTTACTGCTTTAGATGAATGGCAGAACCACCTGCCCAACAGCGCCCCAATTAAACCATCTTCATTGAATACCGAACTTGCCTACAGTATAAATGAGAAATATGGCGTGGCCGCCAGGTATGAAATATCTAGTGATTTTCCCGGTCATCCAGAAGCAAGATGTTCAATAGCAGGTTGCTGTCAGGTCAGGGAAAACCTTTCCCTTGGTCTTGAGTATTTAATATCCGATTATGAAAATAGTGATGACAATACAAGTACAATTTTGACAAAACTAGTATTGGATGTATAAACTCATAGATATAGTTGTGCATAACGGAGTGTTATGCACATAAACCATGCCTTAACGACAAGCAGCAATACTTCGTGTGATGAGCAGATGATAATAATTTTGAACTAAAGCATTCAATTTAAAAATATTTCTGCTCGACAAGATATATGTAATTAGTTAAATCTGTTGCTTCTGTCAAATTAACCTCTATTGTGTGATATCGTGCTGCGGAGTGCAATGTTCAACAGGTTGCTGAGTCAAGAATTCATTACGCTTAAAATCACATCTTGTAAGTCTGACACTTCAAAAGGTTTGGCAAGCTTCCCTGCGAACCCGTATGAGCTGAAATTTGCCATTATAGGGTTAGATGAGTAACCGCTTGAAACAATAACTTTTGCATTGGGGTGGATGCTGAGCAGCTCTTTGATTGTTTCTCTGCCGCCTTTGCCACCGCGAATCGTTAGATCCATGATCACAAGATCAAAGGGTTTTTTCGTGTTTTGGGCTTCTGTATATTTTTTAACTGCCTCATCACCGTGGTTTGCTGTGTCTGTGGTATGTCCAAGGTAATTAAGTAGTTGCGAACCAACATCTCTTATGATTTGTTCATCATCCATTATTAAAATATGTAGTGAAGTATCAATAGTAATATTACTATTGATAATATCAGTTACCTGTGTTTTTTCCTTTACAGCCTTAGGACTTGCCGGAAGTATGATGGTGAATGTGGTTCCTATATCAGGTTTTGATGATACAGTTATACGCCCTTTGTGTGACTTAACTATGTTGTAGACTATGGCAAGACCTAATCCTTGCCCGGTCTCTTTGGTACTGAAATAAGGATTAAATATTCGATCAATAACTTTTGCTGGAATACCCGTTCCTTCATCTCTTATGGTAAGTTGGATCGAGTTTGACTTATGGTCACCGTCACAAACAGAAAGATTTTTACAATCAACATATAGAGTTCCTCCGTGAGGCATGGCTTGTTTGGAGTTAATTGTAAGGTTTGCCAAGACTTGTTCTATTTGACCTTCGTCAGCAATTAGTGACCAGAGATCATTCTGAATAGTTATCTGTGTTTTAACACTAGACCCGTGAAGGTTGAATTCTATGGTTTGATGTATAATTTTTGCGGTATCTACTGTTTTAAAAGATGAAGCTCCTCCTTTGGCAAAAGAAAGAAGTTGGCCTGCTAATCTTCTGGCACTAATAATGCAATTTCCAGCTTTTTGCAGATGATCAGCGGAAGAGGAATTGTTTGAAAGATTCAATTTTGCCATTTCAATATTGGCGAAAACGCCTGTTAAGAGATTATTGAAGTCATGGGCAATGCCACCTGCAATTGTTCCCAGTTCCTCAAGTCTTTGCATGCGTTGAATTTCAAGATTTGCTTTCTTCTGTTCGGTTATATCGATAATAGAAACAATTCTTGTTTTACCGAGTACGGTAATGTTAATAATAACATCCAGAAGTCCCTTGCTTTTCGTAATTATTTTACACTCATATTGGGATGGTGGATAGACTCCAGATTTAACTCGTTCTGTGTGGTATTTTTGCAATTTTTCAAGGTCGTCACTGGCGATAAAGTCAGACCATATCATATTATTAATGATCTCTTTTCTAGGGTATCCACTTAGCTCACAGAACACTGCATTACAGTCTTGAGCAATTCCATCTTCTCCGAATAGACCGGTGGCTGTTCCTCTATTCTCGAAGATATTTCTGAATTTCTCTTCACTTTCTTTTATGGCATTCTCTGCTTGTTTGCGTTCTGTAATTTCAGTTAAAGATCCTTGGATGGCAATTGTTTTACCGTTTTGAACCTCTGGGAATTCTCTAACTTCAACCCATATCTTCTTCCCATCTTTTCTAATCAATTCAAGTTCATAAGGTGGTTGCCGTTTGCCTGTTTTTATTGCCTTTTCAGTGTTATTGAACCCAATTTGGTTGATAGGGTTGTCTGAAATGATTTCCATCCATTGTGTTTTTGCTGCACCAACGGTAAAGCCTAGCATTTTTTTTGCCTGAGGGCTCAAGTAAGTAACCGTATGGTCTGGAGAATGAGAGTAATACAGATTTGTAGTGTTCTCGAAAATATTCCTCAATAAATTTTTGTTACTTTGTGAAGTTTTATCCACAAGAATTTTCTCGGTAATGTTCTCGGTGACAACAAGAATTCTTTGTATAGAGTTGTTTTCCTCGATCAAAGGAACTGTACGATAAAGTAAGTCTAGACCTTCAAAAAACAGTTGAAAAGATAAATGCTCACCGTTGAATGACTTTTTGTACTGATCTTTTATGAAAGTTGCTTTGTATCCAAATATTTGATCAACGGTTAATCCAATGAAATCACTTGGACTTAGATGTTGATTTGTGAATTTTTGCCCAGAGGAATAACTGATGCTAAAATCTGTCTCTACTACAGAGATTTGGGTGTTCGGTAAATGTTTTGTAATGGTGGAAAGTAATTTTCGATCTTTTTTTATAGCATCTCTTGATTGCATGCGTTCTGAAACATCAGAGATATTGACAATTATATTCTCGAACACTCCTTCTTTGGAGAAGATTGGAAGCACATTGATGACGATCCAAGTGATGTTATTGTCGGTTGATTTAAGCATGCCCATAAGATAATTTGTTAAAGGCTTTTGGGAGAGAATAACTCGGTTTACAGGATAATCTTCAACAGCCATAGGAGTTAAATCTTCATAGATAAATTTGCATAAGCGGTTAATTGCCTGCTTCTCGTTGATTTGTTCTTCGGTTAATCCCAGAATTTGGCGTGCTGCCGGGTTACTGAACAAAATTCTTGAATCAGTTGAATGCACCATCACGCCGATGTGAAGATTCTCCAAGGTAGTTCTGATATTTAGTTCATCATGTTGAGGTTGTTCTGTGTTTGAATTAAGTACTCTTTTTGAATATTTTGACGCAGAATTCATTACTACTCCATCTAAGATTATTATTGAAAGTATTTAATTATACTCATTTTCTGATTTTAAGCAACTAGGTGTTAGAATGTAATCAAAGATTGTGTGTTAGTACTTTCTTGATGAGATAAATTTATGCAATTTAAGATGTATAACAAAGCTATTTGCTTATGAGGTGTTGCTTGATCAAGCCTTTGCATTCTGCGAAGATGTTGCAGATGCAATCATGCTCAGCGGTTAGAGCCTTTAACTGAGTAAATGGAGTTAACTTAACAGGTTGCTGGATCAAGAAATCATTACGCTTAAAATCACATCTTGTAAATCAGACACTTCAAAAGG
>JAOZUR010000070.1:4739-14116 GCA_029938555.1 Candidatus Sabulitectum sp. | reverse complement strand
CTATTCTGCAGACAGATATGCTGATGGTGTTGTGATTGCTCATGATGTAATTTCAGTGAATTAGGCAACTGTTGCAAAAAGGCAAATCCAGCATGATTACTTTAAACATGCGTGTTGAGGCATAATAAAGACACAGTTCTTCACCAACCTTGACTTTCAACAAACACTCTTGTATCTGCATTGTAGAAACAGAGGTGAATGATGGTAACAACGATGAAAAAATGGGGAAATAGTCTCGCTATCAGAATTCCTATGGTTATTGCTGATGAACTACAACTAAAAAATAATACAAAAGTTGAGCTTCATTCCGATAATGGTTCCCTTGTGGTTAGATCAGTTGAAATAAAATATACATTGGATGACCTTCTTAATAAAGTTACTGATCAAAACCTGCATAAGGAAACAGATACCGGTAGGGCTGTTGGTCGAAAGGAATGGTGATAAAAACAATTCCTCCCAAGCGAGGAGATATAGTCTGGATTTCTCTTAATCCCCAGGCAGAGCATGAACAGGCTGGTAGAAGACCAGCTCTGATTCTTTCTCCTCAAAAATATAATGATCGTGTCGGGTTGGCCTTAATGTGGCCAATAATTTCCATAGTAAAAGGTTATCCGTTTGAAGTTCAGTTGCCGGGGGACTGTTCAGTTAACGGAGTGGTTCTATCTGATCAGGCAAAAAGCCTGAATTGGCAAGCCCGAAAGATTGAAGTCATTGAAAGAATTTCAGATTCATTTATTGATTCTGTTCTTGAAAAGCTTCGAACACTTCTATAAAAAAAGGATGATTAATGAAAACTTTGATTTTTAGTCTTGTAGTGGTAGCCGTAGCATTTGCTGGTGATACTAATTTTGGTTACATTGGCAGTAGATCTACTTACGATCCTCAACCACCAACTGATGGCACTATCTATGAGCAGCCTTATGATTTTCCGAACTTGGGCACTGGTATTTATATTCACAGTCCTCAATTTGCTGGTGCAGATAATTTCACATTGGCCTCAGCTGCTGAAGTCAAGAGTTTATCATTCTGGGCAGTTTTCACTGGGCCAGGTCATCCTTTTGATATTGCAGTTGACATCTATGAAGATGCTAGTGGATCAATGGGAACACATGTATGGGGCGAAACAGTTCCTGCTGCATACCAGACAGAGACTCTTACTGGTGATCAGTCTTGGGGGCTTAATCTTTACCGAAACGACCTTCAACTCCAGAGTTACGCCAACCTTGTAGCGGGTGATTATTGGATGTCCCTGAGCGTTCTTGGTGCTCCAAATCCTGTGGGCTGGCTGGTTTGCGATCCAACTTACCCACCAAACATGTTCCAGTATATAGATGGATGGACAGTAATTGGATTCGACGGGTGGTTCGGTCTTTACAACCATGATGTTGCTCTTTCAAGATCCACATGGGGTTCAATTAAAAGTACATTCTAGATTGTTTAAAGTAAAAGGATCGGGCAGATTGCCCGGTCCTTTTTTTTACCCTGCAAAGCAGGCAAACCCTTCTTGCGCGATAGTACAAATGTTAAAAGTGCATAATGTAATAACCAGCTTCGGCGTTATAAGAGGGTAATCGTGCGAAACAGCGAAAAAACCAATACTTGGTCAGACTTATAGTGCGTTTGTGGATGAAATTCTTATCAGGAAATTCGTAACCACGGGAAAAGCTTTCCTTAATGAGGGCCGATGGCTCTATAATTATCTGGAGGCAATGAATCTACAGCCATATACCCCTCGGGAACGTTTCCTGTAAATTCATATATGATTGTGTTGCCTGATTCTGTTCTCCAGACTTCAGTGATAAATGGAGGAGGATCTATAACATCCCAGGAAGTGCCGTCAGGTGATCTGCGCCACCGTCTGGAAAGCCAGGGTCTGAGTGTGGGTAAATCTTTGTCAACAACCATGTATTGTACATTGTGATTTTCTAAGTAGGGCCATAAAAGCATCTCATAATCGTTAGGCCATGCCAAAGTAGGCTTCCTGTACACCCAGTGAAACAACTCAACATTAGGGTAGGAACAAACCCATGCGGAGTCTGAAGCATTTTCCTTTACCCAGTTAGCAGCCTCCATAGCTTCCGATGCTCGCGCTCTGCTATCAGACAACATTACATTGATAAATGGTGTTGCAAGAATTAGAGTAATCAATAGAATTATCCAGTACAGAAGAATTCTACCAAACTGTCTTTGAATTGTTTCTTTGAAACCAACTGCTCCTAAGCCAACAACGGCAGGAATGGCAATTGAAAGATATCTACCAGCATGCTGATGCAGAATTAAAGCAAGAAGCACAGGGGTAATTGTTATAAAAGGTAACAGCATTTTTTTTCTATTCTTCAGAGAGAATAAGGCTATCATTCCAGGTACAAGAAAAATCACTACAGTAGGTTGGCCAAAGACTTCACCTCTATGGGTACTTCCCAAAGTGAACGGCTCTATTACCCGAAGAACTCCTGCAAACAGATACTTGGCAACCGCCACAGGCCCCTGATTGTTCCACATATCTGAAGGGGACGGGGCTGTTTCACGAATGCTCCAGGCAGACCAATGATTTTCATTTATAAGAAATTGACCATTCTGACTATGTGTAGGGTCTCCGAATTCACTAATGTTTCTTAAAAACCAGGGGAATACCACCACTAATGTTGTCACCAAAAAAAGAGCAATCTTAACCCATCTATGCTTTTTAGACCTGAAAAATATCCATAATGCCATGACGGGAATCATAAGAACACCCTGAGTTCTAACAAGGTAAAGTATTCCCGACATCACACCAAGTACTAACACCATCTTCCAAGAAAATTCTTTCCTATCCGCTACAATCAAAATCAGGTAAAACAGAGCAAGGTAAAGCATTAAACTATCAGGCTGGGTTGAGAACCAGATAAAGGGTGGATCAATAGCAAGATAACCAAGCACCACAACAGCAACCTCGCGACCAAATAACTTCTTTGCCCAATATGCACACAAGAACATGGCAAGTAGCCCGTTTAACAAAGATAGAAACTGAGCTTGAGTAATTCCCACACCGAACAAGGCAAAAACGGGAGCCAGCAGAATTGCCATAACAGGTTGACGATTAGCCTCTGGTCGTAGAAATTCCTGGGATGGATCATACAAGGTCCATTTCAAGTATGTTCTAAAACCAATACCTCTGTTAATATTATCAGCTAACAAAATATTTGCTGCCAGACCATCTCCCGCAGGAATTGGATTGCGAGATATAACCCATACACGAATAATCGCTGAAAAAATTAGAATAAATGCTATAATTATAATAAAAGTTTTTTTATTCATAACAGCTAATTTAACCTAATTAAACCTTTCTGCAAAGGCATGGCTTGACTTAGTACCATGGTGTGCTGTAGAAAATGACTGGAGGTAGAAAATGGAAATTAAAATAGCCACTTGGAATGTAAATTCTGTCAGAGCCAGATTGCCTGTAATTATCCGTTGGTTAAACAAAGAACAGCCAGATGTTCTTTGCATGCAAGAATTAAAAGCCACAAATGAGCAATTCCCTTTTGATGTTTTTGAAAATCTAGGCTACCACTGCCAGGTAAACGGACAGGTAAGGTGGAATGGGGTAGCAATTATTTCACGATTACCTATTTCTGATGTAGAAACAGATCTTTCCGGTTTTCTGCCAGAACAAAAAAGAATGATTTCCGCCAGTGTTCATGGTATAAAATTGATAAATGTATATGTGCCCAATGGAGGTGAAGTAAGTAACCCACGATTTCAGGAGAAACTTGAATACTATCAAGTTCTTCGAAATTATGCATTAAAATTCAATAAACCTACAATAATTCTTGGAGATTTTAATGTAGCTCCCAATGATATTGATACACACTCACCCGAAGAACAGAATGGTTCAATTTGTTTTCATCCCCTCGAAAGAGAAGAAATCAACCTTTTTCATTCAGCTGGTTTCACTGATGTGTTTAGAAAACTACATGATGATGAAAAAGCTTTCACCTGGTGGGATTATCGTGCTGCATCCTTCAGGCGAAATAGAGGCATGAGATTAGATCTTGTATTAGTAAACAAAGCAGCTGAAAATTTAATAACAAGTTGTGTTATAGATAAAGCCCCCAGAGAATGGGAAAAACCCTCAGACCACACTCCAGTAATATTTGTTTTTAAAGTTTCGGAATAAAATGATATTATGATTGTATCAATACTGTGTAGTCATAGAAAGGAAAGAAATGAAAAATATCTTATTGACCCTTCTTGCTTTAGGTGCCGCATTTTCAACCGTATCCGGTCGCGAGTTAGCTCATATTCAAGTTCATGAATGGGGTGTTCTTACATGGAATGGGAACAGAGCTGTACTAAGCTCTGTGCCTGGAACACCTGCACCCGATTCTGCTATCCCAGGGTTACCACCAGACCATGGTGAAATGCTACTCAGAGCGCCTGTTCTCTATTTTCACGGACCTACATTCTCAGGAACTGTTGTTGTAAAAACAAAGAATGGTTCAATTTTTGATATCTACCCAACGGTTCCTGATGAAGACCAGGAACACAACATCGTTTCCTGGACCGCTGATTTCTCTTATGACCAGATAGATGAATACCCTGATTTCCACGGCATGGCACCTGGTGAATGGAACTACGATCTTTGGAGAACAGAATCTGCACTTACCATTTCTCAGGCTAACGGCTGGAATGATAAGTTTCTTTATTATGAGACTGCTCCAGCCACAACAGACTTCCTTCCTTACAAACCGGGAATGGAATCTCTCTGCGAAGAATACATGGATGTGAATGCTCTTGTTATTAGAAGACTGAATGATGGAATCTACTTCTCACATTGTACGCTGAAAGATATTGTTTACAATGAAAATATCGAATACACTGAGATGACACCAGACGCCATCTTGGATGTACTCTACAGTTGGTCCATTGATTTGATCAATTTTGATGAAGTTGATGCGTTGTGGAATACATGGTCCTCTTGGATGCTTCGAGAATATGTCTATGATCCGGGATATGATGATGGTCTTGTTTTGTATATGATTCCAGCTGAACTCACAGATGAGTTAAGTACTATCGCAGTCATCACAGAAAATCCACAGTATCTTGTTGATATTTCACGCTATCTCATAGTGGCTATGCCATTACAGAGGAGGTAACAAATGCTTCCACTATTACTACCCTTTTTACTGGATACGGTAATAGCCCCACCAATGGACTACGAAGATTTATTTGTTAATGAATGGGGAATTGTTGTATTCAATTCCACTGGAGCCGATGTTGCAAGTTCTCCTGATGAAAATGGCAATGTACCATTTGTTCTGGAACCATTCCAGAGAGAGTTAATGGTTGATGCTCCGGTAATATGGATACATGGAGCTTATTTTGAAGATGCAACCCTTACAGTGAAAGCAGTTCAGGGTTCACTTACAACAATTTTTCCCGCACCGGATGCCTCTTTTGGGCAAGATAGTCTTATGGCTGTATCATGGGATATTGCAGCCAACCCACCTGTCACCAGACGAGAAAGACCAGAACTAATTATTCCACAAGGTACACCGTTCGGCTGGGCAATGGGATTCTGGAGAGATGTTCCAAGTCTTGATCTATACTCTGCAGAAACCGATGATTACATGGCTAACTTCCTTTATTACGAGATGAGAATTCCTGTTTGGGAAACTCCTGACGGAATATCTGATGCGAAAGTTTTTGCCGGTTACTATTCACCGGAAGGACTTCTTATCACCACAGGAGATGAACCAACTGTTGAGCGAATTCAGTTGATACCTCTACCTGATGGGTCAGGTTCACCTCCAGGGCAGATTGGAAACCTGAGTAGCGAAGATATAGATGAGGTCATCTGTGGATGGGCGGCTGGCAATCTTAAGTCAGAGGAAATCTCTGCAATATGGCAAACCTGGAAACCATTTTTTAACCGCTCCAATTTGCCTGCGTCCGAAGATGAATCCATCCAGGATCGTTTAGGAACAGAAGAAAAGTGGATTCTTTTTCCACTTCCATGGGATGTGGTAGAGGAAATTAGTACAATTAATCTAGATGTACACGACTCAGTTAACAGGCAAATCACCTATAACAGGCTCTTCCTAGGTCTAGTAAGGATATACTAAATGATTACTTTACTTATTCTTTTCGCTGGTCTTCAAGTGCATGAATGGGGGGTAATTACACAATCGCCTTCTATGATTACAGGGGCTATACCAGAGATGGTCGAATTGGAATACAGCCTTGAAGACAAAGCTCCTGTTTTATATTTTCATGGTGATCCGTGCAATATATCTGTCAGAATCACCTTTCCTACAATGGGTTATGCAACCACAGTACTGCCTGAACCAGATCAGGGAGGCTCAAATTCAACATACATTCTTTGGCAGGACCTTGAGCTCACCGAATCACGAAACTCTGACATGACTCTTGGCTGGCAGCAAAGTGAGCAGCTAAATTATCCTGTTTCTCTATGGCGTGAAGTACAATCCCTTTGGGTCAATAATGAGGAAAGAACTGACCAATTCATCTATTACGAATGTGTTCCAGGTAGCCCAGGAGATCTTCCGTACATAAGTGAATCAGGAAATCAGTCTTTCAGAATGCCGTATGGAGAAATTCCCTGTCTTATTCTTAAACCAGTTGATGGTCAGCTTATGTTTGGCGTTTTTACCCTGGCTGATATTAAAACTGATATCCCAAAAGGACTTCAGTTTCTGGAAGACCCGCTTCATTTAAAAAGAGTTCTCTGGAGTTGGGCTGATGGAATACTATTCGAAGATGAATTCGAAGCATTCTGGAATACTTGGGAAGCTAAATTTCTTTCTGACTCTTCCGGTGATGTAATGGTACTTTACAGAGTGCCTGATGAAATCATGGAAAATATTGCCTGTGTTGAAGTTACTCCTGAGGATCAGATTGAAGTGAATTTTAGCCGCTATATCATTGCTGAATTACCTTACAGAACACAATAATCAATAATCAATAGTCAAGATGGGTCCACGGATCCATCTTGATATGTTGTGAATTTGCATCCAATTTCTTATTCCGTACTAGAGTAATATGTTTTACAATTCCCGATATATTTTGTATGATATTGCGTTTTTATGCCTTACTTTCTAATAACTTGTATATTACAAATTGTGCTAAATGCACAAAATATAATTTTCAGTTATTTAACAATAGGAGTCTGGCATGAAAAACTACGACGTTATCATTATTGGTGGTGGGCCTTCTGGAATTATCACCGGAGTTACAGGGAAAAAACAGAACCCGGATACTTCATTCCTTATGATTAAGGAAGAAGAAAAAGGTCTTGTACCCTGCGGCATACCTTATGTATTTCACGACCTTGATGACATATCTCAAAACAAAATGGGCCCTGCACCTTTTGTTAAAGCAGGTGGAGATGTTCTGATTGATAAAGTTATAGATATAGACATAAAAAGAAAAACACTTAAAAACGCCTCAGGCGAAGAATTGTCATACGGTAAACTTATTTTTGCAACTGGTTCTATTCCAACAGTACCAAGCTTCCTTAAAGGATATGACCTAAAAAATGTAGAACAGATTCCAAAAAGTTATGACTACATTGCAGGGTTAAAAGAAAAAATTCTTGCGGCAAAGAATGTTGTTGTTATAGGTGGCGGTTTTATCGGAGCAGAGGTTGCAGAACAAATTGCAAAATATGATACAAAAAAAGTTACACTTGTCGAAATGCAAAAACACTGTCTTGGTCAGGCATTCTCACCTGATTTTGCTGTTCTTGCCGATAAAAATCTTCGCGCAATTGGTGTGAATGTTTTAACAGAGAATACAGTTAAAGAACTGGTTGGAAAGGATGGCAAAGTAAACTCTGTTATTCTAACCAGTGGTGAAATTATTGAATCTGATCTGGTAATCTCTGCAATCGGGTACAAACCGAATACAGATCTGGCAAAAAGAGCCGGTTTACAGCTTACAAAAAGTGGAACAATCAGAGTCGATAAATTCATGCGCACCAATGAAGAGAATGTTTATGCAGTAGGTGATTGCTCGCAAACAATTGGTTTTATAACAGGTAGAACAGATCACATCATGCTTGCATCCACAGCAACAGCTGAGGCCCGAATTCTTGGATACAACCTCTGCAAGATCGGGATTTTAAGAGCATTTTCAGGAACTCTTTCTGTTTTCTCCACAGAGTTAAATGGTTTTGCCTTTGCTTCGGCAGGCGCAATAGAACAAAGTGCCGAAGCGGGTAATGTAGAATATGTAACTGGTAGTTTTGCAGATGTGGATAGACACCCTGGTGCATTGCCAGGAGCCAAAGAAATTCGCATAAAAATTATTGTTTCCCCCAAGAATGGCGAAATCATTGGTGGAGAAATCTATGGTGGAAAATCAATTGGAGAGATGATTAATATTATTGCCTTGGCAATTCAGAAATTTGTCACCGTATACGAAATGGTTTCTTTTCAGGTTGGAACACACCCTCTTCTTACAACAGCTCCAACTAAGTACTCACTGATCAAAGCATGTGAAGATGCCATATCCAAGATAAACTGTAAACAAAGATAATTGAAGCAGTAAACTAAATTGGGGAACTTTTCAGTTCCCCAATCCATCAATAGAATTTGTTAAATTGCCAGTCGAAGTTGCAATCTCAAAGCGGTATCTGTTTTTTCATTACCTTCAACCGGTGGAAGATTGTAATAAGTTATATCGTAACCAAGAACAAAGGAAAGATTACCGGTTATAGAAGAAGTAGCCTCCAGTACACTTTCCAGGTAATAGTTTTCTGAATCCTGAAAGTCTCCATTAAATCTAGTTGATTCTGTCAATGTCCATGAATCAGAAATATTCCAATTAACATCCAAACCTGTGTACCAGATAGATGTTTCCAGTAAAGAATCGGTGGTGTTTTCTCTGGAAAGGAAACCTGCACCAGCATCCATTGCTAGCTGAAAAACATCCCTATTCAAAAACAATCTACCAAAACCTGCGGAAGCGCCATATTCTCTGCTGATGCCAGCCAGTTCATCTTTTGTCCAATAGGTTCGAGCAGAGGTGAAATTGTTTTCTGTTATATCGTAACGAAGAGTTCCTGCAGTAAGATATTTTTCTCTATATATGTCCTCATCCTGACTTCCATACGAAGCAGAGGCTTCCAACCTTGCAACAAACGAAGGACCAGCAAGTTGCTTGGAAAACGCCAGACCAGAATCAATTTGCTTGATATCAGTATTGCCTGAAGTAAATAAACTACCAAGGCTTACCTCTCCACCCCAACTGTCCTGCGCAAATGAAAACGAAGTCAATAACAAAATGCTCATAAAAATTCTCATGGTTTTCCTTCCTAAAAAAACTGTCTACTTTTATTCAATAGATATGCTTTGAGATTCCTGCTGATTAAA
>JAOZUR010000070.1:1827-4639 GCA_029938555.1 Candidatus Sabulitectum sp. | reverse complement strand
AAAAAACTGTCTACTTTTATTCAATAGATATGCTTTGAGATTCCTGCTGATTAAAAAGTTCTCTCACTGAATCACTCTGAATGGTCACAAGGGTAATAACGCCTAAAATAGTTCCCAAAGGCATAAACAAACAAAGAACAGCTGCACCAAACAAACAGGTCTGATACTTTGTCTGCTTGTCAAGATTCCTACCTGCAAGAAAAACCAGTACTGCCAACCCCCACCCTAGCAGAATAATCAAACCGGAAATACCTGAAAAAATAGCACCCATAAAACCCAGTGCAGGTTCCTGTTCAGCCATACCACCCACGGTCATTGTTATTCCCAGGGCAAAATGCAAAAGTGGTATACACGCAAACAGTGCAATAATGCCTGCCATTATGTAGTGAAAAATAGAAAGTAAATGCAGTGTGTCCTTGTCTGATGTGCTCATTAGTTCTCCAATCTAAACTGTTTTTTAAACACTTCTCTGAAGCTTACAATTGTTACATAATATCATAATTAAGAAAAAACTGCAAAAAACTGTTTTTATTTACCATTTTTTCAAAAGCGGAAAGGAAAAAATTTGAAATTCAATCTTCTAATTCTTGCTACACAAGCCTTTCTCGCTTACTTTTTAGTTTTGTGGACCCATTCACTACGAAAACGATTCGGTCTTACCTTTTTGTATGCCCTACTTGGTGGCCTTACTGTAATCATGTCTTTGGTTACCGATGCCGGTGCTGCAATTGAGATATTCGGAATAACTTTTATGATTGGTTCCACGGTATTCTATACCTCTTTATTGCTTGGTGTATTCGTACTTTATATTTTTGACGGTCCTGTGGTAGCAAGAGTTGCCATCTTCACAATCGTCTTTATGTCAATACTAACACCTCTGGTTTCTGCTTTAGTTCATTATCAGGTGAGCCTTTCAGGTTCTGATGCTTTACTATTGATTCCAAAACCCACCTTCAGAATCAACCTAGCTTCTGTGGTAACCACTGCTCTTGATCTGATCTTTCTTGCAATTATCTGGGAATTGTCAGGCAAAAAACAACTTCATTTAAAGCTATGGAAACGAGCATTCTTTACTCTGCTTGAGGTAATGTGGTTTGATGTACTACTTTTCACTACAGGAGCATTCTGGGGAACTCCTTTTTTCTTAAGCATATTAAAGGGAAATTTAGCTAGTCGTTTTGTAATTTCTCTTTTTGCATTTCCTGCTTTGTACTTTTACATTTCATGGCAAAACAAAAAATATGGAAACAAACTTGAAAATCGCCCTATTCTTTCCATTCTGAAAGAAGATTCTGATGTTAGAAGTGAACTGAATTCAGCAAAACAGGAAATTAAGCTTCGCAAAAAAACTGAATTGGAAAAAGAAGCTCTGATAAAGAAGCTTACAGCTGCTCTAACTAAAGTCAATAAACTTGAAGGGCTTATTCCTGTGTGTTCAAGTTGTCGACGGGTAAGAATAGAGCCAGAACAAAAAGATCAAAAATCAAGTTGGGTTTCAATGGAAAATTATATCTCGCAAGAAACAACAGCACAAATCTCTCACGGAATCTGCCCAGAATGTGCAAAAATTATGTACCCCGAAATTACAGAAGAATTAGAATGACACTACAAATCTACTTCCGCCCTAGTTGTGCTAAAAAGCTCTTTCACTGATTTTTCCTGAAGGGTAACAAGAGTAAAAACTCCTAAAATTGTTCCAAGTGGCAAAAATAAACACAAAACACCTGCTCCAATTGTACAGAATTTGTAATTTGTCTGCTTATCTAAGTTCTTGCCAGAAGTGAAAATAAAAACAGCAAGTAACCAGCCCACAACAATTATCATGGTTGCGAAAATCATAAAAGCAATTCCTGCAATTGCCATAAATGGCTCATTGTTTGTAATGGCTTCAACTGTTACAAAAAGACCAATTGTAATGTGGAACAAAGGTAAACAGGCTGTAAATGCTACTAAACCAGCAATTACATAATGAAAGATTGCCAGCAAATGAAGGGTTTCCTTGTCCTGAGTACTCATGTTTCCTCCTTTGAAAGTATACTTGATTATACCTATTCTTCAAGACATTCATTCCAAAAACAGCAATTGTTTATTTTTGCTGAACCTCTCATATTGCTACTAACAAAGGAGAAAACATGAAAGACTGGATAAAGAACAGAGAAATGATGAAATCCCACTTTGATTCAGAAGCATTTGCAAATGAAGAATCTGATCAGATTCAGGGCGCCGAACCACCACCTGTCGAAATTGAAACACCTGTAGGAACAACAGTAATACCTTTACCGAAACCAACGATAGCCACTCTCAAATCAGATATTTCCGAATGTATTCTACAACGAAAAAGCAGAAGAAAATACACTGATGAAGTAATGACTATACAAGAATTATCTTACCTGTTATGGGCGACCCAGGGCATCAAAAAATCCATTCCAGCATACAACAACCGTGGAACAGTAACTTTGCGTACTGTGCCTTCAGCAGGAGCCAGACATCCTTTTGAAACCTACCTTGCAATCAATAATGTAACTGACATAAATCCTGGTATCTACAGGTACTCAACCCTCAATCATCACCTTGTACCT
The DNA here is from genome assembly GCA_029938555.1 of Candidatus Sabulitectum sp. Lineage (GTDB taxonomy): Bacteria > Fermentibacterota > Fermentibacteria > Fermentibacterales > JCC-6 > Sabulitectum. The sequence goes on along the minus strand of JAOZUR010000070.1, from coordinate 2,060 downwards.
CTTTTTACAGTAAAGGATATGAGTGAAAAACTAACAGCGGCTGCAGTAGGGCAAAGTTTTGTTGGCTCTGCTCCTGTTGTTTTTATGTGGGCCTGCAAACCCTATCTGGGTGAATGGCGTTACATGGGAGAATCACACAAAGCCATGCTTCTTGATGCAGGGCACGTGTGTCAGAACCTGTACCTTGCCGCAGAAGCTCTTAAACTAGGTACTGTTGCAATTGCTGCTTACTC
>JAOZUR010000070.1:0-1727 GCA_029938555.1 Candidatus Sabulitectum sp. | reverse complement strand
TGTACCTTGCCGCAGAAGCTCTTAAACTAGGTACTGTTGCAATTGCTGCTTACTCGCAGGAAAAAGTTGACAAACTTCTTAAACTAGATGGAATCGATGAATTTATTATCTACATGGCACCTGTTGGTAAAGTGGCAAATTCATGATTTCTAATTTCTGTATGGTTACATAATTGAGTAATCACAAGACAGAGACCCCACCTAAATTTGGAACATTTCTCGGGGTTTATACTCCTAGTGTTCTAACCATACTTGGTCTTGTTTTGTACCTTAGGATCGGATGGGTTGTTGGCAATTTAGGGCTGTTTCAAACTATTCTAATAGTTCTGATTGCAAGTTCTATTACATTCATTACTGGGTTAAGTGCCTCTGCAATAGCCACAAACATCAAAATAGGTGTTGGTGGCGAATACTACATGATATCTCATAGCCTGGGTCTTGAATTTGGCGGAGCCATCGGCATTCCACTTTACCTGTGTAGAACTCTTAGCCTTACCTTTTACAGTTTCGGCCTGGCTGAAGGTGTATCCCTGATGGCTACCAGGTGGTTTGGCCAACTGCCTAGCTTTGCAGTTCCAGTTTTTGCGGCATTTATCATTATTATTGTTACGGCTTTTTCCGGCAAAAGTGCGTCATTGGCGTTAAAAATGCAGATCCCAATTATGATAGCAGTTGGTATATCTATTGTTGCACTAATCGTTGGTGCTCTTTCAACAGGTTTCAGAGCACCTGAACTTGAAGCAACATTCAGAACTACAGATAAAGGTTTCTGGTATGTATTTGCAATATTCTTTCCAGCTGTAACAGGTTTTACTGCTGGAATCGGGATGAGTGGAGATCTAAAGGATCCCAGTAAAAGCATTCCCAAAGGAACCTTGCTTGCGGTGCTTACTGGAGTAGTTATTTACATACTTGTACCTGTAATATTCTCTGTCACTAATTCTGTAGGATTTGAACAACTTGCACAACCAGGAGTTGAAGCCTGGACTGCTACGGCTTTTCTTGGAAGCATGCTAGTATTTGCAGGAATGTGGGGCGCAATTCTATCATCTGCATTTGGTAGCGCACTTACTGGCCCAAGAGTTCTTCAGGCATTATCAGAAGATGGTCTTGTACCGAAATTTCTTTCCCGTCTTTCCAACAAGGGTCAGCCAACAATTGCAACTTGGATAACAGGCGGAATTGCTCTTACCGCTGTTCTTTTGGGCTCGCTCAATGCGGTAGCTCAGTTTGTTACGATTCTATTCCTCACCCTGTATGTGATAATTAACTTCAGCGCAGCTATAGAAAAACTTGTTCGAGACCCTTCATACCGACCTACTATAAATGTTCCTTGGTTTGTTTCTATTTTAGGATCTTTAGGGGCCATATTTGTAATGCTACTTCTTAATCCACTGGCATGTCTGGCAGCAATTACTATTGAAGGCATAATTTACCTTACACTCCGCAAAAAAACACTGGGAAACCGCTGGGGCGACGTGAGAGCTGGCTTCTGGTTTGCTCTTACAAGATTCACCCTGATGAAGCTAGAGCGGCACAAGGTAGACCCAAGAAACTGGCGGCCGAACATTACAGTTTTTACCGAAAACATAAAAAAAGAAATTGATATGGTATATCTTGCAAACTGTCTGAATCAGAAAAGAGGGTTTGTAAATGTTTCTCAGATAATTGAGGGAAGACTAAGCCGTGAGAAGGTTGATATTGCCAAAAAAGAAAATTTTATCAAGG
>JAOZUR010000022.1 GCA_029938555.1 Candidatus Sabulitectum sp. | reverse complement strand
ACAAAGACTGAATAAATTAAGAACAAAGAGAGAAGAATATCGCTCCACAAAAAAAAGTAGAGCAGGGATTGTGCTTTCTCGCAATTCCCGCGCTCAGAAATTCAATAGAAATCCCAAGACCTAATACAATAAAACAAAGACAGAATAAATTAAGAACAAAGAACAAAGAGTAAAGAATATCGCTCCACAAAAAAAAGTGGAACAGGGATTGTGCTTTCGCGCAATTCCCGCGCTCAGAAATTCAATAGAAATCCCAAGACCAAATACAATAAAACAAAGACAGAATAAGTTAAGAACAAAGAACAAAGAGTAAAGAATATCGCTCCACAAAAAAAAGTGGAGCAGGGATTGTGCTTTCGCGCAATTCCCGCGCTCAGTAATTTCAATAAAACAAAGACAGAATAAATTAAGAACAAAGAGTAAAGAATTTAGCTCCACAAAAAAAAGTGGAGCAGAGAAGCAGAAATCAACTTTAATTTTAAAATGCTTGGAGTTATATACTCTAAGGATTAGTTAGGATATACTTTTAGTGCTTCAATATTCTCTTGACTGCAGAATGACATAGTCATATAATGAACACTAATTGATTGTGGTAATATTGTAACATGACAGTCTGGATGATGCATGCAGAGATCAGTAGTAAATAACAACAAAACGCTTGGCAATAGGGTAAATACCTCTAAGCCCCCCTGTTTCAGGGTAGTTGTGAAATGGAGATGAAATGCATAAAGCAATTGGATTGACTTTACTTCTGTCTTCTCTAATCATTTTTATTGGCTGTGGTAGAACAGAGATAATTGAAGCTGCAAATGATAGTACACAATTCCAGTATGACTTGGTCAAAGTTGATTCGATTGGAATTGAAATTGGTGACTCAAACTATGTTTTCGGTACAATCATTGATGCAACCTATCTGATTGATGGGCGCATTGCGCTTCTTGATATTATTCAGCAAAGAATACTTGTTTTCTCCGGTACCGGTGAGTTTGTCGGCAGTGCCGGGCGAGAAGGTATGGGACCAGGTGAATTTGTATCACCCTTTTCACTTACAGCTCTTTCTGATGGTGGATTTGCCGTGTCAGATATTCAGCAAGGTAAAGTTATGATTTTCGACTCATCGCTGGAGTATGTAAGAGAGCTTTCCGGTTTTCAGACAATGGCTCCTGACCGTATTAGTATCGGTCCTGGTGGTTCATTCTTTGGCCGCAGGCTCAACTGGTACTATGATCAAGAGGAAGAAGAGCTATACAGTGGTTCGGAATACTGTTTGTGGTCTGATTCTGTCGAGCCAGACAGAATTTATCAGGAGAACTATTTTCTTCATTCATCAGACGATCGCTTCTCCTGCGGTATAGCTTCTTCTGAAGATGGCCAATTCTTTACTATGCCTTCATCAAAAACAGAATACATAATTACTGGATACACACATGAAGGAGATGTGAGCTTTACCATAGATGTCCCATGGGAAACAATGTACTTGACTGAAGAAGAGTTACTGGTTTCGAGGCCTGGCATGATGATCCCTGGTCCAGGAAGCGAGGCAACATCATCGGAACTCACCGCCGGCTGGTCACCGGATACTACACGGCTTGCAGGATCTCTTGCTGGTTTGGATAGCGAAAACCGATTGTGGATAAAATCAGGTAGAGGCGAAACTTCATCTCCAGTATTTGATCTATACAATGCAACCGATGGCTCATTAATTTGCTCAATCGAAACCACACTTCCAGCAATTGCTCGATTCTGGAATATCAAGATATTTGAATCAGGAATACTAGGTTGGGACCATAATCCTGGGGATTATCCTCGAATCTATATGCTTGAACTTATTGATAAAAATCTGTAAGGACTGAGAAAAATAGATTCACAATCACTGAATTAACCTGTCACAAACGGTTGTGAGCAGCCTTTCGTGACATTTGTGCAGGTTATTCGCCGACCGTTCGATGTAATTGACAGAATGAGGCTAAACATTTAAAGGATAGTAATTATTTTAGATTGCAAATATCTACAAATTCACCAATCATCAGTGAGAATGGTATTTGTTTATGAGAGCTTAATACCAGAATAAATTCGGTCAGAACAGGTTATGCGCACATTCGCTGTAAATGATATTGTGTAAAGATGATTCTGTAGTATAATTCAATTAGTTTAAGGCTGAAGAATTGAGGTGATTTTATGACAGTCAAGTCGCAGCAGGTTTTACGTGAGGCATTAGATTTGCCTCCGGTAGAGCGCGCTGAGTTAGTTGAAGAAATCCTTGCCAGTTTCAATTTTCCTGACCGCCAGAAAATCGATGCCTCGTGGGCAAGAGAGGCTGAAGATCGTATAAACGCCTATGATGTTGGCAAGATCAATACCACCTCTGCAAAGAAGGTATTCGATAGGATTGATCATTCACGGAAATCATGAGTGTCGTATTTCTTGAAGTGGCTGAGGCCGAGCTTGGCCAGGCGATATTCTACTATAACGGTCAGAGTGAAGGCTTAGGATTTGAGTTTGCCGCTGAGGTCAAGAGAGTCGTTGGCCGGATCATTGAATATCCAAATGCATGGACTCCTTTATCGAAGCGAACACGACGTTGCAGAACTAACCGGTTCCCTTATGGTGTGGTATATCAAATCAGGAATGATAGTATTTTAGTTGTTGCCGTAATGCATCTTAACAAAAATCCCTTGTCATGGAAATCACGACTCAGAGCAGAGCAGATATGAGTCAAGAAAGACGAGAAAAAATTGGCTTAATTCTAATCACTTCAATGCATAATTTCTTGGGGCATACTTATTATTCATAACGAGTACTGCTCTCATTATAATTAGAACAGAAATTCACAATGAAGGCAATGATTCGGCGAACCATCGCATGAACCAATCATAGTCGTTATGAAACTGTCTATTGTTATTCCGTGCTGGTTATGCACACGATGCACAAATGAAGGGATTGACGCTCGGTATCAATAATGGTACTATACACTATGGCAAAGATTGAACTTCTGATACGAAAAATGGAGGAGAATCCGAAGGATGTGCGATTCTTGGATTTGTGCAAAATATGCAAGTACCATTTTGGTAAGCCACGGCATGTTGCATCGAGCCATCATGTTTACAAAACGCCATGGTTGGGTGATCCAAGAGTAAACATCCAGAACAAGAAAGGCAAAGCTAAAGCCTATCAGGTTAAACAGGTTCTTCGCGCCATAGAGAGGTTGAATGAAAAAAATGCAGCTAGAGAATGATCTTTACGCATACCGAGTAACATGGTCAAAGGAGGATCAAGAGTATGTGGGTCTTTGTACTGAGTTTCCCAGTCTTAGCTGGCTCGCAGAAACCCAGGAGTTAACTCTTACTGGTATAAGACAATTGGTGGCCAATGTTATTGCTGACATGAAAAATAACAATGAAGAAATTCCTATTCCTATTTCCATCAAAAAATACAGTGGAAAATTCATGGTGCGGATTCCTCCCGAAGTTCATCGCAAAATTGCTGAAATAGCAGCTGAAGAGGGAGTAAGTATCAACAGGCTGGTTAGTGCTAGACTCGCGAAATAAAGTGCTAACAATCGCATCAACCGGAAACAGCAGTGACGTTCATAGTTTGTGAACACTGTTCCGATTATGCACACGTTGGGTGCCTCATCTTCACTGCAAAAAGTTATAATTGAAAAAATAATTAATCCTTGATAATGATACTGAAATTAAGTATCATATTGCTACGAATAAAAAACACACAAAAACTTTAGAAGCTATTTTTTCACATCCAATACCTAACAATCTTGAATGGAGAAAAATTGAATTCGCTCCATCCTAATTGCATTTACTGTTTATTTTGCCTGTGTTTTTCAATGACTTTTCCTTCTTGTATTTCCAAGTAAAAATGGTGGATTTTGGAATACCGGTTAAACTACTGATAGAAGCAATAGATTCTGGACTGGGAGCAAAAACTTTCCTTAAAATGCTCTCTTTAAACTCGGGACTATAGTATCGCAAAACATTCTCCAGTTGCCCCCAAATATAATAAATTATGTTCTTTTTCTACCGGACAACTACCCTGAAACAGGGCCGGCGTGAGCATCTACCCAAAAAGGAGCAACAAAATATCCTATGGGAGATAAGCATACCCTTAAATATTTACCTAACAATAATATCATTGTTGTATTTAGATTTAAAAATTCACGAGGGTTTCGGTTGCGGATACTCGGGTCTAGAAATATTGCCATCTGGTTATTGTGTAACAACCTCTTATGGTTATTGGGAGAAAACAGTTCTTACATATATACTGTCTGCAAGATTAAATCTTAATCATGTTATCAAAATACATATAACAAATCGCAGTAGTGGAAATTTTTAGGCTATTCCTAATAATCCCGGTGAACTCAAGCGGTCGCTTCTTGAGATTTATAACTTGTATTCCTCATAGGTACAAGTTATATTATAACCATGATTAAATATGAAGTCCGAGTTAAGAAGAAGGTTGCCCGTGGGCTAAAAAAAATGCCTACTGACATTCAAAAGCTATTTTTCTTGTTGATTACTGATCTTCAGGCAGATGGTCCTATTCAAAGGAGCTGGCAAAATTTCTCGCCTCTTGAGATAGATCGATACCATTGCCATTTAAATTACAGGTATGTGGCTTGTTGGACATGTAAGAAAAACGAAATAATCATAGAGGTGTATTATGTTGGCTCTCGTGAAAAAGCCCCGTATTGAGATTTCGATTCATGGCGAACATATCGACGAATTAGTTGCCTGGATCAAGAAGAAGTACGACATTACTATTCTGGCCGATGAGCCCAATGATGAGTTCATTTCCATCGAAAGTACTGAGTATTGGCAGGAGATGGAGAAGAATCGCATTGGCAACTTGCTCGCCGGAGCTCGTCTGAAGGCTGGACTTACTCAGGCCCAGCTCGCCCAAAAGCTAGACATCCGTCAGAACATGGTCAGTGACTACGAGCATGGGCGACGAAACTATTCCGATGCCATGGCCAAGCGCCTGAGCATAACACTGAACGTCAAGGAAGAACATCTTAAGTATGGAAACGAACTAAAGAATTCACGTGACAAAAAATAGTTGTATAATTTCTCGCGCGTTATTCTACCGTTGGCTATAGGAAGAATGAATGCAACTAGTCAAAGAAGTAGTTGAAATTTACGATTCACTTGCTAAGGAGTATCGAGTATTCGAGATACCCCGATTCAGGACTATGAAGTGTAGCGTATACGATTTAGGAAATGTTTCGCAACGAGTAAAGGGTTAGTAACACACTCCCCGTGGCTTACAACCCTGTGTTGAATTCAGAGAAGATTCTCTTTGTGTTTCTATTCTTGGTGTGTGGTAGGTTCTATCACTAAAATTGGTCAAAATGGCTAAGTTGGGCAACAATTGGCTACCAGAATGTAGATCCAGATTGTTTCCTCCTGGGTAAGCAGCCAGCTGGGATTTTGGTGTACAGGCAGAATTCTCGCAGAAGTTGTTGTTTTATCCTCAATCATCATGTTTTGAATATTTTCATGATATTCTCTCTATTTAACTGGAGTACTAGATTGTACTCCCTATAGGAAGGATGCTAATTGAAGACAAACGCTATTTTATCTGCGCGGTACGCGCTTAGTTCAATAGGCGCATGAACCCTGCAATTTTAGGAGAAATAAATTTCCCTTTAAAATCGCGGGTTAATCGCCCACCGTTCCCATGTAAAACAAAGATCAGCCAAACCTTTTAACGAACTAGAAAACTGCTCTGATAATTGCTATAGCATTATATCAGTTGATTCAGAAAAGAACCGATGACAAAAGGATATTGTCATGTATTAACCTTTTAGAAAGTTGATTACCGACTTGAGTACATTCTGAAAAGCAACTTGTTTAAGATTGCAGACTTCCATCCTAACCAGAGTAGTGTTTGCAGTAAACAATTTCCCTGGGCGAGCATAACTAACGCGTTGCAAAGAACCAGAGTGAAAATCAGTCTCGCTTAACTGAACTGCATGAGAATCAGCGTAGGGATTACTCGTAATCTGGCACAGTATTCAATCTCCACGGTGAACTGGTGCCAGAACAACCGCTGGCCGCAACTAACTATTGGATAGATCGAAAAAAGGGAAAGTAACAAGAACTATCGAACCTGCTGTAAGTGCGCCCATGCCTCTTTCTCCTTTGGCCGGTTCCAGCCTTCTCCCAGTGCAGCCTCGCTGAGAATAGCAGTTTCAGGAATATCAGGCTCATCAATAATTGTCACTATTGCCCTACAAGCATGCAACAGGTGAACGCTTTCCCTAATATGGACTTTTCCATCAATTTCGATTGTGGCTTCAACTGACCTTAGCATTTTACACCTCCATAAATTGTATACTACGAAACTATTCAACACTTTGCAAATCCTGTGACTTATTTGTGAGTCTCAATAATTTGGATGTCATCAGCCAATTTGATTCTTTGAGAATAATCCTAAACACAAAATGTATTCAACCCAGAATACCTCTTGTTACTAAATATAATGAGTGCTATTATTCTTATGTTAAGTGATGATAGTATAAAAAGAACAAAAGAGTTTGGGGAACAACTAAATTCAACAGAACTGCGGCTATGTTTTTCCAAAGTCATGTTATTGTAGTCTACTGATTTAGAGCGTTCTGAATAGAATTTGCTGTGGGCAATGCCGAGTAAAATTACCAGAAATGTCCAAGGAACATATTTGAGAACTTATACAGTTATAGAGGAGATTACATGAAGTTGCTATTTATGCTTTGTAGTGCACTGTTATTGACTCTGGCGTGTGGAACATCGGAAATTGAGACCGAACAAGTTGTAGAGAATAGCCATACAAGTTCTGATATCGAGGATTATGTTCTTCCAATAGCAGATACCTATTTGTATATCTCTGATTCAATCGGTATTGATATGGGCGACAGCAATTACGTTTTTGGCGCTGTTTCAAGTGCCACATTAACAACTGATGGAAATATTGCCGTTCTGGATATGCAGAAAATAGCCATCTCACTTTTCACACCCGATGGTGAATTCATAGGAAATGTTGGCCGGAAAGGTAGCGGACCTGGGGAATTTCTTTACCCGGCAGCTATAGCGTCCAGACCAGAAGGCGGATTTGTGGTCTCGGATCTTATGGGCAACAAACTTATCAACTACGACAATAATTACGAGTATTTCTCAGAGCTAACAGGTTTCTATCGCTCACCTCCTCTTGCATTCGTTGCGATTGAAGGAATGGAAATCATAGCGCTAAAATCAGTAGTAGATGAAACTGAAAATCGCATTTCTCTTGGCAAAGCCATAGGCAAGTGGACAATAGAGGATCCTGAGCCATCTGTAATTTACTATTCGAGCTTAACTCCGTTTGACCCTGAAAATCTTTCAAATGAAGATACTGCAGTGCTGTTTGCAGCTTCTGTCAGCGGTATTGTGTTTACTTCTCCGATTTCACCTGATGTTTATTCATTTATCTCATGGTCACGTGAAGGTGATGAACTCTTCACACATATTGATGAGGACTTTCAGCCAGAAAGAAGAACCCAGGAAGACATCGATGCTGAAATAGAACAGATCGACAGAAGGATGAGTAGCCAAGGATTATCAGCCAGTGCAATTGATTGGGAGCCAAATCCAGATGAATTTGCAATCAGAGGCTTATTTGTTGACGGAATTAATCGCTTGTGGGTCTCAAAAGGTACTACACAAACTCCATATTTTGATGTTTACGATATAAGTGGATTGCATTTGTTTTCAGCAGCACTAGATGCAGGCTTACGATCCCATAGTTGGAATACAATAATTGTACAGGATAAGTTTATCTGTTTTGATTTGAATCCTGAAGACTACCCCAAAGTGTTTTTTGGAGATCTGCCCGGTTTTGATTGATAAGATGAAAAGATTGATTGGATTCAGAACAATCTAATCAAACTGACTTTACTCGTTAATTGGCTGAGGTAACTCAGCAGCTTATTCGCCGGCCATTATCATCCAGAAAGGACATTGTGAATATTCATCACATAAAAGTATTCTTTCTTGCCACTTTAATACTGCTAGTTACCTCATGTGCTTCAGATACGGGAGAATCTACCATGGGCAGTGAGAATTCAATCCCAGAGTATCAACTTACTGTGGTTGATTCATTTGGAGTTGAAATAGGAAATTCTCTTAATATGATTGGAAGCATCAAAGGGTACTTTACTTTTTCAGATGGTTCCATTGTTTTGTTGGATGCTGTGGCTAGAAGGATCAGAATTTTTCAGGAAAATGGGGAAGCTTTTTGTTTTGGTAGTGCTGGGGGGGGCCCTGGGGAAATGGCAAGCCCAAAAAGCATGTGTCTTATGCCAGATGGAAGAATTCTTGTTGCAGATGACCAAAAATGTCTGGTGATGGAGTATGACATTTCAGGGAATTACCTTGGCAACTATCTTGAAAGTGCTTGGAAGATACCTGAAAGCTGTCTGCCCATTGATTCCAACTCTTTGGTTGGTGTTGTTTTTGATATAGAAGTTTGTGATGGTGAGATTGCTGGATTTAACTTCTACATTGGAAGGTTTGATTCAGATCCTGAACCATCTGTAAGGTATATCGAGGTGCGTACAGGAATATCTGATCTTAGCTTATATACACAAATAGATATCCTTGATTTCAAAGTTGATCCAAACGGATTGGTGTACATCGTTCCCGATCATACTGATTACACAATTAGTGTATTTTCATCAGATGGAATATTACAAAATCAAATTTTCTCAGATGTGAATCGTTTGGCAAAGACAGACGAGGAGCTGGCTATTGAGCTATCTGAATTCGAGGAAAACCATGTATGGGATAGTGGTTATACTGGAGGTTATGAACCGCTTCCATATAGCAAGCTTATTACACTTGTAGGAGTCGATGCAGATAGAAATCTCTGGGTACAGAGAATAGATATAGAGGATGAGTTTGTTTTCGATGTCTGGAATTTGTCAGGTGAACTGCAGTTTCAAGCTTCTTTAGACAAGTTCACTTTAAACCCTGACATAGAGTTCCATGTGGATGAGAATGGTATTCTTGCGGCAATCACTGATTCTGATGTTTACTCAAGAGTTTATCGACTTAAGATGCTGGAATAAAGTAACTATAATTAGTGACTCTAACAACCTTTTAGCAAAATATATGAGTGTTTACTATTGGAGGAAAAAATGACCAAAAGTTATCTGCTTTTCTTGATTTTGATTGCGCAATTCACCTTGCTCTTACTTTTTTCTTGTGGAGGCGGGGAAACCAAAGATCCATTGCAGGATGTTACGATTCGTGAACTTATGGTGGTTGATAGTATTGGCTCAATGGCAGACTCACTTCAAATGCTTGGAACTGTGGCTAGCTCAGTGCATCATCCTGATGGTGGAATACTGGTTCTTGATCGTTTTTTAAACAATCTAAGACTTTTTAAACCTGATGGAGAGATTGTAGTCTTAGTTCCTGAAGGGGCAGGTCCAGGCTGTATACAACGAGCACACGAAATGGTCATTGCTGGCAATCAGATTCTTGTGGTTGATAAAGGGAAACGAAACATTTTGAGATACAGCCTATCTGGTGAACACTTGGGAATTGATACGCCAACGGGAATCATTGAACCCAATGGGGTTATCGGCTTGGTAAACGGAGATATCCTTTCAACAGTTCTCAGTTTTCAGATGAACGATGCTGATGAGGTGGAGCTATTTATTAGAATTGGTCAGTTCAATGATTCTTTGGAATGTACCACAGAATATTTTTATCAGACATGGTTACCTCCGTATAATGGTATTTCTACTGTAATAAGCAAGATGCGATACTGTAGTAGTTCTGATGGTCCTGTTTACTTCTGTCCTGATATTTCTGAATACAAGTTGACAATTCTGGGTGCCAATGCTGAAGTGGTAGGTGATATTTCCAGGCCCGACATTCAGCGGATTGCTCGTACTGAAGAAGAAATTGAGACAGTTAGAGAAAGACAGGAGGAAAGACAGGGTAATGAATTTCTCTTCCGAGGTGGAATTGATCCAAATCCTTACAAAAATATCATTTACCCTGTAGGTGTAGATTCTTTGAACAGATTATGGATCTGGAAATTGGATGATACTTTAGATGATCAGATTTGTTTTGATATATGGACAGCTGAAGGTGAGATGGTTGAGCATGCAACAATTGAATGGGAAAACAGAGAGCCTGTTATGCCAGTGGTGGATTCTGGGGGAATTATGCTTCGAACCACAGATGAGGCTTCCGTTGTAAGAATTTATAAGATTGTTTACTCTCCGACTTCTTGATATTATTGAATATGTTTTGAAGTGCAATCGTGTAAATTTTGAGGAGGAATCATGATTATGTTAATTGTTTTGTTACAATTTATGGGTCCATTATCTTTTCCACCTACCGAACTTGTTACAAGTTATAGTATTCCTATTAATATTGTTGAAACTTTTCAATTACCTTATGCTCCAGATATTCAGGATATTTCGTATAACGGTGGTAATGGAACATTAGCTGTTAGGAGTAATGCAGCTGGTAACATTTATATCATTGATACAAGTGACTTTACTCTGGTGGATAGTGTTAGCTTACCAATAGATTATTCAGGATTTGGCTTAGCTGTTGGCGAGAACGGAACCTTTTACATTAATTCAGATACATCACCCCAGATATTGTATTCAGATGGAGACGGAATATGGGATGAATATGTAAATCCAGCCGGTACTCAGGGTGTTGGAATGGATTGTTATTCCAGCAGTTCACCCATGGTTACTCAGTTAAATGCAAATCCATCTCATTTGTTACATGTGTTTCAGCTGAGTGATTCCACTTCAACATCCTATCCTTTCACAGGAGTAACTGGCGAGATAAGTGGTTATATGGCACATGATGTGATGACACAGTCTATTAATCCTCCATTTGCTTTAGTTACCACAACTAGATTCGGGCATGAATTCTATTTCCATTACTTTAACTCTGACGAATACCATCTGTATGGCCAGGAACCCACCCCTTTACCTGTTTCAGAATCATTGGGTTTGTCTTGGGAAACCATCACCGACCATATCTACTGGAGTTACATTGGTACAGACCTTGAATACTACATTAGTGTTTTACAGATACCTATCTTTGGATCAATAGAAGAGAATCAAACAGGTTATTCATCAGCATCTCATTTACAGATAATTAATAATCCATCAGCAACCACAGCTTCCCTAACAGTTAATAGTTTTTTATCAGGCCAAGCAAAGGTAATTGTATACGATGTTTATGGTAGGAGGGCAGAGGTGCTCTTTAACGGTACTCTAACCTCTGGAATTAATATCTTTTCATTCACAGGACCACCCGGTATTTACACTGCCGTTTTACAGCAAAACCTTGGGTTGCACAGTGAAACAATCAGGTTTGTTCTTACAGATTAAATTGTAATGACGCTTAGATTTTTTTCAAAACTGAATTCATTTTAAGCAAAGTAATAGTGCTTTTAAACAGAATTGGGTAAATTAAATAATTGGAGGATATTTTGTTCTTTCTTTTTCAGGCGCTTGTTGGAATGGCTGTAGTAGTTTCAGGTGGTCCACAAATTGACTATATGCCTTCGCCTCTTCAGAATACAGATGGTTCCATAATGGTGGCTTTTGAAAGAATGACACCGCCCGGGCAGGGTTTCATTGGTGACATCATGGTAACTTTAAGTTCTGATACGGGATTGACTTGGTCCACGCCTGTAATTGTGGCTGAAGGTTCAGCAAACCAGCGGCATCCAGCACTGGTGCATGTGCCTTCAGGTGGTTACAGAATAGTTTACCTTTCTGATCAGGCTGGAGGATACGGAATCTTTTCCGCTTTTTCTCTTGATGGAATAACATGGACTGAAGAAGGGCAGATAGATCTGGGATGGACTACTGGAAGTATAGGAAACCCATCTGTTGCAGCCGAGGGAGATTCCGCTCTTGTTTTGTCTTATGACAAGTTCTTCGGTTTGGGTGGATATTTAGCTAGATCTACAGATGGAGGAGTTACCTGGGATACTGAAAAACGACGAATCAATATGATTGGCAGGCTTAACAGGATTATCAGGCATTCTGACGGTACATATTTATGTGCTTGGCAGGAAACCGGTGGTGGATCAGTGGTTAACATATTTGCTTCATATAGTTCAGATCTTGTTACATGGGCACCTTCCGAATCACTGACAACCAACGATAATGGACATGATGCAAAACCATTTATTGACGGGAACGAAAATACTTGGATCTATTACGCTAAATACCAGGGTTCGGTTTACAGGATCAATCGCCGCGAAGTCCCTTCCTTTGGAGACTATGGTGAGGAAGAACTTGTGTATGAGGATGATCACCAATCCACACAACCACAACCTCTTTTGCTTGCAGACGGTAGAACAGCGCTTTTTTGGGGGAGCTGGTGGAACAACTATAACCAGTCTGATGTTATGATGGAAATTCTAGATTTCTCTGGCATCAATGGGGAAGACGATGTAGAAAACCCCATATTAGTGAATCTTTATCCTTCACCTTTTAGTGGTACACTCACTGTGAGTATTAACTGCATAGAAACAGCTTCAGGTTCCATAACTGTTTATGATCTTTCCGGAAGAGAAGTTGATTCAATGGGTTCAGATATTCCAATAAATGGAATTCATCTTTGGGAACCAGGAGAGCTTCCAGCTGGAACTTATACTGTTAGGGTAAGATCAGGGAAAATCAACATAACACAAAGATGTGTTTTTCTGCCTTAGTGAGATACAACATTTTGCTTAGGTTCGGGGTAGTTGTGTTTGGTATAATGAACGGCTATAGTCAAGTGATGGATAGTTTTTAAACCATTGCAATTAGCAGATGATTTTAATAGAAGGGTTTGTATAAATGAGAATTAAACTATTAGTTGTGCCTGTTTTGTTTCTTCTTCTTACTGGTTGCAGTCTTACGGATGTTCTGTCATTTGCAAATGCAAATTTCAGAGTAGAGAATACAACTGAATTTGCTTTGTGTGGCATTGATATTTCAGAACTTGGAAGTCTTAGTGTTTCCGAAGCATTTACAATCGGTGAGTATTGGTTTCAGGGTGAATGCCCAATGGATTTTAATCTTGGTCTGGGCATAAAAAATCCTAACATCGGCAACTCTGGTTTGCCTAAAATTGAGATAACTCTTACATCTCTTGATTATGATGTTTTTATGGACACCATTGAAGGAACACAAGAAGATACTGTTCAAATTGCTGATGGGTTGTTTTCCGGTAATTTTGGTATTGGTGATCAAGGTGAAATAGCAGTTCTTGATTTAGGTATCGCTTTTGACGGTTTTCAGGTTTTTGACCTCTTAGGTGTAGATGGTCTAATAGATCTTGCGTTGGCCGTTGGCGGTATCGATGGTAATTTAAGAGATGAAGATCATCTTGGACGGCTTCAAATGTTTATGGTACCTACAATTGATACTCCACTTGGTGACATGACTTGGGAAGAGGGTTTTTGGGTCGGTCTGGGTTGGGCTGATGGGTCTTGATTTCTTTTCTTGTATTATGTATGATTGCGCCCTATGAAAAATAAAGAAAGGCGACGTGGCCAAGTGGTAAGGCAGTGGACTGCAAATCCACCATTCACCAGTTCGACTCTGGTCGTCGCCTCCAAATCTCTTAGAATATCTCTTCTTGTCGTAGCATTCCTTATGGTTGTCGCTGGTTATGTTTTTGGCGACCCTGCTGCAATTCTCTCTAAAGCAACGAATATATGCCTGGAATGCATCGGAATAGGCTAACGCAGCATAGCGTTTTAAGGAAAACTGTGCAGTTTGCAGCACTGCTCAGTACCAATCTGCATCTTTCAGGGTGGCTCACTGGTACTATCTATACAGGAACCTCAAAAGCAGCCATGATACCTGGGCTTCACTGTTACAGTTGCCCTTCCAGTGTACTTGCATGTCCTACTGGATCTTTACAGGCCATTTTGGCAACCCCTAATTTCTGGGGTATGCTTGCAACTGGCCGGCCTGATGTTTTGATTATTTTTAGTGTTATCGGATTTATTTCTCTTGTTGGTTTGTTAGCCGGCAGGTTCGCCTGTGGCTGGTTCTGCCCATTCGGACTTTTGCAGGATCTTTTGAATAAAATACCTTTGCCCAGAATGTCATTTCAGGAATCACTTAGACCGGCAAAATATGTTATGCTTTTTCTTATGGTTTTTGCTTTACCAGCATTTCTGCGCTCTGGTTCCGGAGCCGGAGATCCATGGTTCTGCAAGGCTGTTTGTCCTGCTGGAACTTCCCTTGCAGGCTGGCCCTTAGTGGCTGCTTCAAACGGATCTTTTCAGATAGGTTTTCTTTTCTGGTGGAAGTCTGCGATTGCTGTTCTTGTTTTGCTTTGGGCCATGGTGGTAGAACGACCATTCTGTAGAACTCTTTGCCCTTTAGGGGCAGCTTGGGGTCTTCTGGGAAAAATTTCTGTTTTCAAGATGTCTGTATCCGACTCATGTGTAAGTTGCGGGAAATGCGGTACAGTGTGCCCTATGGGTATTGAAATATACAAATCTCCTTCAAGTGCTGAATGTATCAGATGTGGCAGATGTGAAAAAGTGTGCCCTGTTGATGCTATTTCCCATTCTGTAAAAGGATAGTTAGATGAAATACCTGTGGATACCTCTTGTTTTGATAATGACAATTCCTGTTTTTATTGTATCATTTTCTCATGACGCACCAGCCGGGGCCACAGAAAACGGTATTCTGGTCACTGGAATAGAATCTCTCGACAGCATTCTAATTGCTGCATCGGGAAAGCCGGTTTTAATAAATTTCTGGGCAACATGGTGTGGTCCTTGTGTACGAGAAATGCCATTGCTTGAGCAACTTGCAGTTGAGCTTGGTGAAAATGCTGTGTTTGTTGCAGTCGATCTTGGAGATCCGGAATTATCTACACTTGAACTATTCAGAGAAACTAATCCAATTGGAATTCCGGTGGTGTGGCTTACACAAGAAGAGGCTGAATTAATTTCTTTGCGTTATCAGCTTGCAGATGCACTGCCTTTGACTATGATTTTAGACGGAGCTGGTGAGGAAACTGCAAGAGCTGTTGGCGCCAGAAGCCATGAATGGTTTGCTTCAGCCATGGCAGGAGCCATCGGTGCTGTTGTTGAAATTGTAGAAGAGGAAAGTGAAGTACACATCTATGTGGTGGGGGCTGCTGATGACCCTGCCGTTGAAGCTTTGATTCTTGAGTCAATAGCTATTGCCGGATCACACGGATATGATCTTCTTGACCCTTATGTACCTGAGGATTCCGTTATCATGGCAGAAGCTTATCTACCAGGTGCTGGATGGCCTTATGCACAACTCTGTGTTGGTGGAGCCTGTAATCGACCTGTTGGTACTCCTGAAGAACTTCGTTCAGCTTTTGAAAGCATGAGATAATTGTCTTCACCTTTGATTTCTGTTCTTCTTCCATTCAAAAACACAGAGAATTTTATTTCAGACGCATTGAAGTCTCTGATTTCTCAAACAATGACAGATTTCGAAGTTATTTTGGTGGATGATGGATCTTCAGATAATTCACGAGTTATTGCTGAAGAATTTTGCAATATTGATTCGCGTTTTATACTTTTTGATGGTGGCAAAGGTCTTGTTTCTTCCCTTAATTATGGTCTTTCGGTTGCTAGGGGAAAATGGATTGCCAGGTTTGATAGTGATGATTTAAACCATCCTCGAAGACTTGAACTCCAGCTGGAATGTGCAGAAGAACAAGGCGAAAAAACTGTTGTTTCCTGCAGGGTAAGAAGTTTCCCTTTTCCAAATGTTTCAACAGGGTATAGACGGTATGAATTTTGGCTAAATAGTCTTGAATCATCCAGTGAAATTGAGCATAGCTTATTTGTAGAAAGTCCAATTCCACATCCAACAGCATTTTATAGTAGGGCCTTGATTATTGAAGCAGGTGGTTACAAAGACGTAGGTCTACCAGAGGATTATGAATTGTGGTTGAGATTGTGGAGTCTCGGGTTTCAATTCAGAAGAGTACCTAAAACCCTACTTGCATGGCGGGAAAGACCTGATAGATTCAGTCGCACCAGTTCTATGTACTCGCTAACATCTTTTTACAAAACAAAAGCCATGTATCTACATTATGTACCTTGCCTATCAAAAAAAAGAGTTTTAATTGCTGGAACTGGGCAGGCAGCTCGAAGACTTGGAAAAGAAATGCAGAAAAATGGTTTTTTTATTGAAGCATTTTTGAGTCCTGGTTTGGTAGATGCCCACAGAGAACTCCGTGGACGACCGGTGATAAGTGTTTCTGAATGGCAGGTTAAAGGGACTTTCCCTTTGATTGTTGCTTCTAGAAAACCTGGGGCATCTAAAGAGATAAAAGGGTTTCTTGAGGAGCAAGGACTGGTTAACTGGATTAATTTTGTGTTATGCTCGTGACATTGCATTGCTAATTATCTATTGTTAGTAGGTATGCAGGTGATTTGCGATTTTTTTAAACAGGAGGCTGACAGTGAAAATTAAAGAAGAAATTAAAGATGGAGTTATGGTTATTCGTCTTAGCGGAAAAGTAATTAGTGGACCAGACCTAATGGATCTTAAGGGTGTTTTTCAAACAGCAGTAGGCAATGCAGAAGGCAATGTTCTTCTCGATCTTGGTCATGTTGCATGGATGGATAGTTCCGGCTTGGGCGTTCTTGTCAGCGGACACACTTCTCTTGCAAGAGAAGGTGGGCGTATGGCTATACTTAACGCAACCAAGAAAATACATGAGCTTTTTATTATAACAAAACTAATCACAATTTTTGAGACATTCACTGATGAAGGTGAAGCTCTTTCAAGTCTTAAGGAATAGTTTTGCTTAAGGGAATAGTGCTTAAAGTCCCCAGCGATGATACCGTTGCAGAGGCTGTTCAAACTTTCGTAGAGAAAATAGGTCTGGTTGCTGGTGTTAGCGAAGAAGACGTTACCGGTCTTTCTATTGCAGTTATGGAAGTTGTTAAGAATGCAATTGAACACGGTAATGGGGGAGATCCAAAAAAGCATGTTACTATCTATGTTGATGTTTTCTCCGGTCGTTTGCAGTTCATAATAGATGATTGTGGTAAGTGGGTACCCGATTCAGATCTGGGTCATGAACCTGGTGAAGGAGAAGCGCTTATTAGTTCTCGTGGACGAGGTGTTCTTATTGCACGAAATCTTGCACGCTGGTTGGATTACGGATTAAATTCAGAGGGAAATACGAGAGCAACACTGATATGGCCACTTAGCTGACGGAGTATTGATGCCCTACAGTTTTGAATTGTTGATCTGGACTGATGAAAGTGTCTTTCCTGTAGGCGAAGACTCTCTGGTAATGGCAGAGGCAGGTAAACTCGGTGTGCCTGATTGGGCCGACAACCTCAGGATAGTTCGTGAAGTAGAAGGTTCAAAACCTGACGCTGTTCTTTTGCTAATTGATTCTAAACTATCTGCTCTTGCCAGGGACAAGTTCTTTTCCCTGTTCAGATCCGGTATTCCAGTGGGGGCTCTGGTTAGTGGGTCTCCATCGTTTTCTGATCCTATTTTCTCTAAACTTGAGGAATGGAAACGGTGCTGGGTTTTTAACCATCAACGGGATCTTATCTCTACTATTCATAATTCTGTTCAAAGGTGGATTTCAAGTGTAAACCGAAGTTTAACTCTTTATCCCTATGGTGATGACTTGATTAACTCTTGGAATGGTGTTGCCGGGGAATCCATCGATCATGAAAGTTTGATTAAAGCTTCCGAATTGCTTAAAACCAGAGGATTTGTCTGTCTTTCAGGATCTCCAGGAGCAGGTAAGACCACTCTTGCTCGCCTTCTTCTTATGCAGGCTGCTGATGACGGACTTGTACCCATGGAGCTCATTGACACAGATGTCAATTCAAGACTTGTTGAAATGAAGTTGCGTGGCCCTGAAGATTGTGCTCTTCTTTTTGATATTGACTCCATAAGACGAATGACTTTTATACATCCCTTACATCTGTTCCATTCAGTTTTTACAATTATCCTTAAATCTACTGATTCTCGGAGAAGGGTAATTCTTACATCATCAGATCCACGGATCGCAGGCCTTTTTTCCTTGTTCGGTGATGCACATGTGGAATTGCCTTCACCGGAAACCGCAAGACACTGGCGGGTGATTCAGGGGAAAAAATCCCTGGAAGTATTTAGAAATCTTGATTTGCTGGCAAAAGCTGAGCTTGTTCTTCTTTCTTTGTTTGAGCCGATTGTCTCTGAGGTTCTGTTTAAATCTACTTTATTTGAAATCTGGTCCCGATTGCATTTTCTTCTTCGTGAAAATTTCCCTTCATCGCAAACTTTAGATGAAATGTACAGTGATACAAAAGCTTGCTTAGGCATTTCACCCTTCAGGCGGATCAAAATTAACGGAGAAATATACTTGTGCAGTGGAGATACAATTCTTCTTGATGCTGTAGATGAAGGAATGACAGAGTTGTCAGGTGCAGGTAGCCCACTTGTGAGAGTTGTAATGGAGACACTTCTGAACGGTGAGAATCCACAACAGAGAAGAGCCGGTTATAACATTGCTCATATGTACAAGCATTTATCATCTTCAGAAAAATCCAGACTTTTGTTTACAGCCTCCCGAGAAACTCAAATAGAAGGTTTGAATGATTTTTTCGCAATGTTACTTGCAGACAAAGAGGCTTTTGATAGGGCAGCTGAGGGTTTGTTTCGGCATATTTTAGACTCCGGTTCTGTGGGAACACGAAGAGCACTGGCTGGGGCACAGGGCATTCCATGGCTTCGGAAGGATCATTATTTCAGGGATTTAGTAGAAATAGCGTCCAATGATCCCGATGATGGTGTTCGAGCAAAATTGCTTCTTAGCATAGACATGTGGGGAGTATCCGGAGATCCTGGTGATTTAGTTAAAAAACTTTTAGAAGATTCATCAGAGCAAGTTTTTTCTGTTATTCTTTTTTATCTCGGGCGGAAATTTCCTCATCTGAATAAAAGAGAAATGGAAATTGTTAATTCAGCTTTGGATAAAGGTAACGATACCAGGCTTATGGAACTGGTTTTTGGTTTAATGAATAGACAACTAGGTGAGTTTGAAGAAGAATCGTGTGATTTACTCTGGTTATTGATGCAGCGACTGCCAGATGGTGGCCGTGGGCTTGTTGCTTCAAATATAGGAGCTCGGATAAGGTTTTTTGGCTCAACAATAAGAGACACTCTTTTTAGCAATATCTCACAGAATGATACAAGAACTGTTGCTCAGTGTATGCTTATGAATTACAAAGACCTGACTAAGCAGGAAAAAGTTATTCTTTGGAATCTACTAAGAGAGAATATGCCACAAAGCAGTGAGATGGCTGCAATGGTTATTCCATACATAAGAATACTAGAAGATAGCGAGCAGATGGATCTGATTCGCATTGTTTTAGGGTCTGAGCGATATGGTGCAAGAGAGGCATTATCACAGCTTCTAGCAGGTGGAAGAAGTGATGTTGCTTGTATCGCTCTTAATGTGGTTAAGGATTTTTTAGTTAACGGCTCTGTAGAGAAAAGAACACGATTGGCATGGTTTATTCTTTGGAACAGGTCTTCTTTTTTTGAAAATGCAAACAAATTGCTTTCACGGTTAGCTGATGATAAAGATCCTGCAGTGAGAAAAACCGTTGCAGGTAGTATTCTTCGCTTAGGAAAGATGACTGATTTTGATATTTCTCTGCTTAATCGTTTAGCTATTGATAATGAAAGAGCAGTTAGAGCCATTGCAGGTCAAGCGCTTGCAGAATTTTCCAAACCAGGAGAAATTTCCGAGTTAATTTATATTCTTGCTGAAGATGTTGCTCCAACCGTAAGAACTGCTATTCTCACAGGGGTTAGTTTTTCTCCATTTTTAAAACCGGAAGATAAGTCAGATTTTTTTATAAGAGCTCTTGATGATGTTGAGTCATCGGTTAGGCTTCAAACAATAGAAGCCATAGAAAAACTTTCAAACTTAGGCAGTTTCCACGGTCTGGTAAAAAAAATAACTGCCCTCTTAAGTGATAGGTCAGAGAGGGTTCGGAATGCTGTTGCCAGGCTTGTTACAAGTCATCCTTCCATTACAACTTCACACGAACTACGGGAGAAACTTCCAGATCTTTACCTTGGCAGACTAACAAGCGGTGATTCGCTGGCAGAAGAATTAAGTACAGCTAGAAAAATTCAGATGGGCCTGCTACCTGCGGAAGCACCTAAGTACGAGAATTTTTCCATTGCTGTTTATTACAAACCTGCTCAAGAAGTCGGAGGTGATTATTATGATTTTTTCACACTCCCTAAAGGTAATCTTGGTCTTGCTGTTGCAGATGTGGCCGGTAAAGGTATTCCTGCAGCATTAACAATGGCTGGAATGAAGGGCACCCTTGGTGCAAGTGTTAGAAATGTTTTTGATATCAGTCAGATAATGGAAAGGGTTAATTCGGAATTGACGGTTGAAGGGGTTACAACTGGTCTTGTGGGGCTTTTTTACGGCGTACTGAATACCCAAAGCAGCATTCTCACCTATTGCAATGCAGGTCATAATCCCCCTCTTCTTGTATCAAGAACTGGAGAAGTCAGGTTCCTTGAAGAAGGAGGTCTGTTAATGGGTGTGATTAAGAATGCCAAATATGGATTTGGCATTGTGGAAATGCATTCTGGAGATGTTCTTGTTCTTTTCACAGATGGAATAACTGAAACCATGGATAGCGATGATGTGGAGTTTGATGTTTCTGGGTTGGTGAAATCAGTTGTTGAATATCGAGATGTTAATGCAGATCAGATAGTTGCTCGTGTTTTAAAAGCCATGAACAACCATGGCCAAGGGTCACCGCAGGCTGACGATAGAACTCTTGTGGTGGTTAAACATAGATGATTGGAGAAAGACTCTGAAAACACCAGTGTTTTTTTTATCAGATTTTGGTTATTTAGATACTTATGTTGCTCAAATGAAGGCAGTTGTATTATCATTCTCTGGGTATGATACACCTCTTGTTGATCTTACGCATATGGTTGAACCGGGTAACATTCTTCAAGCAGCGTATCATCTTAGGTCTTCAATTTCAAATCTGCCTGAGGGTTCTGTAATTCTTGCTGTTGTTGACCCTGGAGTTGGAAGCAGTCGATTGGGGCTTGCTGCTTTTTGGGAAGGCCGGTTTATTGTAGCACCTGATAATGGGCTTATAAGTTTGTTACCACAACCTGTGAAAACTTGGATATTACCACAGTCACAAGTTAATTCATCTTCAACATTTCATGGAAGAGATGTTTTTGCAAATTGTGCAGCCAGGTTAGCTGTTAATCCAGGCTGGGTTTCATTTCTACCTGAATTAAAGGCACCGGTTAAACTGAATGGTTTTCATCCAGCTCTAAAAGAAGACTATTTTACCGCAGTTATTTTACACATAGATAATTTTGGAAATTGTATTTTAGCCATCTCATTTAAGGAATTCTGCCAATATACTAATGTAACTCTTGTTACATCAAACGGGGATGTTGCCGTGACTCCTGTGAATTCATACTATCAATCGCCTTCACTGGATTCTATGTTATCTTTGTCTGGTAGTCAGGGTTTCACTGAACTTGCTTTAAATGGCAGATCGGCTGCAGAAAAACTTCTGGTTTCGCCAGGAGATCGATTAACACTAAAAGCGAAAAGGATTTAACAGCTATGAAGCATGTGGGTCTTTTATTACACTTTTATCAGCCTCCTACTCAGGATCCTGAAATAGTGAAAAGAATTGATGAAGAATGTTATAGACCTCTTTTTCAGTTACTTCTTGAAACAGGTGTGGAAGTAACAATAAATATGAATTATTCCCTTACTGAACAACTGGCAGAGTACGCTCCTGAAACTCTTCAGATAGTATCAAAACTTTCAAACTGCACATTTACTTCCAGTGGTGCATTTCATCCAATTTTTCCACTTATTCCTGAAAAGGAAACTATCCGACAGATACAGTTAAATGATACTGGTAATCAAAATCTTATAGGCAATGTTTATTCTCCCAAAGGCGTGTTTCCTCCAGAAATGGCACTGGATATGGATACAGTAAGGCTTATCGGGTCTAGGGGATTTAAATGGACCATCACAGATGATGTTCCATGGGTCCACTGTAATCAGGATGTTCCATCGAACTGGATTCCTTCGGTTGACGGAACAGCTGTTTTTCTTCGAAGCAATTTCTGGTCAAATCTTATTTCATTTCATGGAGGTAGTGGTTCTGAACTCGTGAATAGAATGGTCAGAGATTTGCATTCCTGGTCTGGTCAGGGTGATTCTTATGTGATTTTAGCAATGGATGGAGAAACTTTTGGTCATCACCGTGACGGTGCAATTGTTTCTTTTTTAAAACCTTTCTTCCAGCAGATATTATCAACGGAGGGAATCGGAATTTCTTCTCTTGACAGGATATTAGATAATTTCCCTTTAAGGGAAAGTATCGTTCCTTCTGGTAGCTGGTCAACAACAACAGGCGATATGGAAACAGACGAGCCATTTCCTTTGTGGATGAATTCGACGAACAAAGATCATATTGCTTACTGGAAGCTTCTTAACTTAGTTCTTGAGGAGTGTAGAAAGAAAAAGCCTGAAGGGGTTGCAAATTCAGTTGATAAGATGTTATACTCGTGCCCTCTGTGGTGGGCCTCGTCGGGTCGTGAATCTTATTCACAAGTACGAAGAGGAATTTTATTGATTTTAGAAGCCGCCCTTAACGGGCTTACTGAAAGGGCACTCCTTGATAGAATCATGGAGTTGGCTGGTGACATACCGGCCATGGCGCGAAAGGATAGATAATGGCTAAGAAAGAAAGAGTATTTGCAGCAAAACTTGCGCATGAGAGTCGTGAATCGCACAAAGAAATTTGTCAGGTATGCGGTCAGGAAAAAGTGCCAATCGTTTACCTCGCTGCTCGCACAGGGTCTAAAGACACCTGGCGTCCTCAGCGTAGAAGAGTTAAAGTTTGCAAATGCAATAGCAAAGAGATTTACGGTTAGTCTAGAAGCTGGTTTTATTCAAGGGGTTCTGTTTCTTACTGCCGGATACGGCACTAGGGCAGAACCTCTTTCTTTTTCTAGACCCAAAGCTTTGTTACCTTGGGGAAATACTACACTACTTGGGAATCTTATAAAACAATTTGCCAAACTTGATTTAGAGATCATGGCTTTTAATGCTTCTCGTTGCAGGCAGCTTATTCTTCAGGAAGCAGATTTGTGCTGGCCTGGTCACAAGAAAATGCTGTTTGAACATCGACCTTTGGGTTTACCTGGAACCCTGGTTGCTAACCGGGAATTGTTTCAAGGTCATTGGATAATTTCGAATACTGACATTGTGCTTGATATTCCTCTGAAGGAAATGATAGAGTTTCATATTACAACCGGTTCAAAGTGGACCGTTCTTACTGGGAAGTTTCCTGAATATGGTCACTATGGATCTCTGTTTATAAATGGAATTCCAAGGCACTATCTTGGAATAAGTATAATTTCGCCGGAAGTTGTGGCTATTGCAGCAGCAGAGCAGTTGAGCACAGGTTTTTTCACTAAGCTCAGAGGTGCTGCCAAGCAGGAAGGGATAGAAATTAATGAATTTTTTACCCATGCAAAATGGCTAGATATGGGAGAGGTTGATTTGTTTCGTAAACATCTTTTATTCCAGAGTCGTTATATTCACCCTTCTGCTGAAGTTAATTCATCATCGGTTTTAGAGGGCTTTTATTGGATTGGAAGTTCATGTATAATTGGCAGAAGAGCTTCTTTAAGGAACTCTGTTATGCTTGATGGATCTGTTCTTTTGCCAGAGGCTGTTTTGTATGATAATGTATTACCGTGGTTCACCCGAAGGAGTTAAAAATTGAATGAACGGATGGAAGATGTAATTCGCTGGGTAACAAAAGTATACGGTGAAACCAGCAGTTTTCTTCCTTTAGATGGTGATGCCTCTGCAAGAGATTTTTATAGAATCGAAAGCAAAGGAAAAACATGTATAGTTATGGACAGCTCGCGAACACCGATCTGGCCATGGTTAGATATACACAGCCTTCTGAGTTCATTGGATTTTCCTGTACCTAAGGTTATTGTAAGTGACGACACTAAAGGATTTGTCATTCAGGAGGATTGCGGGAATACAAGGCTTTGTGATGTGGAAGACTCACAGCTTTTCACTTCTTTTCTTACTGAAGCATTAAGTTTACTTCGTCGTACTCGTCGTGAGATAACCCCTGAAATGGCACGGAACAGCATTGCAGGCAGAAGGTATTTTACTCCCAGTTTTTTCATGGCCGAGATGGAGCATACTCTTGAACACCTGTTTTTTAGATTACTACGAGTTCCAGTGGAAGATCTACTTGACCTTCAGAGTGCTCTTCGAGATTTATCAGAAAGAGCCATGGGTACTGGGAAAACGATTTTTACACACCGAGATTTTCATTCTGCAAACCTAATGGTACATAAAGGAAAAGTTGTAATTATAGATTGGCAGGATGCACGATTTGGACCACCATGTTATGACATAGCAAGTCTTTTGCGAGATAGTTATCGTGATATTGGTCATGGCTGGAAAGGGCTTGCGTCAGCTAATTTGATTGGCATGGGGGGGGGCAATATGTTTGAATTTGTCTTTAGTGCTATGCAAAGAAACATGAAAGCTATAGGCACTTTTGCATACCAGTACAGAGTGCTTGGAAAACACAACTATCTTCAATACATTCCGCAGACATTGCGTTATCTGGAAGATTATTCAAAAATTTGCCCTGCCGTGAAAGAAACGGTAGACATTATTTATAATCTTATCGACACACATACCGGGGAAATAGATCTTAGAGATTTCAGGAATCCTGACTCTCCGGTAAAAATAAACCTGTAAAGATCGGAAGACGAAAATGGAGAGAATTCTTACTGGTGACAGACCAACCGGTCCGCTCCACCTTGGCCACTATGTTGGTTCCCTTAGAAACAGAGTAAAACTACAGAACGAATACGATACATTTATCATCGTTGCAGATATTCAGGCGCTAACAACCCACTGGGAGAACCCAGAGCTTATTAGAAATAACGTTCGAGAAGTAACACTTGATAATCTGGCTGCAGGTCTGAACCCAGAGAAAACCAGTATTTTTGTTCAAAGCATGGTTCCGCAAATTGCTGAACTCACTGTTTTATTTGGTCTTTACACTACTGTAAGTCGCCTTAAGCATAATCCTACCATTAAGACCGAAGCCAAGTTATATGGATTTACAGATATGACTTATGGTTTTCTTGGCTACCCAGTTAGCCAGGCAGCTGATATTCTTTTTTGTAGAGCTAATTTGATTCCTGTAGGTGAAGATCAACTTCCTCATGTTGAAGTCACTCGTTTTGTTGCCAGAAGATTCAATGAACTTTATGGAGATGTTTTTCCTGAACCAAAAGCGTTAGTTAGTGAAATATCCAGGTTGATCGGGTTGGACGGAAATGCCAAAATGAGCAAATCATTGGGTAACGCAATTTATCTAAAAGATGATCCCAAAGAGATTAAGAAAAAAGTTATGAGTGCTGTTACAGATCCTGCAAGGATTCATAAAACAGATCCAGGGCATCCAGATATCTGTACAATTTTCGCGTATCATAAAGCATTTAATAAAGTTGAGATTCCCGAGATAGAGGACTCGTGTAAAAAAGGAACTATCGGATGTGTATCATGCAAAAAGAACCTGATCAAAAAGCTCGAGGAAATTCTATCTCCCATGAGAGAAAGAAGAGCTGAATTTGATAAACCAGGTTTAATAGAAGATATTCTTATAGCAGGTACAGACAAGGCAGTAGAAGCTGGAAAAGAAACTATGGCTTTGGTTCGTGAAGCCATGCACACAAATTACTGGAAAGAGAGATAGCAAAAATGCTTTCCCTTTACAATACAAAAATAAGAGAAAAACAGGAGTTTACTCCTATCAATCCACCATTCGTTAGTGTATATGTCTGTGGTCCAACTGTATACGGGCATAGTCATTTGGGGCATGGGAAAAGTTATGTGAGTTTTGATGTACTGTTAAGGTATCTGAGATATCTTGATTACAAAGTAAGATATGTTCAGAATATTACTGATGTAGGGCATCTTACTGATGATGCTGATTCCGGTGAAGATAAACTTCAGAAGCAGGCAGAACTTGAAAAGTTAGAGCCTATGGAAATTGCTGAAAAATATACAGCAAGCTATTTTCATGATATGGACGAACTTGGCAACCTCAGGCCTGATATTTCTCCTAGGGCAAGTGGGCATATTCCTGAGCAAATAGATCTTGTAAAAACACTTATTGAAAAAGGTTTTGCTTATCAAGTTGGGGGTAATGTTTATTTTGATGTTTCCTCTTTTGCTGATTATGGAAAACTTAGTGGAAGAATCGGAGATCAGCAAAAAAGTGGCACACGAATTTCAGTTGCAGATGATAAACGAAATCCAAGAGATTTTGCTTTGTGGTTGGAAGCAGGAAAGGATCACATTTTAAAATGGAATAGCCCATGGGGTTGGGGTTATCCTGGGTGGCATCTTGAGTGTTCTGCCATGTCCATGCGCTATCTTGGTCAGACTATTGATATACATGGTGGAGGGCTTGAAAATGTATTCCCTCACCATGAATGTGAAATAGCTCAATCTGAAGCTGCCACCGGTAAAGAGTTCGTACGGTACTGGATGCATAACAATATGGTAACAGTTGACGGCAGAAAGATGGGAAAGAGTTTGGGCAATTTTACTCTTCTTAGTGAATTGTTCAGCAGGTGGGATCCCATGGTTGTAAGATTGTACATTCTAAGAAGTCATTACAGAAGTCCCTTGGATTTTTCTGATCAGGGGCTTGCTGGGGCAAAAAGCGGCCTTGAGAGGCTTCTTTCCTTTAGGTCTAGGTGTGGGCATCCAAAAGTAGGAACTTCTACTCAGGTGGTGGATGAGCTTGTTGCAGCTACTGAGTCTGATTTTAGAAAAGCCATGGACGATGATTTGAATACACCTGGGGCACTCGCTGTGATTTTTGATTTCGTTAGAGCTGGCAATATTCTTTTGGAAGGAAATATTTCTGAAGGTGATAAATTTCAGATGGTTTCTCTTTTAGATAATCTTGTTACAGGAGTTCTTGGTGTAGAACTAGTACTGGAAAGCAATGGTGGTTCTACAGAAGATTTGTGCAGAATACTTGGAGAACTCCGGGGATATTTACGAAAAAACAAACAATTCCAGGAAGCTGATAAGTTAAGAGACAGTCTTGCTGAGGCGGGATTTTCTGTTCGGGATCTTCCTGGTGGAATAAGTGAAGTAACTCCAGATTTATAAAGTGGAATAATCTCCTTCTCTTTACGGTATCACTGTAAAGAAAGGAGGTTGGAAATGATACGCAGAAACCAAATGGAAATGGAAATAGGAATGGAGATCGGTTTACTTGTGGGTCTCCTGTTTGTGAACATACTATTTCAATTTTTGCCAGGTACCGAGCTTGGCAGACTTTCCACAAGAACTATGGAGAATGGCATGCAAGCTGTAGATGCTTTTCTTCCTTATGATTCTTCAGTGGAGGAGCAGCAGCAGGATCTTGTTGAAGAACTCACTGCTGTGGAAGAACAGGTGCAACAGGTTATAGATGAGGTGAAATTGGATGTTACAATCTCACTTGGCCCTGATACAATAGGATTGAATACTGTGGGAACATTTGAAAATACATCTCATGGGCAGATTGGAACCGGTGAAATAGGTCCTCCAGGATTTATGCCAGCAGAGATTTTGCCTAATTGCACATATATGCCGCCACCTGAATACCCGGAAATAGCCAGGCTAGCCGGAGTTGAGGGTGTTGTTACTCTTTGGGTGTATATCGATAGTAATGGTATTTTACAGGATGTACAGTTAATGAATACCAGTGGAATAGCATCTTTGGATCAGGCAGCACTTTCGGCAGCAGTCAATACCCGGTGGACAAGTGCAAGAAACAATGGTTTACCTGTGGCCGTGTGGACTACTCTTAATTACAACTTTTCCCTTTTAGATTAATTTTTTGTCTAGTAATTCGCCAGATTTCCTCGGGGAAGTCTGGCGAAAATTTACAAATCTTGTCAGTATCGATTTTTCCGGCTATAGTAAGGTTAGGAAGAGGCCATGATTAATAATGTAGTGTGGGCTTTTTTACCCTACCTTTTTAGTTCAGTGGAGGGGTCATGGATGTGAGTAATACTGCAAAACCATTTGCGAATCGTTTTTTTGAAATGGCAGCCCAGGGGTCATTATTTGAATTGTATGACCAGATGTTGGGTGAGCTCGATGTACATAAAGTACTGGAGAAAACAACTTCTGTAGTAAAAGAGGTTTTTGATTCCGAGCGTGCTACAATTTTTAGGGTTTTTAGCGAAACCATGGAGCTTGAGTCATTTGCAATTATAGGTAATATTGCTAGAAAAATAAGAGTGCCTATCAGTGAAGATTCACTTGCAGGGTTTTGTGCACTAAGTGAGAAGGCTTTTGTTTTACCAGATGCTTATGGTGATCTGACTTCATTGCACAGTTCTTTGAAATTTGATCGGTCATGGGATAAGCTGAATCACTTTAGAACTCGAGATGTAATGTGCAGTCCAGTAATATTTAAAGGTGAATTGCTTGGGGTTATACAGGTGATTAACAGTAGGAATGAGATTTTTCAGGAAGCTAATATCTCGCTTTTAGAGAGTGTGTCTAGGTTTGTTGCCTATGCTCTTCATCACACTCAAGTGTATGAGGAACTTTCATCTTTGAAATATCTTGAACGAGAAAAAGCTGAATTTATGCGAATTATTGTTGAAGGTTTCAAACTTCCCCTTGCAGCATCCAAGTCAATAGTTGCTGGATTACAGCAGGCAAACACAAAAAACACAGCTCTATTGTTCGGTCTTGATAAACTTGAAAAAAACACGAATAATCTTAGCCAGCTTGTTAATGATATTCATCACCTATCTCAGGTGAAATGTGGATGTCCGCTCAGTGAAACTTCCGTGTTCGACCTTCGGATTGATTCAGGTATTGTTTTTAACAATTTCCAGGACAAAGCTAGTTTAAATAATCTGCAATTAGTTTTTGAATCTTCGGACACCACTATAAATATCAGAATGGATAGGCAGGCATTTCATTTAATTCTATCAAATCTGTTATCTAATTCTGTTAAATACACAGAAGATGGAGTTGTGAAATTGATTTTACAATCATCAGATTCGTGGGCGGTTATAACTTTACAAGATACAGGTATGGGTATTCCGGAAGATGAAATTTCAGGAATATTTAAAGAATTTTTCCGTGCTTCAAACGCCAGACAGAGTGGAATTGAAGGCACTGGAGTGGGGTTAGTTATTGTAAAGGAACTGGTGGAAAGGTACAAAGGGGAAATGGAGATAAAGAGTATACTTAATAAAGGTACTCAGTTTATTTTACGACTTCCCCTGTTCTTTCCACCTGATATCAACAGCTAATTTAATTGAAGGGATACCTTATGGTAGACAATAAGGATATGAAACCGGTACTTGGTCGCCTTCAGGAAATGATAGCTCATAATTTTTTGTTTAAACTTTATGATGAGATGCTTGGCGAAGTAGATGTGATTAAAGTTCTTGATAAAACAGCATCGGTTGTTAAGCATATTTTTGACTCAGAGCGAGCTACGATTTTCAGAGTTATTCGAGAAACACAGGAGCTAGAGTCAATTGCCTATCTGGGTAATGTTTCTAAAATGATTAGAGTTCCTATTAGTGCCGATTCGCTAGCTGGTTTTTGTGCTTTAAAACAAAATTCATTTGTTCTTCCAGATGCATACGGAGACTTATCATCTGTTCATGAAAATTTACAATTTGATGGTTCATGGGATGAATTGAATAATTTTAAAACCAGAGATGTAATGTGCGCACCTATTTTGTTTAAAGGAAA
Organism: Candidatus Sabulitectum sp.; assembly: GCA_029938555.1. Classification (GTDB taxonomy): domain Bacteria; phylum Fermentibacterota; class Fermentibacteria; order Fermentibacterales; family JCC-6; genus Sabulitectum. The sequence goes on along the minus strand of JAOZUR010000022.1, from coordinate 12,180 downwards.
ACTTCTTGGGGTTGTACAGGTAATCAACAGCAGGAATGATCCATTCAACGATACTGATGTTCCCCTTTTGGAAAGCGTATCAAGATTTCTTGCTTATTCTTTACACCACAGCAGATTGTATGATGAGCTGGCAACACTTAAGTGTATCGAAAAAGAAAAAGCACAATTTTTAAGAATTATGGTGGATGAGCTTCGTTTTCCTGCTTCTTCGTCGAAGTCACTTATTTCTGAATTACAGTACACAAATATTGAAAATCAGGCTCTGCTTGCAGTTCTTTCAAAGGTGGAGAGCCGAATGGATCAGCTTCTTGATCTTGCAGAAGACATTCTTCATCTGTCATTGGTGAAAGAAGGTGAGCCCCTCGGTGAAATTGTCGTATGTGATTTAAAGAAAGAGACCGGTGCAATTTTTGAGAAATACAGGGCAACCGGTGTAGAAAAAGGACTTGCAATGACATTGCAACTGTCAGAGAGCCCTGTGAATGTTAGAATTGATAAAAGGGGGTACTATCTTGTACTTTCCAATTTGCTTTCCAATGCAGTGAAATACACTACCACAGGATCGGTAAGAGTTCATTTACAGCAAGATGATTCCTGGGCTATTATTGTTGTGGAAGACACTGGAATGGGTATTCCAGAAGAAGAGCTTTCTTTGCTGTTTCAGGAATTTTTCCGTGCCTCTAATGCAAAAATCAGTGACGTTAAGGGTACTGGAGTTGGCCTGGTCAGCGTGAAGGAACTTGTTAATAGATTTGGCGGTGAGGTAGAGCTTCAGAGTAAAGAAAATCAAGGCTCTACATTTACCGTACGATTACCTTTATTTCAGAAGTAGAGTTTACTTAAAGAAAAACCCTCAGCATAAGAGGGTTTTTCTAAAAAACAACTAAATCTTAAAGCACTCTGCTTTTAAGGCGTTTTGCCTTATTAGGGTGCATAAGTCTGGTTCTTCCAGCAACATCAATGAGACTCTGGGCAATTTTAACTGCCTCTTTTCTCTCTTCTGGAGTCTCCGCATTGTTTACTTTCTTAATAGCTGTTCGAAGCGTTTTAAGCTTCCTGTGGTTTCTCTCATTTTTAACAGCATCTGTTCTAAGACGCTTGAGTGATTGTTTGCTCCTTGCCAAAAGCTTTCTCCTTTCGCAGAATAGACCGAACGAATTGAATTTTCATCTCGTCTGAGTTTTATACCTTATGACGGGCGAATTTAAAGGATTCCCGCGCAATTGTCAACTATAGAGAAAGGTTAAGTAATGCGAAAGATACTTGTTCTAGCACTTCTTCTAGTGCTTCCTGTGGTAATGAATGCAGATAGACTCATTCGAATACCAGCCCAGACTGACTCGGAATTCACTGTTATAAGAGACATGGGGTACGAAATAGCTGCTGGAAGCAGGCATGACGGTTATGTAGATATTTTGGTTAATCAACGATTTGTGGAAGAAGCAATGAAGAAGCACCCAGGGGCAAGATTGCTTCCACTTGAGTGGTCAGAATTGATTCCAAGCGACAATGGTGAAATGGGTTATTATTATGGACCCAACGATAACGCTGTGTTTTGGTCCGAGCTTGCAGAGAACAATGACATGGTGGATACACCAACTTCTTATGGCACATCATACCAGGGAAGAGATCTTAACTTTGTAAGAATTACCAATGCGCCAGCCGGTGCTCCTGCAATTCTGTTTACAGCACTTACACATGCCCGTGAACCGGGAGGCAACTCAGTTGTTATCGACTGGGCTCAGTGGCTTACCACTGAATATGGCAGTGACACAATGGCAACTTTTATTCTTGATAATGCCCAAATTTATATTATTCCAATAGTTAATCCAGATGGTTATGCGTACAATGTACCTAACCCGTCTAGCACTGATCAGAGAAAGAATATGAACTGGACCCTTGGTGACGGGGTAGATCTTAACCGTAACTACAGTTTTATGTGGGGATATGATGACAGTGGCTCAAGCCCAAGTCCTACAGCTCAAACTTACAGGGGAACCGCAGCTCTCAGTGAGCCTGAAACACTTGCAGAGACCCAGTGGATAGATTCCATTCAGCCACTTGGTGGGTTTCACTATCATACTTACGGCGGATATCTTCTTTTCCCGTACGGTTACAATAATTCAGCCACACCACACCAGAGCACATTCGAGAGCTGGGGTAACCAGATGGCAGCCCAGAACAACTATGCCGTTGGAAGATGCGGACAGATTCTTTACGATGTAAATGGTGATGCTGTTGATTGGTCTTACGGAGCAGATACTCACGAACCAATGCTTTTTTACACTCCAGAGGTTGATGATAACGGTTTCTGGGGCAGTCAGAATGATACTACTTTGATAGTTACCAATAACTTAGAGTGTAGATTTATGAACAAGTTGCTCTGCATGAATTTGCTTAGCATGGTAGGAATCGAAGAAGGAAGCAGTGCAGAGTTTGTAGATACAGTTATGGAGCTTACTCTTGGATCTAATCCTGTTAGTTCCGTTCTTTCTTACACGGTAACATGTGCTGTTCCTGTTTCCATGTCTGTTCTTGATGTTTCCGGTAGGGTAGTAGCATCACCTTCAGTTGGAAACTGGGTTATTCCAGAGGCACTGCAGAACGGTATTTACTTCCTTCGCGCACAGGGTGGTAATCAGACTGTTTCTCAAAGATTCACAGTGCTCAGGTAAAATATGAGTTGGGTTAGCGGAAACTCTGAAGACAACTTCTATAAGCTATTGAATGTAAGAAGAAGTGCTAATCAGGAAACCATTGAGATTGCTTACGCAAAGATGGCTCTCAAGCACCATCCTGATGTTGCAGGAGATTCTCCTAAAGTTCAGGAACGATTTGCGAACATTAATAAAGCATATATTGTACTGAGCAAACCACTAGATAGAGCTGAATATGATAAAAACTTGGGGCTTCCTGTGGTGGAATACCAGGAGCCGGTGTATACGCCAGAGGTGGTTACTCCAGAGGTCGCTACACCTGAGATTGTTACAGATGTCGGGCCAAATGTATCAGGCTCGGCATCTGAACAGGCGGAAGAAGTAGTTAAAAAGGCAGAGCACAAGCCGGAAAACAAACCAGACCATAAGCAACAGGCTAAATCCGGTATCATGTCCCAGAAGAAACTTGAACGGATAAAGCAGGAAGCAAAAAAACTTATAACAAAAGGTGATTTCTGGCGTGCAAATGCTTTAATGAGAAAAGCCGTAGCTGATTTCCCAAGGGATATTCAATTGAGAAAACTTTTGGCGAAAGCAGCCCAAGGAAGAGGTCGCTTGCGCGAGGCAGTTGATGAGTTAAAAAAAGCCAGCGAAGTAGAGTACTTTAACCCCGAGATTCATTGTTTGATCGGAGATATGTACTTGCAGGCTAAGCAAATTGAAAGAGCTGAAAAATCTTATAACGATGCGCTTTCATGGCAGGAAGACTATAAACCTGCGTCGAAAGGGCTCGAAAAAATACGAGAGTTGCGCAGGCAAAATCTTCCAAAATGGAAAAAACTGTTCAGGATGGGAAAATGAAAGAAGCAACTGGAAGACTTTATTATTCAATCGGAGAAGTCAGTGAAATGCTTAGCATAAAGTCACATACACTGCATTATTGGGAAAGTGCATTTCCTTCTCTTAAACCTCACAAAAATCAGGCTGGGAACAGATGTTACAGACCCCACGACCTGGACACGCTGAAATTGATAGACCAACTTTTGAACGGAGAAGGTTATTCTATCGAGGGAGCAAGGAAAAAAATAGAGCTTCTTAAAGACAAGGATGGTCAGTTGTCTCTTAATCTTAAGAATGAATCAGAGTCTGGTTTATTGCTTGATGAGATATGCAACGATCTTGAGATTATCATAAGAGATCTTTCTAGGCAACCTCGAACTGAGCTTGACGGCTGATATTTCGTTGAATAGAATTGTGTTTCCAAGCGGGGTGTGGCGCAGTCCGGTAGCGCACTTGAATGGGGTTCAAGTGGTCGCTGGTTCGAATCCAGTCACCCCGACCAGGAATAACAAGAAAGGAACCCTAGGGTTCCTTTCTTTATATCCAAGGAGTTTTTTTGATTTCAAAAGCCATTGAGATGACAGTGCTGCTGAACAAGTTGTTTCCAGATCACAGTCACAGAGTTCTTAAAGCAATGTCAGAAGTTCAGAGAGATGTGTTTGTTGATCCAGGCTGGAAAAGGATGGCTTATGAAGATCGTAGTCTGCCAATAGGTCACGGCCAGACCATAAGCAAACCTGCAACTGTTTTTCGCATGCTCTCATGTCTTGAGCCTGTTTTCGGAGGGAAATTACTAGAAATTGGAAGTGGAAGCGGTTACTTGGCTTCTGTGGCTTCCAGACTTTTTAATAGAGTCTACTGTGTTGAAAGAGTTCTAGGGCTTGTAAACTCATCAAGGTCTAAGCTTAGAAAAACAGATTCAGGCAATGTTGTTGTAAGATTTGGTGACGGAAGTACCGGTTGGGTGGATAATGCCCCGTTTGATGGTATACTATTCAGTGCAGGGGCGCCTGAACTTCCTGCCTCTCTGGCAGGTCAGCTGCGCGAAGGCGGGCTTGCAGGGGTTCCAGTTGGTTCTAAATCATCACAAGAATTTGTAGTTTGGAAAAAAGAAGATGGAAAGCTTGTGAAAGTTTCTTCTTTTGTCTGTTCTTTCGTACCACTTATAGGAAAAGAGGGATGGAATGGGTGAACATATTGCTCTTGCCATAATAAACAGTCTTAAAAATCTTCCTGGTGAATTTGTTTTGATGCTTCTTTCTGCTTTGCCTGTAACAGAACTAAGAGCTTCTATACCTGTTGCCTTTACAGTAATGGCTGAAAGTTGGAACTGGCCATGGTGGAAAGTCTATTTGCTTGCTGTTGCAGGCAACATGTTACCTGTGCCTTTTATTCTTATGCTTCTTGGTCCTGTAAGCAAGTGGCTTTCGAAATGGAAAATTTTTGACAGATTTTTCTCATGGTTATTTGAGAGAACGCGCAAACGAGTAGGGCCACATATAAAAAAGTATGAAGCTTTCGGGTTGGCTGTTTTTGTGGCAATTCCCCTGCCTGTAACAGGAGCCTGGACCGGTAGTGCAGCTGCTTTTGTTTTTGATATCCCAAGAAAAAAAGCAATTTTTTCCATTTTTTTAGGAGTGTTGACTGCAGGAGCAATAATTACATTGATCATGAAGGGTGCTCTTTCAGGTTTGAGTTTCCTTTTGTAGTCGATTTTATAATTTTGATTAGTTAGATTGTTTGTCAAATCGGTGGTAGCGCGCCTGGTTCGGGGCTAGGAGGTTCGAATTCTTACGCCCCGACACTTCATATTTTGAAATTTTTGCGTTTTTTACTATTTTACCCCCATCAAACCTTTAGACTTTTGATTGGGGATAATAATGTTTAGTATTAATGAGTTGGCAGATCTTTTTAGAAATGTACCTGATTTCCCTAAAGAAGGCATCATTTTTAAGGATGTTACCACTGTTTTAACAAAACCAGGAGCAATTGGTGATTCTGTAACTCATATTCTCAATCTTCTTGAAGGCGTTGATTTTAATGCAGTTGCTGCTGTTGAATCCAGGGGTTTCATGTTCGGTGGTATTATTGCCGACAGACTTCACATTCCATTGGTTCTAATTCGCAAACCCGGTAAACTTCCTGCGGATGTTATCAGTGAAGATTACACCTTAGAGTATGGTACAAATACAATTGAAATGCATCGTAATTCTCTTGAAGCAGGGTCTCGTGTACTTATAATTGATGACCTTGTCGCAACTGGAGGAACCGCTCTTGCCACAGCAGAATTAATTAGACGAGATGGTTGCTACCCTGTTGCTGCTGCTTTTCTTATGGATTTAAGATTCCTTGGTGGAGCAAAAAAAATAGAAGAAGCAGGGGTTCCTGTCTTTTCGTTGATAAAAATTGATTAAACAGGGTCAGTTAATAAAAACTGACCAAACAAAGGAGAAAGAATGACAAAAATCGCCATGATGTTTGCTGTTATTCTTGCTTTTTTCGCTTTTGGTTGTTCCGAGCAGGGAAATCCTGCTCCGGTTGACGGAGATGTGGAAACAAGTGAGAATGGTGAAGCAGTTGAAGCTGGAAACGCTGAAGAATCTACAAGTAACGCAGTTGCTGATTTTGATTTCGAACTTCCAGAGGTTGGACAGTGGATTGCATATAGTGTTGAAGGCGAAGAGGGCGAATTTAAACTTGCCGTTGTTGCTGAAGAAGATTACCAGGGTACAAATTGCCTTTGGTTCCAGATTGAAATGAGCGGTGAAGCTGTTGCTCAGGTTCTTGTTGACCCTGCAGTACTTGCAGAGCTTGTTGCTGTTAGTGGTAACTATATGAGTGAATTCATAACTGATCCTGTAGCATACATTGAAGCAAACATGCCTGAAGACGGAAGTATCATGAGCAACGAAGATGCTATGGAAAACATGATGCTTTCACTTACTGCTATTAAGCAGGTTAAAATCATGCAGGGTACTGAACTTATGCTTCTTGATATGGCAGGAGTACCAGAGCTTGTAGAACAGATGATTGCAGAAAACCCTGCAATGCTTGAAGAAAATATGCAGATTGATACTGAAGATTCCGAAATGGAAGAGTTCATGACTGAGCTTGAAAATGCTGAATTCTCTATGGAAAATATTGAAGTTGAAGGGTTAGACTGTGTTGAATACACAATGTCTCATACGGAAAGAGGAAGCATGGTTGCTGTTATTTCAACAGAACTTCCTATTCTTCCTTTGGTATCTGCTTCTGTAAATCCTACCGATCCTGCTGAAGAAGGCGGAAGTGTATACATGAGTGGTTTTGGTTTTGATGGTGCAGAGAACTTGATGACACAGGCTCCTGATCAGACAATGCCAGTTGCCATGTTATTGCAGGGAATGGTTTCCCAGATGCAGCCTCAGCAGTAGTTTTTATGATATATAAGCGGGCATTCTTTTTTAGAATGCCCGTCTTGCGTTATACGGAATTATTTGCCATAATGCAGCCATACTCATAGGGGGGCAAATTGTCTGATAGGAATGAACTTCTTAACATAATTCTTAGTAATAACAGTATCAGTTACATGATTCTTGACACCAATTCATGTATAACAGATTTTCAATTATCTGATCTACTATTTACTTTGTCTGAGAATCTTAAGGGTCAGCCTATTTCTAATATTTTCCCGTGTTTATCTCTTGAAAAAAAGACAGCACAGTCTTTTCCTTTCAAAGCACAAGAAAAGAAATTATATCTTCAATGTACTGTTATCACCACTGAGGATTCTAATAAGTGTATTTTGATTCAGAATCTAACTGATTATGCCATGAAGATTAGTAGACTAACGGCAACTGTAGATTTGTTACGATCCATTAGCAGAAAAATTCTGGAAGCCAGTGATGTAAATACATTGTCTGAAGACTTAGTATCAATTCTTGCTGGAACAGAATTTATTCATTGTGTGGCGATGGAAATCGAAATAGACGGCACAAAGAAAACCTATGTTTCTAATTCAAATTGTTTTACCGAGGACTGTGTAATTTTTCATCCATTAGAGTACAAAAGTTATTCTTACGGTTCTGTGTTTGTTACTCCTTTGAAATCCTTGACAGAGGAAAATATTCAAGAACTGGATGGGATAGTTTCAGAAATGTCAAAAGATACTGGTTATGCAATACATCAAATTTTACAGGCCAGTATTGCGGAAAAAACTAATAAGATGCTTGATGCTTTCCTGGAAAATATTCCAGGAATCGCTTTTATTCGAGATTCAAAATCAAGATATATCAAAATGAATAAATTTTTCATTGATTCTTATGGCAGTGCTGACTGGTTTCGTAAATACCCCAAGGATATTTATGTGACTCATCAAATGGAAGAGCTTATTCAAAGAGATCAAACTATTTTAGAAGAAGGTTATGTAAGACGAACACGAGATTTCCCAGATAATTTTGGTAACAAGCATTTTTTTGATGGCCATTATTTTAAAATTCAGATTGATGATGATGAACCTTTTATCGGGGGAATTGGTCTTGAAATTACCGATAAAATACAAGCTGAAAAAGCTTTATCTGAAAGTGAAGAACGGTATAGAACCATTTATGAAAGCACTGTTACTGCAATGGCTCTTCTTGGCCCTGATGGTATTGTTGTTTCTGCTAATTCTAATGTTGTTGAACTCACCGGTTATAGTCTTAATGAAATTATAGGAAAAATGAGCTGGGTTAATTTTGTTTATCCTGAAGATTTGCAATCGGTGGCAGAACAGCGTAAGAAAAGATTAACTGTGGATTCATCTAGGCATCAGGAATATGAGTTCAGATTGATTAGAAAAGATGGGTCAATACGAAATATAAGAATGCGTACCGGCACAATACCCGACAGTGAGGGAATGGGAGTGATATCTCTTTCAGATATTACAAGTCTTATTGATTATCAAAAACAACTTAATAATTCCCTTAGTAAAACACAGGCTATTCTTGAAGCCATTCCCGACCTTATGTTCGTATTATCACGAGACGGTAAATATATTGATTTTCATTCCGGGAATACTAATCAGCTTTTCTTCTCACCGGATGAGATGAAAGATAAAGGGATTTTTGATATTGGTCTGCCAGGTACAACCGTAGATTTTTTGCTTAAACAAATTCATGCAACTCTTGAAACAGGCATGGTTCATAATGTAGAATATTCTCTTAATTTACCTGACGGTGAACATAATTATGAAGCTGGTATGTCTCCTTTTGAAAATGACACTGTTTTAGTATTATGCCGTGATGTTTCCCTCAGAAAAAAAGCAGAAGCTGAGCAGATAAAACTTCAAGCTCAGGTACAACATGTGCAAAAACTTGAAAGTCTTGGGGTTCTTGCAGGTGGCATAGCCCATGATTTTAACAATATTTTAATGGCTATTTCGGGGAATGCTCAACTGGCAATTTATGAAAACCAGGTGCATGGTGATGTCTCGCAATACTTGGAAGCAATAGAAGTTGCAACATCAAGGGCTGCCGACCTGGCAGGGCAGATGCTTGCGTATTCAGGACGAGGAGAGTTTACTATTGTTCCTCTTGATCTTAATTCTGTAGTAGATGAGATTTCAGATATGCTTCGGGTAACTGTATCAAAAAAAGCAATTATGAACATCAACCTTCAGACGGATATCCCAATGATTCTTGCAGACTCTACTCAAGCTGGACAGGTTTTCATGAACCTCATCACGAATGCATCAGAGGCGCTTGATGACTCTTCCGGTACAATTGATGTTTCTACAGGAGTTGTTTATTGTGATAATGAATATGTTAACTCATTAGACCGTATGAGTAAATTAGAAGAAGGATCTTATGTTTTCATGGAAGTAAAGGACAGTGGTTCGGGCATGTCAGACGAAGTTAGAAAAAATATATTTAACCCATTTTTCACAACTAAGTTTACCGGCAGAGGGCTTGGCTTGTCAGCAGTGCTGGGAATAATGAGAGATCATAAGGGGGCATTGGAAATACAAACAGAGTTAGGTAAAGGATCCACATTCAGGGCATTATTTCCTGTGGTAGAGGGTGAATCATCTGCTGTTCCAGAGCTTTTTACAATCAAGGTTGATTCTTCCAAGTCCCAAGGGACAGTTATGTTTGTTGACGATGAGCCACTTGTAAGAGCTGTTGTTGAAACCATGCTAGAGCAATTTGGCTTTAGTGTAATTATAGCTGTTGATGGGAATGATTGTTTAGAAAAATTCAAAGAGAATATCACAGACATTGATTTAATTCTGCTGGATATTACCATGCCAGGCATGGATGGTGATGAGGCATTCGCTGAAATGAAAAAATATGACATAGATATTCCTGTAATTATTTCTAGCGGTTACAGTGAACATGAAATTTTAGGAAAATTTCCAAACGAATACCCCGAGGGTTTTCTGCAAAAACCATATACTGCAGAAGAACTTCACAGCAAGATCAAGACTATTCTGAAACACTAACTGGCATTTCTAATAATTTGTCTGGTTGTTTCTATAGTAACTTCACTTTTGAAATAGCTGGTAAGTTGTTAATCTGTAGTTTTACTTTGGGCCAATTTTTTCAATCAGTAGAACTGATTGTTTTCTTTGGTAGGGCTCCGTCCGTCAATGTGGTGTATGAACACCAAGACATTTAGGCACATTTTTTTCAATCTCGTTTAACTGTTCTGTCTTCTCCGTATACCGTCATACACCACTATCACGTTCTACTTTTGATTTTAATTTGCACACGAAAGTTGCTACTGCATCGGAACAGTAGCTTGATTAAAATTCTAAATTTTCGTTCACCGTTGAGGATTTGCTGTTGTTAATAGGGACGAAAAAACTGATGCAAGTTAACACTAAATTATGCTTTCTTTTTAACCCTGTTATAGCCGGCAGGTCGTAAATGTGCTCACGCCGGTGAACATTTACAGTGAAACCGGAGGAACATATTGCAACTATGCACCGGGTGAAGGGCTTGAGTTTAATACAATGATTGTTGCTTCAGCCGACAAAGGGATAATACCGCACAGCAAAGCCATTACAGGAAGCGACTCAGTCACCGCGAATGAAGGCATTATAGCTGAAAAAGCCCTTCTGTATGTTGCTGTTACCAGAGCCCGTAAGAATGTTTTTATTACAGGGTATGGTGAGATGAGTCAGTGGTTAGATTTACATACTTTTCCGCAACCTACAAGTTGACAAATGAAAATTAAGCTATTAGATATTAAGAGTCATCCAGGAGGAATTTTTAGATTTCGAACTTTGAAAGCTCTCTCTATTGACGGAAAAGCGCCATCATTGGTTTGCTTGAGGAAATGGAAGAAGGATTCACTTGCAGACTACATTGGAATTATGGGAGGAGTCAAACTTTTGTGCTCTAATAGAGTAGTTCCATTATCTCCTAGATTAGTAAAATGTAAAGGATATCCCGATCTTATAGAAATTAAGGCTCCAAGAAAAAATGCAAGACTTTTTTGTTTTATTCATAATCAAGGTTCTGACAATGAGGAATTAGTGATATGTACTGGAGGATTCTGGAAAACCAATGATAAAAAGAATTCCATAAGTAAGCAGGATGCGGCAATGAAAGAAGCATATAGATTGAGAAACATTTTTCTTGAATCAGATAAAGAGGTTAGTAATGAAAGAAAAAAATGAAACCAGACTTGAAGCAGATCCTTTGTTCCTGGTTGAGTATATGAAAGCTACTATTACTAGTGATATTTTCACCATCTTAGAAGAGGAATCAATCTCAAAAACAGAACTTGCAAACAGACTTGGAAAATCTCGGCAATATGTAAGTCGAATTCTTAACGAAACTGCAAACTTTACACTTGATTCTGTTGCAAGAATAGCCGCCGCTTTAGGAAAAGACGTTGTTCTCAGACTAATGAATTATGAAGATGAAGTAGTCATCAGACCTTTTACTAAGAAAGAGGAGTTCTGGTTTCATTCAACTCAGGAGTTTTCTGTTTCAGATAAAAGCAAGGAACTAGATGTTATCAAAGATATTTGTTACAACGAATCAGCTTCATCTGATACTTTTCATTTGGCGGAGGGCTCGATTACATATTTTACTAGAGAAGGTGCCTGATGGAACCTGTAGTAAATCTTGATAGTTTTGTTATGATTCGATCCAACATTGAGATGTTTTCTCCAGATGATGAAACACTTAAATCTGCTGTTGATAATAAAGTTCTGTTAAAACACAATTCTTCAATTTCTTATTCAGTCGGTAAAAATCAAGAAAATGAGTATAACTACAAGTTAACTCTCGAAGTTAAAGCTATTCCCGATGTATTTGGCTGGAGTATTGATATGGAAATTGTGGGCATTTTTACATTTCCTTCTAGAACCGATTCTAATGCAATGGAAGGTATTATCAGAGTTAATGGTTGTACAATTCTTTACGGCTTACTCAGAGGTCATCTTTCATCTGTAACTGGAGCTTTCCCGTCAGGTCCTTATGTACTTCCCACCGTTGATATGTTTGAGGTGGTTAAAAGAATTGAAAAATCCTCAAAGTGATTGAGTTGATCCGAAGGAATAGCTTAAAGCGGAAAGAGCACTTTTATGTGTTGCAGTAACCAGCGTCAGGAGAAATATGTTGATAACTGGATGGGGTGATTTAAGCTACTTTTTTTGTTAGAGTTTTTCATGCCCTTTCGCTGTTGGCTCAGTGTTTTATATTCATGGAAT
>JAOZUR010000003.1:42475-88606 GCA_029938555.1 Candidatus Sabulitectum sp. | reverse complement strand
TCGCACGCAGGGATCTCTGAGGGGACTGTCAGGTAACTGGCAGTTCTACCTCGATGCTTGAAATTTGCCCAGATGATTCACAAAGAAAAAATATTGCAACTTAAACTTTGAAAATGATGTTAGTCATCTGAAAAAATAATCAATAAATAGAATCCTGTAGCCCTGTTGATTCAAAATAATCACGCAAGAAAATATGGATACCGATAGCTTTGTAGATTCATAAACAAGAGCTTGCTCTTGTGATAAGCAAAAAATAGTACTATTGTAACTCAAGTAATTGTTATGTGCAAGAAAAGGAAATCAAAATGGCATCTGATTTGGGCATTATCGAAAAATATCTTAACATCTTAAAGCCGACTTTGGAAACTGTAAATGAATTATAATAAAATAGCAATTTTTCAAAGAAAAGAAATACGGAAAACTATACATAATTCCGAATGGTGGTTTGTAATTGAAGATGTGGTTTTAGCATTAACCGATTCAAAGAACCCAAAGGGTTATATCAAAGATATGAGAAGACGAGATGCAGAACTCGCTAAAGGATGGGGGCAAATTGCCACCCCCCTTTTGATAGAGACTACAGGAGGTATGCAAAAGATAAATTGTGCCAATACAGAGGGCATATTTCGCATTATCCAGTCTATTCCGTCACCTAAAGCAGAACCTTTTAAACGATGGCTTGCAAAAATAGGATATGAAAGAATTCAAGAAATAGAAGATCCTGAACTTGCAACAAAACGAACAAGAACTTTATATCAGGCAAAAGGTTATAGCACAGATTGGATTGAAAAACGAATACGTGGTATTGCAATTCGCGATCAACTCACAAACGAATGGAAGCAAAGAGGTGCTAAAAAGCAAATTGAGTATGCAATTTTAACTGCAGAAATAAGCAAGGCAACCTTTGGAATGACTCCGAGTGAATACAAGGAATTAAAACAATTAAAAAGAGAAAATCTTCGAGACCATATGACAGATCTTGAACTCATCTTTTCTATGCTTGGTGAAAGAGCCACGACAGAAATAACTCAAACCGACAATTCTCAGGGTTTTAGTAAGCTAAAAAAGGATGCAAAAGATGGTGGCAAGATTGCAGGTGATGCCAAAAAAGCATTGGAAAAAAAGACCGGAAAAAAGGTAAGTACAGATAAAAATTACCTCGATGAGCCAGAAGCAAAGAAAAGGTTAAAATAGTTGCTGACGCAGAAAACAATTCTGGTTTTAGCGAAAAATTAAAAACTAAGAGCTAACAAGCAAATAAAGTAGCATAGCGAGCTATATCGCCATTAAACAACCTACCGCTATCTACTTATTTTAAACGTTCACTTGCAAATTGCTAGGATGATTCTAAAAAAATGTAATTGCATCTATAAACTTCAGGAACAATGCTAATTCCCCGGAAAATATAATAGAATAGCGATCTCTTTTACCATAGAATAACTTCATGTTACTGATTCAGATCGTTTGGCATGGAAATATCACTTGCCATCTAATAAATTTATAGTATACTAATTGTAAATTCACCGGAGGTAAGGAATGATTCGAACATTCAATGTTATTATAGAAAAAGACAGTGATGGTTTTTATGTATCCACAGTCCCAGCGTTACATGGATGCCATAGTCAAGCAAAATCTTTGGATGAGCTTTTAATTCGTACAAAAGAAGTTATTGAACTTTGCCTAGAGGTGGAAAACTATACTCAAGAATCCAACGAATTCATTGGTATACAAGCCTGTGCTGAATATTGATTCTGCTGGATATTGCCCCGGATAAATCTCTAACAAGCTTCTCGAATGATGGGGGAGTTTGGTAAGGATCAGCGAAATAGTATTCAGGAGCTTTTGAGTCTGTTCCTTTAATCCTGAAATTACAATCTTTTTTGCGTCTTTCCTGGCTTGTTTAGTGTAGACCAAGCACCAAATCACAAGTGGAGTCATCATCCAGCATACTCTTTAAGTAGGGTGTGCATTCCTTCCTGGATGGACTCTCTCGCTCTTTGTCGCGAGCATTCTGATTCCGAATTTGTCTACTGTTCTAACATAGACAAACTTTGTATTTTACTTTAGTAATAGAATGTAAATAACAATAAAGGGGGGAATATGCGATTTCTAATTATCTCTTGTCTGGTATTATTCACGGTGTTTTCAGGATGCGGAGGGCAAGAGGTGCCCGAAGTCGATACGAGCACTGAAATTAACGATAGTGGAGCTAGTGAAGCTGTACCTATGGTAACTGTTTATCCCGGCTGGGATATATATAGTGACATTCGTTGGGTGAACTGCAGTCTTTCTTCAAATGATGATTGGGGGGATCAGTATCAGCCTGTGGCTCTTGGTGATACAATTTCTTTCCAGGCCACACCGGGTGAGTACTATGATTTTAGATGTTGTGATAGTCAACAGCGGGTTTTCTACAAATGGAATGTGCTTATTGGTGAGCAAGGTTATGTATGGGAAGTTACCGACCGAGATCCTGATAATAACTTCAGGTATTATTCTCACCTTTCTGATTGGACCAAGCAAGTTGGTATTGTTACTCTGCAAAACAATTTCGGGTGGGGAGTAATATCGAGCCTTACAACAACACAACGCCTAGATTGGGAAGATGTACCTGTTGAGGTTGAGTATCTGCACAATGAGTTTGTACAACCAAACAGTGAATTCTCATTCAGAGTTAGAGCTGGCATGAGTTATACCATTGCATGCATGAACACAAGCGGTGAATATATGCTTTTAGTGTATAATGCTACCATTGATGAGTCTGGAATGGTTATTGAACTCCGTGGTGACTAATTTGATCTATCTGCAATGAACAACCTTTCACAACCTTCTTTGCGTATTTCAAGAAATGGGATTTGCGGAAGAGCTATGTGGAATACTGGTGAAAAAGCTCTTGTTATTTTTGAAAACGAGTAATATTATTGATACCAGTAAACAACAAATATTACTTGATAAATCAGTTGAATTGATTGGAGCTACATGAGTATCAAGTATTCAAGACTTGATTTTAGCAAAAACAACAAGATAAGGCATATCGCTACGGTTCATGAAAATGTACCTTCTGAATGGGGTGACCGGCACAGGGTATCCGAAGCAGAAATCAGACACAGAATTGAGTTTTTAAAAAACAAGATACAGTCTGCTGATTTCTATCTTGGCATTGCTGAAACTGATTCCGAAGAGTTGATTGGCTTTCATTGGATTGAGATTGAAGCGAAGAATAAAGCAAGATTTGGCCATATTGGTTCCTTGTGGGTATCAAAAGAGTACAGGAAGTTAGGTATTGCCAGAATGTTGAAAGCAAATGCTGAAGTCTGGGCGAAACGGAATCATGCGGAATACCTACTTACAGAGGTTTTCTTCGATAACAAGAAGATGATAGAATACAATAAGAAACTTGGATTTATGGCTAAACAAGTTATAATGAAAAAGGATCTGAAATAACCCTTATGTACGCTGAGCAAAGTTGGTGTTGTTTAGCAGATGAGATAAAATACATAAACCAAGTAGCATAAAGATCCTACTTCAAGAAAGGCTATATTGTGAACTTTGATGACGCAGCGGAAAGTTATCTTTTTAAACGACTCAGTTTAGTTGCGCTTGTTTGTTGTCTGGTTCCATTTCTTATTGCCATCTTATCCTTACTGAGTTATTTGCCGGGAATGAGCTTACTTGGAAGTGTGTTTGCTGATTATATACATATGGCTCCTAGCACAGCACTTTCATTTATTTCTCTTGCTATCATTCTGACTCTTTATAGGTATCGACCAATCACTGGTATTTTACATGTAGGTTGCGCCTTAATCGCTGGTCTTGTTTCCCTGTTTGGGCTTCTAAAATTCTGTGAGTATTTCACGAGTTCCGATTTTTGCTTTGAAAGCTTATTTGTACCTTCTTTAGACATCCCTGTTGGCATCATGTCTTATACCACTGGGTTTGGATTCTTTATCGCTGGAATTGGTGTTTTGAGCTATACGCTTAAATACAGATTAAAAAAAGTGCCTAGCTGGGTAGGCTTTTCTGTAGGGGCATCCGGTAGTTTTGTGGCATTGTATAGTGTCCTGATGCTTTTTGGGTATGTCTACAAGCAACTTTTCCTTTATGGAGAAGGCTCGACTGTGCCAATGACATTAACGAGAGCGGTTGCATTTTTGTTTTTAGGCCTTGGAATAATCACGGCAAACGGTCTAGAGCAGCCCTTTATCCGTTCTTTCGTTGGGAATTCTAATAAAGCCCGACTTCTTCGCGTTTTTCTTCCACTAACTATTTTTTTCATTTTAGTCACGGAAACCATAGACTCTATTATTAAAGCAAATGCAGCAGATCTAATTACACTAACCTTATTAGTATTTATTGGAATCACAACCATGGTTGTGTATTGGATTGCTGGAGTGATAGGTAGAAGAATTGATAGCGCTGAAGATAATCTACGAGACAGTGAAAAGAGGTTTCGCAGTGTTTTTCATCAGTCGGCGGTGGGTTGGGCTCGTTTATCTCCCGATGGCGTCTGGCTTAGCGTCAATAAAAAGCTTTGTGATATTGTTGGATATTCCCAAGAGGAACTTTTGTCAAAAACATTTCAAGATATCACTCATCCCGATGATTTAGAGGCGGAATTGGCATATTTTCAAAAACTTCTTGCCAATGAGATTCAAACCTATTCAATGGAACAACGTTTTTTGAAAAAGAATGGTGATCTGATTTGGGTAAATATCACTGTTAGTTTGATGCGAGACACAAATAACGATCCTGACTATTTTATTTCAATCATTGAAGACATCACTTACCGCAAGCTGGTAGAACGCACACTGCGTATTGAAAGAGACAAACTAAAAAAAATCCTTAATTCAATGCCAGACGGAATATATATTATTAGCAAGGATTATGACATCGAGTTTCTTAATCAAGCGTTAGTGAAGGATTTCGGGGCAGTAGAAGGAAAGAAATGTTACAGGTATTTCCATAATTTGGATGAACCATGCTCTTTCTGCAAAAATGATGATGTTTTTGCCGGAAAGACAGTTAACTGGGAATGGACATATCTTAATGGAAAAAAATATGATCTTATTGATACACCTCTGAAAAACGCAGATGGCACTGTTTCCAAACTTGAGATTTTCAGGGATGTTACTGAACGCAAACTTGCAGTGATAGCACTCCGCGAAAGTAACGAAAAATATCTTACTCTAATGGACAGTTTGGGAATCGGGGTCGTTCTTCACGGCCCAGATGGTAGTATAATATTAAGCAACCCTAAGGCGAGCGAGATTCTGGGAATTAGTTCTGAACAAATGAAAGGCAAGAAAGCCATAGACCCTCGATGGGAATTTGTGAAAAGTGATGGTACAGATATGCCTGTTGATGAATATCCTGTAAATAAAGCACTTAGGTTTATGAAATCTTTTTCAGAATATGTTGTTGGAGTTAAACATCCAGATAGGAAATATATTACTTGGGTAAGTATCAATGCTTCACTTGTTTTTGATGAAAACAACGACATAAAATATGTAACTATTTCATTTAACGATGTTACAAAGCAAAAACAAGCAGAGCAAGCAGTGAAAGAAAGTGAAGAAAAACTAAATGCCCTATTCACTTCCATGACTGAAATGGTAGTGATGCACGAGCTGGTGTTAAACGAAAACGGTGAAGCTATTGATTATCGCATTATAGATTGCAATAATGTATTCACAGAGATTACAGGTATTTCTAAAGAAGATGCAGTGGGTAAATTAGCAAGTGAAGTGTATCAGGTAAATCCACCACCTTACTTGGAAGATTTTGCGAAGGTTGCACTAGGTGGAGGGCCCTATGAGTTTAATACCTTTTATCCACCTATGGATAAGCATTTTAAGATATCGGTTGTTTCACCTCAAAATGGAAATTTTGCCACTATTACCACTGATATTACTACCATCATGCTGATACAGGATAAACTTATTGATAAAAATAAGGAGATGGAGAATTACCTTTATGTTGCTTCTCACGACCTTCGAACGCCTTTAGTGAACATACAGGGCTTTAGCCAGCGGCTGAAAAAACAAGCTGATTCAATAAAAAACCTTTTTGCAGATAAAATGCTTGAACCGGAGATGCTTTTTGAACTAGGCAAAATTACCGATAAGGATATTCCCAAAACACTGAGTTTTGTTTTTAGCAATATTGAAAAAATGGATACCCTTATTAATGGTCTTCTTAAACTATCACGCACTGGCGCAGTGGAAATGAATATTCAGAAAATTGATATGGAAACGCTGCTTTCGATAGTAATTAAAAACCTTGATTTCCAGATAAAAGAAGCCCAATGCAATATCCATATTGATTCCTTACCGGAGTGTTACGGTGATACTGCATTATTAGATCAGCTTTTTACAAATATAATTAGCAATGCATTGAAATATTCAGATTCTGAGCGTTTTTTGGATATTAGTATAAGTGCACAAAGCAAATACAATAAAGTTGTATATAGCATCAAGGATACTGGAAAAGGAATTGCACAAAAACATCTGGATAGAATTTGGGATATCTTTTACCGTATAGACCCACGTTCAAGTAAAATAGGTGAGGGTATTGGCCTTAGCCTAGTTAAACGGATAGTCGAAAAACATAAAGGGAAAGTATGGGTTGAATCCGAGGAAAATAGGGGTTCTGTTTTTTATATTGAACTGCATAATCGACCATTTGTTAAATTTTAGGTTATTTATAGGAGGAAAGCAATTATGGAAAAATACAAGGAATTAACAATTCTGATAGCAGAAGATAATGATGGACATGCCGACCTTATCATGACAGGCTTGAAGGAATCTGGCATATCTAACAATATGATTCGTTTTGTGGATGGTGAGGAAACATGGAATTTTCTTTCAGGAAAAAGCAAAAATATGGCTTATGATATAAATGAATCATACCTGTTATTACTTGACATTAACATGCCTAAAATGGATGGTATAGAGGTTCTAGAACGAATTAAAAGTAATGATGAACTTAAGAGCCTACCAGTAATGATGCTTACAACAACAGATGATCCCCGGGAGGTGAAAAAATGTTACTCGCTTGGTTGTAATATTTATGTAACCAAACCGGTTGATTTTGTAAAATTTGCTGAAACCTTGAAAAGATTGGGTCTGTTTATTCAAGTAGTGAAAATTTAGTACTTTATTACAGGAAGGAGTAATCACCATACAATGAAAATACTACTGATAGAAGATGATGCAGGATTAACTGAATTGATCACTGCAAACCTTGAAGAATTGGGATTCTTTGTTATGAGTGCAGCTTCTGGTGATGAAGCATTCAAGTATCTTGCAAAGCAAACACCAGACTTGATGTTGCTTGATTATTCATTGCCTGATATGAATGGCAAAGAACTGATTGAAATATTAATCAAACAGCACATTACTCCACCACCATTTATCATTACTACCGGGCAGGGTGATGAGCGAATAGCTGTAGACATGATGAAGCTGGGCGCTATGGATTATTTAGTGAAGGATATACTTTTCCTTGAGAAACTACCTGCTGTGGTTAAACGTATGGTTAAAGAAATTGAAAGTGAAGGCAAACTAAGAGATGCAGAAGAAGCTTTAAAGCAAAGCGAACAGCTTTTTAGGATGATTTCTGAAAATGCACCTGTATTCATTGATTCATTTGATGAGCATGGGCGATGTCTATTCTGGAACAAGCAATGTAGAAAAACTTTTGGTTGGACTATCGATGAGATTAATGAACAAGAAGATTCAATAGCATTATTCTATCCGGATCCTGCCGTGCGTAAAGAGGTGACTAGCTCAATTATATCCACCCCAGATGGACATTTCAAAGAGTGGTATCCTGTTACAAAAGACGGAAAAATACTTAGAATGATGTGGGCGAACTTTCGTCTTCCTAGTGGCCAAGTTTTTAGTATTGGGCATGATATTACAGAACGCAAACTGGCGGAACAAGCACTCCGCGAAAGCGAAGAGAATCTTTCCATTATACTTAACTCCATTGAGGAAGCTGTGATTGCAGTGGATCGCCAGGAAAAAATCACCCAAATGAACAGGGTTGCCCAGATTTTAACAGGATGGACATTTGAAGATGCAAAAACCAGATTGCTTTCTGAGGTTTTTAGTATTACAGATAGATTTTCTGGAGAAAGTTGTCCATATTCTGTAGAAAAAGTAATTAACATTGGTACTACAATTGGACTGGCAAGCCATATTATTCTTAAATCACGGGACGGTGTTGAGAGACAAATTGCAGATACCGTCGCACCTATTAAAAACCCAGAAGGCGAAATTATTGGGGCAGTGCTGGTTTTTCGAGATGTAACAGAACAATTCAGACTTGAGGAGCGAGTTCGCCAATCAGAAAAGATGCAGGTAGTGGGGCAACTTGCCGGTGGCATTGCTCATGACTTCAATAACCAACTTTCTGCAATCCTCGGTTATTCGGAACTACTGATTCTCCGTCTTGAAGATGAACAGCTTATAAAAGATGCTACCCGTATCAAGCAGGGCGCGTTACGGGCGGCGAATCTCACAGCACAGTTGTTGGCTTTTAGTCATAAAGGAAAAAGTTTATCTACACCGGTCAGCATTCACAAAATTATCTCGGAAGTGACTGATATTCTTGAACGCACCATTAGTAAACAGATTACGATTCAACAGATTCTTAATGCAAGTTCAGAGGCTACTTTAGGTGATCCGAATCAGCTCCAGAATGCCATTCTTAATATGGCCATTAATGCACGCGATGCCATGCCCGATGGAGGGAAACTGATATTTGAAACGTCAGTTTGCGAATTGGATGAAAATTTCCTCAAGGAATACCTGTATGACATTCTTCCAGGCACATACCTTATGATCAGTATTTCAGATAATGGTTGCGGAATGAGTGCTGAGACTCAAAAACATATCTTTGAGCCATTCTACACAACAAAAGAAGTGGGAAAAGGTACAGGAATGGGGCTAGCAAGTGTTTATGGAACAATCCATAATCACAAGGGTGAGATTAGCGTTTGTAGTGAAGTTGGCAAGGGAACAACTTTCAGTATTTACCTTCCGCTGCTCGAAGGAGTTAACTCTACTGAAGTGGTTGAAAAAAGCAAAACACCAGTTAATGGTACCGCAAGAATTCTTCTGGTTGATGATGAGAAAACCATACTGGAATTTGCAACAAGTGCACTAGAAGCACTGGGATATGAGACAATCACTTGCTCCGACGGAAAAGAGGCGGTTGAATATTATGAAAAATCATCGGCGGAGATTGATCTTGTAATCCTGGATATGATCATGCCGGTTATGGGAGGGCGAGAAACTTTTCTTCAAATGAAGAAAATTAACCCAGAAGTCCTAGCCATTCTATCTTCTGGTTACAGTCTTAATGAAACTGCGCAGACCATTTTAGATGATGGAGTAAAAGCCTTCATCAGAAAACCATACGAATTAATCGAACTTTCAAAAATGTTAGCACAGGTTTTACATGGAAATGAGAACTAATAAAAAAATAAGGAAATATCATTCTCCAAGCATTAAGGCATAACGCAATGCTAGAATTCTTAGCTCTGATGGAGCTTCAGGGTTTTCAAGTAACCTTCTGATCACAAAACCAGCTCTTTCTCTGTTACCGGTTACTGACCATGCAATGCCAGCTGCAGCAAGTACTTCTGGTCTTGGATTATTCGATGCAAGTGCTTCTGAAAGATGTGTTAAAGCTTCTTGTGTGTAACCTTTTGACCATGCTATTCCAGCAAGAATAAGTGCAGGTGTGTTTTTGTGACACATGGGGTCAAGCAGCTCTAAAGCTTCTTCAGTTTTTCCGTCTTCAAGAAGAAGAACTGTGATGTTTGATAAGGGTACAGACCAGGTTGGATCTTTTTCTGTAGCATCTTCTAATAACTGCATACAGTGGTTTCTGTCAGTTTCACGAATTTCTGTTGCAAGCCTAACCAGCCTTGCAGATTGCATTCTGTTTTGTGCAGCTTCTTCAAATTCTTTGGGAATAGGAATAGTTATTTCAGTTCCAGCTTCAGGAATAGTTTCAGGTGTATACCCCGCTGTGATAGCAAGGGCTGACGATGATGAAATGTCATCAAGCAGTGCCCATGCAAGGAATTCCCAATAATCGCCAGATTGCCAGGTGTATGTGCATTGTGAGCCGGTGATCTCATTTTGAATAACATAATTTGATTGAACAACAGTGGTTTTTGTACATCCAACCAGAAAAGCTATTGTTATCAGTGCAATGGTTGCTGTTCTTCGCAAAAATCCTCCTTTGAAGCGTGTTTTGCAATATCAGCTTCTTTTGCTACAATGTCCACATCATGTATTGACTCTGTACTAACAGCTTTTTTTCTTAACTGAGCTGCGCCGTAGAACCCTCTAAAATACTGAACAAGATGCCCTCGGAATATATGGAATACTTGAGGAGCAGGTACGTACTCCATCATCATTTGAAGTTGCTCCATTATAACACTGTGCATTTCACCTGGTTCAGGGTTTGGATTGCCACCGGCAATTCCTCTGAAAATCCAGGGATTTCCCCAAGCACCTCTACCAATAAGCAAACCTGTTGAATTTGTTTCATCTCTGAGTTTTAACGCTGCTTCCACAGATGTGGAATCGCCATTTGCAATTACCGGAATAGGGGATAGGTCAGCTATTCTCTTTATTCCTTCTTTGTTAACTTCACCTGAAAAGAAATCTGCTCGGAACCGACCATGTACAGCCACTGCGCAAGCACCTGCCTCTGCTACCAGTTCGCCAATGTTGTCTGGAACCGGGTTATCGTAAGTGAGCCCTAATCTTATTTTTACAGTAACCGGTAGATCTGTATTCTCTTTTGTTACTCTGATGATTTCAAGCAGTCTTGGAATATCACCCAGTAAAGAGCTGCCACTACCACTTCTAAGAACTCGTTTTACAGGACACCCAGCGTTGATATCAATGAATTTAAAACCAAGAGGAGTGACCAGTGCAGAAGAGCGGGCGAAATCTTCCGGTTTTGCACCAAAAAGTTGAACTCCTAAAGGTTGTTCATCTTCATGGAACTTAAGCATGTTTTTTGTTTTTACACTTTTTCGTGATAAACCTGCGGCTGTTACCATTTCAGTCACCAAGCAGGTAGCTCCTAGTTTTATGCAGATTCTTCGGAATGCTGAATCTGTTACCCCTGCCATGGGTGCCATTGTAATACCGTGGGTGTAAAATGGTATTGGACTTGGACTATTTGTTTCAACCATTTTTGGCCTCCGAAAGAAGGTCGGCGTGAAATGAGCTTCTAACAAGAGCACCGCTTGCCACAGCAGTAAATCCCATATCCAGCGCAGTTTTTTCCCATTGTAAAAATTCCGATGGTTCTACATATCTTTCAACACTTATGTGTTTTGATGTTGGTTGAAGATACTGACCGATTGTAAGTAGTGAAACATTGCTGTTTCTTAAGTCTTGAAGCGCTTCTATAATGTCTTTAGAGTTTTCACCAAGGCCTAACATTAATCCGCTTTTTGTAGGAATGTCTGGTTTTATCTCTGAGAATCGTTTTAGAATTTCCAGTGACTGATTATATGAAGCTATTGGGCGAAGATTTGAAAAAAGTCTTCTTACAGTTTCAAGATTATGGTTGAAAACATCAGGTTGCGAGTTTGCAATAATTTTTAGTGCCGATTCACTGCCATTAAAATCAGGGGTTAAAACTTCAACTTTTACCCCATTTATCAACTTTTTTAACTCTTTTACCGTTTCAGCGAAATGACTTGCTCCACCGTCTGGAAGGTCATCTCTTGTGACAGAAGTTAGAACAACATATTTCAATTTCATCATTGCTGAAGCTTCTGCTATTCTACGGGGTTCGTCAGGGTCAGGTCTAGCAGGCAAAATTACATTCTTTTCTATGGCACAATATTTACAATTTCTTGTGCAGACAGAACCAAGAATAAGAAAAGTTGCAGTTCCTCTTTCGTAACAGTGGCCTCTATTTGGGCATCTAGCTTCATTACATACTGTATTTAAATTCATGGAAGAAAGAATTTTTCTTACTTCTCCTGCTGAGCTGTTGCCTATTGTTGGCATTTTCAGCCAGTCTGGTTTTTTAGTAGCTTTCAATAATCTTCTTCCTTTCAATAACTGTTTCTTTTAGGAACGGAAGGTTGCCTGAAAAGAATGGAGTTACCTGGGAACCTACTTGTTCACTGAATTGATCATGAAGGTATTCTGAAAGTATTTCAGGTGTGGCGTTTTTGTTGTATTCAAGTATGGAACCAACACCAGCATTAAGCAAATTACGCATTTTATTCTTCAGGTTGCCGGAAGCCTTTGATGGCAAGTAGTCTACAGCTTTCGATTGCTGGTTTGTGAATAAAATTGAGCCATGTTCAATAAATACACCCTTGCTTCTAGCTTGGGCACTTCCCACTAGTTTTCTTCCATCAGGGGTCATTATCTCGGCTCGTCCGTGTGAAGTGAAACACGGATTAAATGCTCTGCCTTCTGTTGATAATTCTCGGGTGGTTGGATTTAGAACTGCTGGAATATTTATTTTTTTTAATGCTTCTGTTAGAATTCCAGCTACTTTTTCCAGGCTTTCTGATATTGTGCCAGAGACAAGGGGGTGATTTTCCTTTGCAACAAGTGAGTAAGTAAGTTCATGGGCATGCCACACGGCTCTACCGCCTGTTGGTCTTCTAACTATATGGTAACCATCACGAAGAAGCTTTTTTATGTCTGCTTCCTGTTCTGGTTTTTGAAAGCGGCCGATTGAAAGACAATGAGGTGACCACATATATGTACGGAATACCACATCAGCATTCCCATTTTGTACAAACTTCATGGAACACAGGTCAGCAGCCATATTTACATAACCAGTCTGATAAGAGTCACGGATGGCCAGTATTTTCATTATCTTTATCCTTTCATGAGAATAGTAATATAATTCCCTTTTGGGAACTTGAAAGCTTTTTGGATGTATAGGGGTTTGTATGACAAAATTAATATTGATACTTATGTTGCTCGCCGGAATTTCTGCTGCGGGTGTTTACAGAGATGCAGGCTTGGGTTTGTACCCTTTCCTGAAAATGGATGTTGGTGCCAGAATTGCCTCTCTTGGTGGAACTGGTGTGGTAAACGGCAGTGAGTTAGCTATCTTCTCTAATCCAGCTTTACTTGCAGGTCAAAAGTCATCTATTTCTGCTGGGCATAACCAGTGGTATGGGTCTACAACTCAGAATTACTTAGTAACTGTATCAGAGCTTAGTAACATTTTTGTGGGTTCACTTGCTTTAAGATCTGTTTCAACCACAGGAATTGAATACAGGGAAACTCCTACCTCAGATCCTGTTGACACATTCAGTGTTACAGATTTGTCTGCAAATGGCGCAGTAGCAGCCAAATTTGGACGCTTTGATATTGGTGTTGGTTTTAAGATGATTCATGAAAAAATATGGCTTGAAACATCCAATGGCTGGGCAGTTGATTTGGGTTTTAATTATCATCCTTATTCCTCATTATTGTTTTCTGCAGCTTATCTTCACTCTGGTCCCTCAGTGATTATGGATGAAGAGGATTTTAGATTTCCTCGTACTTGGGTTTTTGCTTCAAAATGGCAAGAAAATTATTCCTTTGGTGAAATTGCTGTATCAGGCCAGGTTGAACGACCTCTTGATAACAGAACAAACGCAGGGTTTGGAATAGAATACACCCCTTTGCAATGGATTTCTCTTCGTGGTGGCTGGAAAGTTAATGATGAAAGTGGTGATTTAACAGCAGGCGCAGGTCTGTCTGCTAAAGATTGGACTCTTGATTACGCATTTGTTCCAGGTAATTATTCTTTAGGAACCACACATAGATTTTCACTCTCTAGAATTATTTAACCGTGAAAATACTGCTTGTAAATGATGACGGTTACAGTGAACCAGGTTTAGCGGCTCTTGAGTCTGTTTTGTCTCATCACGATACTATTACTGTTGCTCCTTTTTCTCATCACAGCGGTGCAAGTATGTCGCTTAATTTGTATTCTCCATTAACCCTGAGGCAACACGATCCTCAAAAATATTCCGTTGAAGGAACTCCAGTGGATTGTGTAAAATTAGCACTTAGTGAACTTATTAAAGGTGATCCCCCTGATCTTGTGATTTCGGGTATCAATCCAGGGGCCAATGTAGGTAATAATACCTGGTATTCAGGTACGGTTGCAGCGGCTACCGAGGCAGCTTTTTGGGGAATACCTGCCATAGCAATAAGTCAGGAATATTCATCAGCACCATCTTTTGATCTATCATCAAAAGTGTTAAAAAAAGTAGTTGATAATCAGTTGTATAAATTGATAGACTCTGGAATGATCTTAAACATTAATGTTCCAGATAAAACCCATAAAGGTTTTAAAATTACAACTATTGGAAACTTTTCTAAAGAGATTCCTTTTACACGGATTAATGGTGGAGATTCATTTAGATACGGTCCTTATGAGATTCAACCGGTGCGAGAAAATTCAGGAACTGATGTTCACGCTCTGCGGGAAGGATACACAAGTTTTTCTTTAATTTCTTCTGTTCGTTTTTCACAACCTTCATCTAATGAACTGAGACAGTGGTGTTCGCGGCAATCCTGACTTTTTTTCTACTACTTGGCTCTCCCGACGCAGTTTACCTTCTTAACAAAATTACTATTACATTTCAGGAAGATGGTTCAATTTCAGAGCATACTCAAGCTGTGATTATTCCTCTTACAGGCAGGGGCGTTCAAAGATATTCCAACATGAGTATTGCATTTAGAAGTGGGATGGAAGACATTGATATAGTGCAGGCAGAAGTAGGGTACCGGCGGGGTGGGCGGTCAAACTCAGTGGCAGAAATTTCCACAGGCCCACATAGAATTCTTTCTAGAACCAACAGGCTAGAATCTTCTTTAAGAGAAACAGTTTTACAGATGCCAGGCCTTGAAATAGGGGATACAGTTAAGGTTGATATTATTAGAACCATACATTCTTTACCACTTTCAAATGTGTACAGTTACTCTTTTTCACCGGTGCTGGAAGACAGTGTGTTTCGGTCTATTTTTCAAATCCGGAACAATGCAGATGTTTCTTTGATAGCAAGTGAGCCTGGGTATTTCTGGGAATTTAATAATCTTTCACCAAAACTATCACATCCGCTGGTGGCTTATGACTACCCGTTGATTTCAGTTGCTACAGGTACACCGAATCTTTTATCAGCAGAGGCTTCTGAAGCTCTTGATATTTTTCAACACTCTCTTTGTGTTAAACTTGATGATATTGTGCTGGAAGCAGGTACAGATCCATACTTGTTAAGATCATGGGTGGCAGATAACATCAATTACATTGGGGCTGATGTTGGGATATGGCCAGGGTGGTCACCAAGAACACCGGAGGAAACACTTGAAGATGGTTCTGGTGTTTGTCGAGACAGATCTGTTTTGCTCACCTGGCTGCTGCGTAAAGCCGGGTACGAAGCTTACCCTGCACTTGCTACCACCTATAGGCAATCTGCTGTTGTAGTTGATGCAAGAAGCTTTGATCACATGGTAACGGTTTACAAGAACGGTACAGATAATGAATGGATTGTTCTTGATCCTACGCCAGAGGGGCTTCCTTCCGAGGCAGGGTTCAGTTTTGGTCTTCGTGGTTGTTCATTTTTACCGGTTGTTCCAGGTGGATCTGGGCTTGAACAAATTCCTATTGAAAACTGGAATGATACATTAAGAATGACCCTAACAGGCAATCTGGATATGGAACAAGAAGTTATTACCGGCACCCTTCGAGTTGTTAGTAATGGCGTTGCCCTTGAGCTGATAACTACACTGTTTACACAATCATTACCTTCAGCTAGAAAAGAGATGTTCAGACGCTTTTATGGGGCATTGTTGTGCGATTCTGTTTCTTTTCAAAATGGAGAAGTTGTATTTGAAGGGCAATGGAGGGTCTATTCTAGTGAAAACAACATTCTTCTTCCAGGATTGCGTGAGTTATCTTTGCATGGAACAAGGGTAGCTTCAATGATTTTGCCTTGTCCGCCTGATTCTTTTGTTATTGATGCACCTGCAACAGAAATTCTTCAAGTTTCCCTTTCTTTAGATGAGTCATGGGACATTCAACTGGCTTTGCCTGTTAACTTACAGGGTTATTCATGTGAAATGTTGTATGAATCAGGAACACTTTTTTATACAGAAACTGCTGATATCACCGATTCAAACTCAGAAATTCTTGAAACTTTACTTGTAAGATCAGGTACATCACAAAGAATTGTGAAGTTGTTATGATGATGTATGTTCTTATGATTATCGCAGGAATATTTGCATCTCCATCGGAATACACTTCTGTGGAAGTTGACTTAGAATGGAATGGTTCGGAAAAGGAAACAATTGTCTCTTACAGAGCCATTTCCGGTGACGATGGTAGATTTTTAAGAGTCACAAGAGATTTTGACCCTGAATACATGGAAATTGAAGTATTGAGTGCTAGATACGGATTTCCCGGACGGTTAAGAGATATTCCTGAATGGGCAGTAGATACTCTTTCTGGAAGTGAAGGTTGGCCCCTTGCTGTGGTTATTGTTTTTCCAGGGTTACGACCAGGAATGGATATGGAATGGACTTTCCGTATTACTGACTCTGGGCAAATGTCACAAAAAGGGTTGTTTTATACTTATATTGCTGGTGAACAACCAGATACAATTATTGTATCATGTCCCGATTTAGATAATTTAACGGTGGGTTCATTTGGATTTGAAGAGGATGAAACACGAAATAGAATAGTCTTTACATCTATAAATGAAGAGTATAAAGAATTATGGATTTCAACTGCGGCTGATTGGAAAGAAGTTCAAGATATTCTTCTTGAATCATCAAGAATTTCTTCTATGGAAACTCCTCCTGATTTACGGGAAGCTGCAATAGAAGCAGGTGCTGCTGGGGCACTGCCTCAGATGAGAGTATCTCGAGGCAGGGTTCTTATAACAGAGTCATTGCAGTTACTTCCATTTCCCGGAGGAGATGCAGGTTTTACCGTGCGTTCTTTGCAGGAAATTCTGGATTCCCGTAGGGCAACACCCATGGAAGCTGCAACTTTGCTATCTGCAATGTGTAGGGTAATGAGTATAGATGCACCTGTTATTCCAGCTACGGATATTCTTCCAATTGTTCCATCGCCTCTGGGTTTTTACCGATCATTTATTCTGGTTGATGGTGAACTAGAGGAACCTTCCCAGTATCTTTCTCCAGCTGGATGGGTTGATGCTTCTGATACGCTATGGCTTCTTCTTCCAGGTGGTGTATTAGCAGAGATGTCTCCTTTAGAAGAACCTGAACATGTTACAGAACTGTGGGATATATCACCATTAGAAGGTGTGTTCTCGCTCCACATTCAAGCAGATTGTGGTTTTGATCGAGAGTTAAGACGCAAATTTGCCGGTATGAATCAGCAAGATATTCTTCTTACAATATCAGAATGGTTTCGTTCATCTTCTATTTATTTTTATCCTCAATTTGTAGAAATGTCAGATTTTTATGACCTTACAAAACCTGCTTGGATTATGATCAAGGGAGTTCTTTCCAGCTCTGATGAAAACTGGATTGAATCATCTCCTACGCTCAATTGGACTAGAACTGGTAGTATTACCAGAGAATTTGGAAATATGCAATCAGGAACTGGAACCATAGGTTTGTGAAAAAAGAGTATTTGATTTTTCTGATTTTCCTGATTTTGGGTATAATCGCAAGATTTGTAACTTTCAATGAGTTAAGCTGGTTTTTCGGAGATAATCTTCATGTGGATGAAATTACTTATGTAACCGGTGATTCGCCTCCTTTTGAAAGGCCTCCAGCCACATATCTGCTTGCTGGTTTTTCCTCTAATACTAGGTTCCTCAGATTTATATTCAGTTTGATTTCGTTAATTCCAGCAATTGCTTTTTTCCTTTTTAGAGAAAAGAGCAGAAATAATTCGATTCTCGCAGGAATTTTGGCCATAGAGCCAACCCTTGCATTTGCTGGGCTTCAGGTACTACCTGCGGCACCTGCTGCAGCTTTGGTGGCGATTGCCCTGACGGCAGGCAAGAATCGCCCTGTGTTCATGGGATGGGCTCTTGGATGTGCTGCTCTTTTCAGAGGCGAGTTATTATTGTTTTTACCAGTGTCTCTGTTTTTTATCAGGCCGTGGCGAAAATATGTATTTACAACTTCAGGTTTTCTTTTTGCAATTCTGCCTGTAATGTTTATCAATCTATTTTCTGGAGGACAATTTGCAGTAGGCGAAAACGGACCACTTAATTTGTGGATTGGGTCTACCTGGGAACTTCTTGAAACACCACCAGGGCTTGAGTTTGAAGAGCTGATGGGGCATGATTCATTTACAGACAAAGCTTTAGACTCGATAAAAAGTGATTTTGGAGGCTGGTGGCAAAGGGGAATGGTAAAATCAGCAGTTTTTCTTTCAATTCCAGGGCCTGGTCGCAACATTGAAGCACCAGAATTGTTAGGTTCAACAGTATTAAAGTATTTGCTTCTTTTAACTTTTTTGATTCTGGTTTTTGGCATTTCCGGTATTGGACAAAATCCGGCAACAGCACTTTTTCTCACTGGGGTATTTTCTGCATTTATTTTCTTTCCATCAATGCGACATAGGGTATTGTACATTCCAGTTCTGGTTCTTTTGATTCCACAATTCAGGTGGAAAATCATTATTCCAACCACTATTTTAATTGTATTTATCTCATTCTTTTTCGAATACCCAGCAAGGGTACGCCCTGGACTTACTCAGGTACAGATGGCACAGAATTATCTTGAATCCAGTGATTTTGATGAAGCTTTAATCAGCTTAAGAAAAGCAGAAGAAAATGGTTATTACGGTGCGGATTTACATTCTGTGAGAGGGGCATGTATAGCCTCTTCCGGTGGTGACTTTACTGAAGCTGTAACTGAATTTGCAAAAGCAATTGAGCTTGTTCCAGAGTCACCAACAGTTTGGAAAAATATGGCTGCATTGCTCTGGAACTACGGTTACAGAGAAGATGCAGTTTTTGCAGCTGAAAAAGCTGTTTCATTAAACCCTGGATTAAGAATAGAACTCTCGCCAATTCTTAATCCGATTGTTCAGTAATAACTCAGTCTAACTCTTTCCTGTCAATTTCAAGATATGGTTTTATGTCCAGCAGTGGTGTTCCATTCAGAGCACTTAGACCAGATGTGTAAACTTTGTTTCCTTCAATTTTCAGCAATCTGGCCACATCAATTCCAATAGTATTTGGTCTGTTTGGGGATCTTGAAGCAAAAAGCCCAATTGACCCGCCATTCAAACTTGGCGGGTGGGCTAAATTTGATCCGTTGTAACCTTTTGCACGGTGGATATGAAAAAAAACAATAATGTATTTTCTTTTTTTCAGATCCTTAAGACCAGCGGCATATTTTTCGTCAACCTCAAGAATGAATGGTCCGTTTGTATCATCTTCTACTGCTTGGAACGGAGCCATATCTGTATAAGGAGTATGTATTACTCCAATTGAGTTGTAAAGAATTTCCATAATTTACCTACAAATCCTTTTTCTGAAAAATCTTATATCCAACAAAGAACAGTGCAGTTGCCCATACTGCTGGATAGATGATCTCCCACATTGGTAATTCACCACCAAAACCCATGAAAGCCAGAGCCTCTTCAAGCATACTTGCTTTCGGAAGAAGCCCCATCTGCACAGATCGGTATCCCCGTTCAAAAGGTAGAATAAAAGTAACTATTCTTGCAACTGTGTAAAAAGTTGATTCATGTAAGTCTGGAACAGCTTTTGCAAGTTCTACCATGTTACCCATTCCAACAGCAAATCCTTCTAAAATGAATGTGATCAACATAGCTGGAATTTTACCGGCAATCATTGAAAATAGTACTACAAATGCCCAGGTTGCTGACAGCCATATTGGCATACTGATTAGTGCAAGAGGTATGTTTGTTGGGGTAAATGGAGCGTAAAATGAAGTTATTAAAGCAGTTAAACCAAATAGAATGTAACCCGTTACCACAGAAACAAGCAAAGGAGCAAGAGTTGTAGCCACATATAATTTAAATCTGGAATGGGGAAGAGCGGCCCATATAGACATTCTTCCAGCTTCCATTTCATCAGGAAGAACGCTTGCCCCAAGAATAATTGTAAGCCCCCATACCATCACTGAAAGCATGGAGCCGGCAATTGACAAAGCAGCATACGCAATATCAGCATTAGAAGCAGGTAAGCCCCCTTCGATTTCCATTGAATCCGGTGTGGCAGAGGCTATTCCACGCCAGAACAGCAACAGGTAAAACAATGAGAGAATTCCAACAATCAGCAGTAGTTTTCTGCGTGTCATGTGCTCTAGTGCATTAAGAAACATCTGTTTCTCCTTCCATTATACGCATAAAAATATCTTCAAGTGATTCTTTATGAAGTTTTATTCCTGTAAATTCAACACCACTTTGAGCTACAAGTTCAGTAAAATGAGCAAAACCATCCTGTGAAGCCAGGGGGTAGACAAGAGTTTTTTCTTTCACTATTCCTAAGTTGTTTAATGCTTTTTTCATTGATACTGGATCTGCAGAATCAATAACAACATTTCCTTTAAATCTTGAAAGATCCTCTAGACGGTCATGGGCTACCAAGGCTCCATTGTGTATAAATGCTGCTCTGTTACATACCTTTTCCACTTCACCAAGCAGGTGGCTGTTAAGAATTACTGTTACCCCAGAGTCCACAAGTTCTGCGACAGTGCTTCTTACAAGCATTCTTCCAGCCGGGTCAAGACCGGATGATGGTTCATCAAGAAATACGGTTTTAGGAGTACCGCAGGTCATAAGGGCAACGGCTATTCTTTGCCTCTGACCTTTTGACATTTTACCAAGTTTACGATCTAACAGATCTTCGCAACCAAGATTTTTTGCTCTGTGTAGAAAATCCATCTCTCGTCCTTCATGGCGTACTCTTTCAAATTGTCGATACATTTCAAGTGGAGTGGCCCACTTGGGAAATGAAATTCGTTCAGGTAGATATCTTATACCTATTCTAGAAGCGGGATTGGATGGATGAAGACCATTCAGGGAAATAGTACCTTCATCAGGAATCGAAAGGCCAAGAATTATACGCATCAGGGTTGTTTTGCCTGCACCATTCGCACCTAGAATCGCCAGTGAATCACCGGTTGAAACTTTGATGCTGAAATTCGTTTTAAGAGCTTGAGTCTTGCCAAATCGTTTGGAAATATCTTCTACGGTTATCGCTGTGTTGCTCATATCCTATATTACCTCCTGTATTCATTTAGGAGGAATATTTGAAAAAACGGTTGCTTAATGCAAGGACAATCATCTTTCTTGTTGCTGGAGCGTTGATTACATATTTTTTGTTATCCGAGTCTGGATCAATGGAATCTACTATGGTGAACATTTTTAATGCTCTAGGCCAGGCAAATGTTTTGTGGTTAGTAATTGCTTTTGTTTTGTTTGCTCTGACACAGTTTATAAGAGCGTGGAGGTGGCAGGTTCTTTCTTGGGAGTATCCCATAAAGCTAAATCAATCACTTCCCCTTACCGCTATTCATGTTGGGCTTGCTCATCTTCTTCCTGTGCGATTGTCTGATGTTGCTCTTGTGGGTTTGTTTAAAAAGTACGCTTCTCTTCCTCTTGGTAATGGTGCAGCAACAGTCATTCTTGCTAAAATTATGGATGTAATTGCAATGGGTTTTGTTCTAGCCTGTAGTTTTGTCGCCGGCTTTTCAGGAGCTATCGTATATGTTGCAGCTTCCATTTCTGTATTGGGGGTAGTTTCTCTTTTTTTTCTTCCCCTTGTTTTTTCTTTTATAAAAAAAATGGTGAACGCTACTGCTGGCCCATGCAAAGTAGTTACAATTTTAGAAGAACTTTCTACGGCAACGGAAATAACAGCTGAACGGAAACAACCTGTAATTGTGGCAATGGCCTTAAGCATAACTGGTTGGACGATCAAACTTTTTATGTTCTATTCGCTTTTACATTCTGTAGGCGTTCGAGGGCTGCCAATTTGGCAAATATTCACAGCAAGTGCTATTACAGATTTGATTATGGCGTTGCCTGTTCATGGTTTATTGAGTTTAGGAACAGTGGAAGCTGGTTGGGTTGCCGGTTTCAAGCTAACAGGAGTTACAGAACAGCTTCCAGGTGGGCTAACTGTTATTGAAGCTGGTTTCAGTGTTCACTTCCTATGGCTTTTCATGGCAGTTTTGCTAATGTTAGGCGGAATTGCATCTTTATTGATTAAGGGAAAAAGGGGAAAGATTTGAAAACTGTCATAGTAGGAGCAGGTATTTCTGGGCTCACTATTGCCGAGGGTATTTTATCAAACGATGTCAAGCAGGAAATAGTTGTTATTGAAAGAGAAAATTCTCCTGGAGGGTTAGCAAGAACATTTCACAAAGATGGATTTGATTTTGATATAGGTCCTCACAGATTTCATACTTTTAATAAAGATGTAGACGCTTATCTTCAAAATATTTTAGCTGATTGTTTTGTACAAATCAGTCGCAAGAGCAGTGTTCATATGGCAGGTAAGTACAGAAGTTGGCCTCTTACTATGGCTTCTGTTATGGGGTTGCCTTTTCCTGTTATCTGGAAGAGTTTTCTAGATCTTTTCAACAAACCTGATATTAAAGAGATTAAAAGTTTTTCTGATTTTATAAGATCAAGGTATGGAAACAACCTTTACGATTTTTTCTTTTCCGGATACACTAGAAAATTTACAGGTATCAGTGCGGAAGAATTACATGTGGATTGGGCTCAGGCAGGCGTAAACCGAGCCGTGATAGATAAAAGAGTAAAAGCTGATTCTCTTGGCTCGCTTGTTAAAGGAATTCTACTGCCCAAGCCAGTGGAAACTAAATTCTACTATCCTTCCCATGGGGGTATTCAAACATTTTGTGATAAGCAGTGTGAAAGAATTCAGGCAGCTGGTGGAAAAATTTTACTCAATACCAGTGTTAAAGAATTATCTGTAGTCAATAATACTGTAAACGGAATAGTTCTTGAAAACGGAGAGATTATCAAGGCAGATAAAGTATACTGGAGTGCGCCC
The DNA here is from genome assembly GCA_029938555.1 of Candidatus Sabulitectum sp. Classification (GTDB taxonomy): domain Bacteria; phylum Fermentibacterota; class Fermentibacteria; order Fermentibacterales; family JCC-6; genus Sabulitectum. The sequence goes on along the minus strand of JAOZUR010000003.1, from coordinate 65,556 downwards.
ATTACTGTTCTATACCCAGAATGCGATCTGAAATTCATCAATACTCTTATTGCAAATGTGGCTCTTAAGTCTGAAGTTCCACAAAATGACTACCAGTGGTGTTATTTTGGGCATAGTGATCTTATTTTCAGCAGACTTACAATTCCTAGGCATTTCAGAGCAGATTGTGTTCCATCAGGTCGAGACAGTGTAATAGCCGAGATCACCTGTAATTCAGAAACAGATTTCTGGAAAGATCCGGAAATCATCAGAGAACGACTTATCCATGACCTAACAAGCGTTGGGGCAATAAAAGAAGAAGACATTCTTTTCATAGATTGGCAGCGCATACCGGAAACCTATCCTGTGTACACGCTGAATTACAAAGATCAACTTGCATCTATCAAATTGCCTGAAGGGCTAACCCTTACTGGAAGGTCTGGTTCATTCTGGTATAATAATATGGATCATTCCATAGACCAGGCATTATCAATAGTAAAAGGATCAAAGTTTAAGAAGGATTTCTGGAACGAGAGATAATTTCTTAAATACCGCTGCGTACAATTTTTGCTGCAATTCTAATCATTTTTTAGAGGACTATTGACAAGCAATCCTATCCTCCTATATTCCAACGGTCGTTGGTGTGTTGTTCTTTTGGTGAGGGGGGAATTGTTATGGAACGAAATCGACTTTATGAATGTCTTGCAAGAATCGGAAAACTTGTTGAGTCCCCAGAAAGGATTCGTATAGTTGACGCTCTTTCCCAGGCTGAAAGATCTGTGGAATCACTTGCTGAAGTAACATCTCTTCCTGTTAGAACTGTTTCTCATCATTTGCAAAAACTGAAGAGGGATGGTTTTGTAGTATCGCGTAAAAACGGAAGATATGTAATTTATACAATTGCTGGAAATGATATAGTCATTTTCCTTCAGCACATGAAGGAGCTCTCAGCAAATATTTACCCAGAAATTACTCTATCGTTACACGAACTAAGACAAAATCGTAGACTTCCAGATGGAAATGTTATTCCACCTAATTCAATGCTTATTGATGTTCGGCCTTTAGAGGAATATACCCATGCACACTTGCCAGGAGCCGTGTGTATTCCTTTTATAAATTTCGAAGAAAATATGAAAATAATTCCAGAAGGAACACCTGTAATTGCTTATTGCAGAGATGAATACTGTGATTTTGCAGATCAGGCTGTAGAAATCTTAAAGAAAAATGGATATAGTGCTTGGCGAATTGAAGATAGTGTTGCCGCCAGAGTGGCCGCAGCAGAACCTCTTGTTACTGGAAAGGAAAACTAATAATGGATAAAAAAACAATAATCACAGGGCTTAGTGGCTTGGTTCTCGGAGCAGTTCTTATGGGAGTATTTGGCTTTTTGAGCGCACCTAGTGCCATGATTACCGAATCAGACAGCAATTTTTCTCATGATGAAACAGTTGAAAAAATCATAGCAAATGCCGAGGAAATGGGTTGGAAAGTTCCAGCAACACATGAAATTCATAATTCTGTTGCCAACGGTGGCTGGGATGTGGAAAAAGTTACTGTTATTGAGCTTTGTAATGTTGATCTTGCCGGTGATATCCTTACAGGTGATGATAACAGAATAGTCTCTTCAATGATGCCATGCAGAGTTGCAGTATATGAAACATCGGATGGTCGTGTGATTGTTTCCAGAATGAACACAGGCCTTATGAGCAGTGTATTCGGTGGCAAGGTTCAGGAAGTAATGGCCATGGCCACTGATCAGACAGAACTTATTGTAGGTCCTGTTATTAACTAACTATTTTTTCTTATTAAAGGAGTCTCCAACTGGGGGCTCCTTTTTCATATATTAGCCCTGCTGCGGCAACAGTAAGAGTGGTGAAAAACCCTCACGGTAGCGCCACTGTAACTGGAATACTTCCAGAAGTCAGACACTGTACCGCCATCAGGTTATATGGTATCGCATGAATACTGTTTGACAAACTGATGCCCCGCAGCTTTCACTGTTTTCGTGAAAGGCGGATATTATTCTTTATCTAATCCTTATTTCAGCAGGTTTTTTTGTTCACAATACAGGTGGTATTCCTATTCCAGGTGCTTGGGTAGGTTTTCATGGTGAATGGTTTGGTTTCACTGATAATCAGGGTTATTACAGTTTTTATCAAAATGAACCAGATTCTTTAACTGTTCATTCCACAGGATTTGCAGACTGGACCGGATTAAAACCTGAAGATGGCGAAATTGTAAGACTTCAGGAATCGGTTTATGATTCAGGGAATTCAATTTTAGTCACCACCTCCAGAAGGTTTTTAGTAAATTCAATACCTTCAACTTCACTTCTAAATGACGAAGAGATCAGAGAATTATCTGTGAATGGTTTTAAATACCTTAATGGAAAAATTCCAGGGGTTTCGGTTCGAGAGTATGGCGGTTCAATGCCAGTGACTTCCATTTCAATCCGTGGCGGTGATCCTTCTCAGGTGGATCAGATGATTGACGGTGTTTCGATTGTTTCTGCACGGGATGGGCAGCCTACAGGTATTTTTGATCCAGCAGTATTTACTTCTGTGGAAATTGCCAGGGGAGGGGCTGCTCCCGGGGGAAGTGGCTCCGGAAGTGCAGGAGCCATAAATTATCTGCCACCTCTTTTTTCACAACCTTTTTCGTTTTCAGTATCAGCTCTTTCCAGCGGGGCTGTTTATTTTACTTCAAAGTATAAAGGGTCTGCGTTTTCGCTAAGGCGAAATATGGGCAATCAAGGAACAGAGGGGTACAGTACAACTGTTCTTGCCACAGGCAGATTGAACAGTATGAAATTTGGTGGCATTGGCTCTTGGGCCACGGGAGGTGTTGAAGCCCCATCATGGACATTGCCAATTGATGGAAACAGAAAGCAGGGGCAATTCAAGGGTTGGATCAATGTAGTTAGTAATGATTTCGAGATAGATTTTAATGCAGGAGCGGGTTTTATGGATTACCTTCAGAAAACACCAACTGTAATTGATGATAATCACAGCGATTTTTCAACTGGTATCTCTTTGTTGTGGAATGGTTTTGTTACAGTTCAAAGTGGTTTAAACAGTTTTTGGTTACAAAGCACCGCCACAGATGATCATAATTTACAAGTTGGAACGGTACATATAAATAAAAACACAGGTTCTTTCGATTCAAGTATTGGTTACAGATTTGACTCAAATAGTAATTCGAATTTTTCAGGCAGATTCACAGCTGAATATCAGTTGAAAAGTTTGTATATGTTTTCATCGATTTTTACAGACCATCGGGTTCCCACCATAAATGACCTTTATTGGCCAAGTGATGGTTATGCCATGGGAAATCCTGATTTACAGAATGAACGGTCCACTGGTATGGAGATTGGTTTAGAATGGGCAGATTACCTGTTCCATGGTAGTTTATGTGGTTTTTATACAATATCAGATGATTTGATTTTCTGGCTTCCTGATAATTCAGGAGTGTGGACTCCTTCCAATGTATCATCTTCAGTATCAAAAGGTCTTGAAGTAGCAGCAGGTTTTACCACAGATATTACACAAAGCTCCGGTACTTTCACCTGGAATATTGCTACAGATGAAACTGCAAATACCCCACGAGAGGGTTTGCTTCTGCCATATCGACCTGAATATACATGGGGTTTTAGTACAGATATTTTGGTGCTTTCAAACCTTTCTATTACCGTTGCTTTAAATGGTATGGGAAAACGATTTACAAATAGAACTCAAAGTGAAAATCTTGAAGAATACTGGCTGATGGATGTTTCAGTAATCAGACATTTTTTCCATGGAATCAATTTGAATTTTGGATTAGATAACATTATGGATACATTTTATGAAGAGACAAATGGATATTCTGGTAGTTCTCGCTCTCTTCAACTGACATTTGAATACACAGGAGAATAGTATGAGTAAACTAAAAATAGTAGCAGCGATTATTTTTGTATTTGTTTTTTTATCCTGCAGAGATGTTATAGGTCCGGTTGAAGGTAATTCCCCGGAAGGTTCTTACGTGGTTTGGTTTAATGGTCTTTCGGGTTATGCTGATGTTTATTTCATAGAAGCCGATTCACTTATAACAAATGCTTGGACCACAGGGCAGGCGTCAAACCATATTTTACAGACCGGTGCAAATCAGTTTGCTGTTCTTGCATCTCTTTCAGCAGACCTTCGTTTGTTTTCAGGTGAGAATACCGGTGAAACAATAGGTACAATTGTTTTCCCTGAAGGCAGTAATCCATGGAGTTTTGTGGTTCATGAAGAAATCGGTTATGCCACTCTTCCAACAAAGAATAGTGTTAGTGTTTTTGATCTGGCCACATTACAAATCACCGGCAGTATAACCACCGACATTAATCCAACTGGTATTGAGTATTTCAATAATATGGTTTTTGTAGGTTACGGCAGCTGGCCTGAGCCTGAATCTACAGGTGGTGTTTCTGTTTTTGAAACATCAACAGGTGAGTTATTGAAATGGATTGATACTGGCTTGAATACCCATTGGCTGAAATTACAACCTTCTGGATTGCTTCATTGTTACTCAACAACTTACCCAGATATGAATGGAAGAATAACCATAGTCAATCCTGTATCGCTTAACATTGAAGCTGTGATAGAGTGTGATGGAGCCCCTGGGCAGGCAATACTTGTTGGAAATGAGTATGTCAGTCCTGATGGTTGGGGGGCAGGAGGGCTTATTAAATACAGTGAAACTGGGCAGTTCACCCGGCTCGATTTACCTTTTTCTCCTACGGAATTGACCTTGCATGAAAACACTATTTACGCTACTTCTTTCAGCTCAAACAAGGTATTTATGCTTGATTCCCAGTCATTCGTTATCATGGATTCTATCTCCTCAGGTGGAGAGGGGCCACAGGGCATAATTGCTATTACTCTATAGAAGTGAGTATCTTTCTTCTTTAGTAATAGAAGGGAACTTACATAAATGAAAAATACTTGTTGCGATCTGCATGTTCATTCCTCTGCATCCAGACAGTCTGCTCGGTGGATATTGCGTACTTTAAAGGCACCAGAAAGTTTTACTCCCCCTGAGCTTATTTATCACCTTGCCAAAAAAAGAGGCATGGATTTTGTAACTCTTACTGATATAAACTCAATTGAAGGTATTTTACAAATCAAGGATCTTCCAGGTGTTTTCCTTAGTGAAGAAGTAAGTGCTTTACTTCCAGAGTCTAAGAAACCTGTTCATATTCTCGCGTTTGATATTACTGTTGAACAGCACGAAGAGATGGCTCGAATAAGAGATGATGCTTTTGTTCTTCTTGAATACATGGATGATCAAAATATTATTAACTCACTTGCCCATCCGTTCTATTTTGCAGGAGAGCAACTTTCCTCGGCGGAATGGAAAGACCTTTTAACTAGAGTCAAACTAGTAGAAGGGCGTAATGGCTCTCGGGCAATCTGGGAGAATCAGGCATCAGTGCAGATGGCTAGACTTATCAAAGGTGAGGGTTTTGGTGGTTTCACCGGTGGAAGTGATGATCACTGCGGTCGTTTCATTGCCCGCACATGGACCCAGGCGCCATCTGATGGTAGCTATGAAGACTTTTTAAAGAATGTGGCTGCTGGGCAGGGGAAACTGTTTGGCGACCATGGAAGGGCTGTAAGGTCTGCTTACGCTGTTTATTCAATAGCATATTCATTCTATCGAGATCGTCTTATGTCAAAAAGCATGCCAACAGTTGCTACAATTGCTGTTGATAAATTTTTAAGTCCAATTTCACAGGATGAGCCTGAAGAGCCAACGCTCTGGCACAAGGCAGATTTTCTTTTCCATCATCTGTTGAAAAAGGCAAAAGGAAACAATTCAGATTTTGAAAACTTTCTTGCAGACGAGTTAATTGAGATAGGAAAAGATCTTAATTTGCGCAAAGGCAGCCCTGAGATGGAGCAGGAGGGGATAGAGGAAAGAACTTATGAAATCCTCAATAGGCTTACAAATTCTCTTCTAAGACGCTCTTCAGAAATGCTTGCAAGCAGGTTAGCCAACGGAAAAGTTATTGAAGCACTGGAGGCATTTACTGCAATGATTCCAATTCTTCTTTTGAATATTCCATTTCCTGTAACTTATATGGATCGAAGAAGAGGGCGTGATCAGGTAAACAGAATTTGTGGTGAACTTGGTGCAGATTCTCCTGCTGCTAGAAGATCAGGTAAACGAGCATGGGTTACAGATACAATTACAGATCTTAATGGAGTTTCTAGAACTATTCAGAAATTCGGTATGCTTTCGCTTGAGTCAAATCATCAGCTGGCAATTCTTGCATGTCAGGAAAAAGCTGTTTCTTTTCCAGGTTGGGTTGTAAACTTTAAACCAATTCAAGAGTTCTGCCTGCCGGATTACCCAACTAAGAAATTTTCTTTACCGCCTCTTCTGGAAATGCTCAGGTTTTTTGAAGAAAATGATTTTGAGCTTATCTATATCTCCACACCAGGTCCTCTTGGTTTTGCAGCTCTTGGTATAGCAAAACTGCTGGGAATTCCCACTGTTTCAATTTACCATACAGATTGGCCAAGACATGCTAATGATATTGTCGAAGATTCTAGAATTGCTGAAATGATCAGCGCAGGAACAGGTTGGGTTTATTCCCTTTCTGAGATAGTGATGGTTCCAAGCAAATTCTATATGGATGATCTTGAAAAACTAGGAGTAGCCAGATCTAAAATGGTTCATTTCCCCAGGGGAACTGATCACCAAGCTTTTTCACCTAAATGGAGAACAGAGAATTTCATGTCTCGATTTGGCGGAAGTAAAGATTCCTTAAAACTTCTTTACACTGGAAGACTTTCAAGAGAAAAAGATCTTGATATTCTTGCAGATGCTTTTTTGCAAGTTCGTAAAGAGTATTCCAATGTTGAATTGTTTCTTGCAGGTGACGGCCCTTACATACGAGAACTTGGAAAAATGATTCTTGGAAAGGGCGGTTTTTTCTGCGGAACTTTGTCAGGAGATGATTTTTCTAAAGTAAACGCATCGTGTGATATTTTTGTTTTTCCATCCACTAAAGACACATACGGTAATTCAGTTCTTGAAGCACAAGCTTCAGGCATTGCCTGCATAGTTACTGACAAGGGTGGACCTCAAGAGATCATTATTCCAGGTGAGACAGGAATTGTCTGCAAGGGGCTTGATTCTTCCAGTCTTGCTGAAGCAATACTAAAACTATTGAAAGATGAGAATCTTAGAAAATCAATGGGAAAGAAAGCCAGACTTCGAGGTCTTGAACATGACTGGAATCAGGCTTTTGAAACAATATGGAATGAAGGAAACAAAATACTTAAATAATAAATAACTTTTGTTTTACAGTGCAGATTTGCATTATAGTTAATTTAGAAAAAGAGAGCAGTTCATGAATATTATTCGATATGTTGAAATTGAGAATTTCAAAGCCATCAAAGCTCCTGTGAAAATAGATCTAGAGCATCCAGCAGTTCTTATTGGGCCTAATAATGCAGGAAAAACAAGTGTTATTCAAGCACTTTCTCTTTGGAGCCGAGGTCTTGCTGCTTGGTATGAACGCAATAACCTAGCAAAACACAAAGAATCTAATTCTAATTTTCCAGCAAGAATTAACCGATTGAATATTCTTGAAGTGCCTGTTGCAAATGCCCAACTTCTCTGGAGTGATATGCACACACGCAAGGGCAAGAGTACTAGGATAAAAATAATTATTTCTGTAGGAATTGAATATGAAGGAAAGGTGATGCCCTGTTGCCTGGAGTTCACATGTGGCGACAATGAGGTAATCTATTGCAAACCTAGCCTTAAAACAATAAATTCTACTGGATTTATTGAATACGCAGCAACAATCAGATATCATCTTCTTTATCCCATGTCTGGCATTGAGACGGAAGAACCTCTTATCCAGGAAGGACGAATTAATGTTCTTCTAGGACAGGGGCAAACTGCTCAGGTGCTTAGAAATCTGTGCTATAGTGTATTTGAATCTGACAGTGTTAATGGCACTAACGACTGGCAGAGAATTGTTGAGTTAATTAGGAAATTGTTTGGTATTGATCTTACAATACCCTTACTCAACGAAAACCGTGGAACTTTAGAGCTTCAGTACTCTCAACCTGGTATTGACCGTGATCTGGATATCTCAGTTGCTGGACGGGGAATGCAACAGATGCTTCTTATTCTTGCTTATATGTATTCGCATAAGAATTCGGTTTTAATGGTTGATGAGCCTGATGCGCATCTGGAAGTGTTAAGACAAAAACAGATTTTTGAGATACTTAAAGACATTGCAGATGAAAACAGGTGTCAGGTTGTTCTAGCCACACATTCTGAAGTAATTCTGGACGATGCAATCGATACAAATCTTACATTGCTGATTAATGGCAAGGCCAGCAATCTTGCAAAACGACAGGATATTAACGACGCATTGAAAAAGTTTTCTATCGATCATTACTATAAGGCTAGTATTTGTCCACGCATATTGTACATTGAAGGCTCAACTGATTTTGACATTCTACGTGCTCTAGCTGTAATTCTTGAACATCCTGCATTGGATGTGCTTACCCAGCGGCTTAATTATTATTACACACGCAGCATTTATCCTGACGATGACCTTCACAACAGATTGGATCAATTAGGAGGAGGCTGTGGAGAAAATATTAAAAGGCATTTTTTCTCTATGAAAGGAATTGTACCTGAATTCCGAGGACTTGCTATTCTAGACAGTGATGGTAGGCTCAAAAACGATCAGAAAGAGAATGATCTGTTAATTACATATTGGCAAAGTTATGAAATAGAGAACTATTTCATTTCACCAGACTTAATTATTAGATTTATTGAATACCACTTCAATGAACATGCTAGACTGTTCACAGCATCCAGTAAAGATGCAATGCAACATATTCTTGATAAATACTTGCTTCGCGAAGTTTTTAATTCTGATGAAGATCAATTGCTGGAATACAACAGACTAAGTCAGAGTTTAAAAAGGACACTACTAAGTAAACTTAAAATGAGTGCTCTTGCAGAGTATGCTTTTACACAGTTTGCAAACCAGTTTAATCAGCCACTTCTTTTAAGAAAAGGCGAATATTACAAGCTAATAAAATTTTGTAAAGTAGACGATTTGTCTGATGAAATAAAAGTAAAACTAGATATGATTGTTGATGAACTTCAGGCAAGATAAAAAAGATGGTCGGGGCGACTGGATTCGAACCAGCGACCCCTTGGTCCCAAACCAAGTGCGCTACCGAACTGCGCCACGCCCCGACCGAAGCCCAATACTAATCAATATGAAATCGATTGGCAAGGTTGACCTTTTGATGCTAGTAAATCATAATTGCGTTCCCCCGTATATATATTTTCTGTAATATGTTTGAAAGGAAAAAGATGAAATTTGTATTTTTACTTCTGATTATTGTAACATCGTTTGCATTAGCTGATTGGAACTCCGTTATAGTTCCAAGTACCACAAGAATTGATATTGATTTTTTTAACAACAATGGTTTTGATATTGAAAATGTTTTTGGTTCGAAGGTTAGACTTTATGTGAATAGTGAACAGCAGACTGTTCTTGAAAATATGGGTTACCGGGTATTTATTCAAGAAATCCCTACTCCAAATGTTGCGTATCCATCAATAGCTGAAATTAATGCTTCTCTTGAGGCTATTGTTTCAGCTCATCCAGGTATCACTCGTCTTGAGCAGATAGGAAATTCAGTCCAAGGTAAAGAAATCTTTGCTTTGGTTATTAGCGACAATGTTAATGAATTCGAAGATGAAGCAGAACCTATGATTAGAATCACGGGCAATATTCATGGTGATGAAAAAACTGCTGGAATGTCCTGTTTGAATTTTGTCGAAGTACTTACCGATAATTACGGTACAAGTGATATGTGCACTTATGTTGTTGACAACGCCGAGCTTTGGGTAATTACTATTTTAAACCCTGATGGGTATGTAAGCGGTTCCAGATACAATGCCAACGGGGTTGATCTAAATCGTGATTTTAGCTACATGAACACATCTTCTTACTGGCAGGGACCTGAGAGTGTTGCAATTCGTGACCTTACCATGCAAGACTGGCCAACACAAAGCAATTTCATTAATAATTTTGCCACAGGTCTTTCGTTCCATAGTGGAGCTGAATGTTTCAATGCTGTTTGGAATTACAGTACAACAGCGGTTATTCAGGATCTTGAGTTAATCACAGCCCAAGGAAACGCCTATGCTAATCATCCTTCCATAAATGCATACTACGGTGCAGGAGTTTGGGATATCTGGATTCCTGGTGCTTCCTGGTACGCCACACAAGGTGATGTGAATGATTGGTCTTATGGCGAAGTCGGAACAGTAGATCACACAATTGAGGTTTCAAATATTAAGTCTGATCCTAACTGGCCAGGAATTGCAAATGCAAACTACATGCCCATGCTTGAATTTTGTGTTTCCAGCACCTATGGTGTTTATGGATTGATTACAGATGGCTCAGGTAACCCACTTGATGCTCTTATAGAGGTGGAAAAAACTGATGGAACCGATTCTAGCCCCCTTAGATTCTGCAGATCCGATGTTAATGACGGAGCTTATTCTAAAACACTTGTACCTGGTACTTACAATATTGTTGTGACAGTTGCAGGAATGGGTTCTTTGACCCAGACAGGCGTTGCAGTAGGGGCAGAGCAGATGGTTCTTGTGGACTTTGTATTTGGTACCGGCATAGAAGGAAGTAGCCAGTCTGGTGAAGTGTTTATTACCATGAATGTATCACCAAATCCAGTCTCTTCTGCTTGCATTTTTACTCTTCCAGATACGGGTATTGCTGGAAATCTTAAAATTTATGATATTTCCGGCAGAACTGTGTACGAAAATAATATATCTGCTGGCGTTGTAGCTCACTCGTTTAACGCCGGTTCGACACTTCCTGCTGGAGTTTATCAGGTTAGATATACTTCCAACGGGCAAACTGCATCCACCAGGATGGTTGTTGCAGATTGATACAGAGATCTATAGAAAGGTAGTGATATGGCACATAAAAAATCGTCCTCCAGTTCCAGGAATGGAAGAGATACCGCCGGTCGCAGACTTGGCGTTAAAGCAGCAGCAGGAATGTATGTAGGCGGTGGAACAATTATTGTCCGTCAGCGTGGTACTAGAATACATCCAGGACTGAATGTAGGCAAAGGAAGCGATGACACTTTATTCGCAAAAATTGAGGGTCGTGTTAAGTTCCATCGGATGGGAGCCAGGAAGGTCGCTTCCATAATCCCAGAAGCTTAATTTGCAGGCTAAAATACCTGTAGATTTTGTTCTTAGGAACATTGGACAGCTTTTGACCATGGATCCTGAAGATTCCTTAAAAATAGGGCTTTGGGAAAATTCAGCTCTTGCTGTTTCCGACGGTAGGGTTGTATGGGTAGGTCACGACAGTTTACTTGAAGTTGCTTGTGCCTTGCGACCTAGTACAAAGATTCAATCTGCCAGGGGTAATGTTGTTACCCCTGGTTTTGTTGATTCTCATACCCATCCACTATTTGGTGCAACCCGTGAGGAAGAGTTTGCTCAAAGAGCTGCCGGAGCTGATTATCAAGAAATTGCAGCAGCCGGTGGTGGAATCCTTAATAGCGTCAGAAAAACTCGAGCTGCATCAAATGAAGTTCTTTTTTACAATATGAAACATCATCTCTCCACAATGTTATCTAATGGAACAACAACTGTTGAGGTTAAAAGTGGTTATGGTCTTGATTTAGCAACAGAATATCGATGTCTTGAAATTGCTGATGCTGTTGCTGCCAGTATCCCACAAACTATTGTTCCCACTTTCATGGGCGCTCATGAAGTTCCAGAGGAGTTCAAGGGAAGACCTGATGATTATATTGATTACCTAATAGATGAAGTAAATCCGAAGATTAAGGAACAGGGAATAGCTGAATTTGTTGATATCTTCTGTGAAAAAGGTGTGTTTACTAAACAGCAGGCATTGAAGTATTTAAAAGCTTCCGCTGAACAAGGTTTTCTTTTAAAAATCCATGCTGATGAATTTTTTGATACAGATGGAGCAGCAGTTGCAGTTAATACCGGGGCTATTAGCGCTGATCATCTTCTTTCTATATCAGATGAAAATATTAAACTTATTGCAAATAGTAAAACAATTGCAACACTTTTGCCGGGAACAGCTCTTTTTTTGAAAAAGCCATTTCCACCAGGGCGTAAATTGCTAGATGCCGGTGCATCAGTGGCACTTGCAACCGATTTTAATCCAGGAAGCTGTTTCTGTGATTCCATGCCTCTCATGGTCAACTTGGCCGTATGTCAATGTGGTTTTACTGTGGAGGAAGCACTTGTTGCAGCCACTGCAAACGGTGCTGCCGCATTGGGATTGGATAAGAGAAAAGGAAAGCTATTGCCTGGATTTGATGCTGATTTTGTTATATGGAACTGTAATGATTTTAGAACTATTGCATATCATCTGGGCAATCCAGATGTGGCTGCTGTGTACTGTGCCGCTCGAAAGGTATATAGTACCTAAAATACATGCGAAATAGGGGGTCTGTCTGGAATGACGGAAAATGTCACTTCTCTGAAGAAAAAAGCTCACGACCTTGTTCAAAAAGGCCGTTTAGATAGTGCTCTTAAAATATTTAATCTTGTGGTAGAGGAAGATCCTAAGGATGCTTCAGTACATAATAAAGTCGGTGATATTCTTCTTAAGCTTAAGCAAGATGATAAAGCGAGAGAGCATTTTCTTTTATCCGCACGATTGTACAACGATGAAGGCCTCCAGATGGTTTCTTTATCAATTTGTAGAAAAATTATAAGAGCTTTTCCTGCGGAAATTGAAGCTAATCTTATTATGGGAAATTGTTTTTTCCATCAGAAAAAACTATCGCAGGCTCAGAAAGAATATTTAAGTTATTTAAAGGGCAAACCTTCACTCGATTCGCCTGATGTGGCAATTGTTTTAAAGGCTCTTACTGTTATCGATCCTGAGGCATCCAAATGGGTAAGCAACCTTGCAAAAGTGGCATATAAACAAGAGAATGAAGCCTTTCTTGATTACGCAGTATCAGTTTCAATGGAAAGAAATCTTTCAGATCATGATAAAATTGCACAGATGCTGAAGAGGCTTCGAGCAAAATTGCATCCTGCTCCTAAGAAAGAGTCAGTACCCAGAAAAAAAATCAAAAAAGCTAAAGCTAAAACAGCAACTGCTGATGTTGAGGTAGACAGTAGTTCTATTTTATCAACATTATCTTTTAAACAGGAAGATATACTTCAAGACGAGGATTCGGAAATAGAGGAAATCGATTCTTTCCACGATGCTGATGTTTCTGAAAAACAAGAAAAACTAATGGACATTGATTCAATTTCCATTGAATCAGATTTACCAGAAGATATTTCTCTTTCATTTGATAAAAGTGAGATTCAAAAAGGGAAAAATGAATCATCTGACGATCTTTTAAGAGACATTACTAGTGATGATGATGAAGATTGGACAATTCCAGAGCTTTCAGGTAAAGCACCTCAAAGGATCGGTGAGTATTTTGTGGCATGTGGTCTTCTTAAGGCCGGTGATGTGTTAAGAGCCCTTGATCAGCAGTCATCCGAAGAAGATGATTCTAGGCTTGGGGATGTGCTTGTTTCCATGAATCTTGTATCTGTAAGGCAGGTTCGAGAGGCATTATCCAAACAAGTGTCAGATATGCGTAACCGTCTTGGAAGAGATCCTGGAGATGCGCTTGGTTATATTGAAATGGCAAATCTTTTGCTTGATGTAGGAGATTTTTATGGTGCTGTGGGAGCATATCTCAGAGCGGCTGAAATTTACCGAAATGACGAGAGAGATTACATGGTTTTTGAACTTCTTGAAGGAGTTCTCGATATTTGTCCTGAATCATTGTCTGCTGCAAAAGAAATCGTAAGAATACGACATTCCATTGACAAAGAGGGTCAATCCAGAGCCTTTTATCGACTAGCAGTTGCTTATCTTTTGAATGACAGTCAGTATGAAGCCATAGCCTCACTAGAAGCTGCTGTGGAAGTAACCCCTGACTACAAAGATGCTCTAGAACTTATGAATGGGTTACGCCCTGAGGAACACAGAGAAGCTGGAGTATCAGGTGTGGCAGATATTCTTGATGATATTGATAGCATGAAAGTTGATACATCCAAGAAAGCTCTTGCTGATATTATTCTTGAGTTTAAAGAAGGGGTAAATTCCAGTATATCCAAAGAAGATTATGCAACACATTTCGACCTTGGTATAGCATACAGGGAAATGAGTCTTTTTCGGGAAGCAATTCAAGAGTTTGAAAAAGTTCTTCTTAGCCCAGATCATCGACTTAAAGCCCAGGAAATGCTTGGTAGATGCACCTTTGATATGAAAAGATACGATGAAGCAGAAGATCATTTCCGCAAAGGACTTGTTCTTGCTTCCACTCTTGATAACAGAAGTGCTATTATCGGATTTCATGTCAATCTCTACAGAGTGTATGATTTCACAGGAAGAAGCGGTCACGCAGAAGCCGAAATGAAACTGGCTGAAGAGCTAGATCCGGTTTTGGCCAAGGCGCTTCAACTGGAATAAATGTCTGCCTCGGGAACCAGAATTGTAAATGTTAAAGCAATATCTCCTGCTGCAAGAGCAGGGCTTCGTTCTGGTGATATTCTTATTTCATGTAATGGTGTAAAAGTACGAGATTGGGTGGACCTTCTTACAGTATCAACTGATTCAGAAATCCTTCTTTCTATAAAACGAGGTCCCCTACGCAGACAGGTAAAACTTAAAACACGACCTGGGGTGCAGTGGGGAATCGAACTTGATGGTTCTACAATTAGAGAATGCAGTAATAATTGTGTTTTCTGTTTTGTGGATCAGCAGCCACCAGGCCTAAGAGCTTCTCTTACCGTCAAAGATGATGATGTAAGATTCTCTTTTTTAGAAGGTACATATATTTCACTTACTTCTTCTCAGACCCGGGAAGCCATATCCAGAGGTTTTTCTTCGCTCCATGTTTCAGTTCAAACAACAGATCCTGTTTTGCGGGGGAAATTACTTGGGTTACCAGTGCCTCTTAAGATACTTCCAAATATTGATAGACTAGCAGAAGCTAATATAGATATTCAAGCTCAGATTGTAGAAGTTCCAGGCTGGAATGATGGTATTGAACTAGAGAAAACATTGGCTGATTTATACCAGCGGTCCAATGTATCAATTATTGGAATAGTACCGGTTGGTCTGACTAGATGGAGATCAAACCTTACTCCACTTTACAAACATACAAAAGAACAAGCGTGCACAACCCTCCAGATTATTCAGAAATGGCAATCCAGAGCGTTATTAGAAAAAGGGTATGGTTGGGTTTATCCAGCAGATGAATACTATTCAATTACAGGTGTTGACTTACCAGATGTGGATTTTTACAAGGAAAAGTCTCTTTTAGCCAACGGCATTGGCCTATTGTCTAACATGATCAGTGAATGTACAGATAGGAAGTTCAATGGAAATGGTATGGTTTTTACAGGAACAATGGCTGCACCTTATATTAAGAAAATACTTCAGAATACAAAGTATGATGTTGTTCCAGTAGTGAATACTTTGATGGGACCTGATGTTACTGTAACTGGTCTTCTTTCAGGTGCTGATATTATTGAATCAATTAAGAAACACACTATTTCTCAAACGAAAATGGTATTTCTTTCATCAGTTATGTTTAATCACAATGATGTAACACTGGATGAGTTTTCAATAGAGGACATTTCTAATATCACAAAAAAACAAGTTGTTTCTTTAAGCTCCATACGAGATTTGCCATAATGTCTGTACAATTAGCAGCAGGAGTTTTTTCTTTTCTATTAGTATGTATTGGAATTATCATCTTCAGGCTTGAAAAGAAAGAAAAAGAAACCACTAAACTTAAATCTTTTCTTGCTGATTCACGCAGGGAGCTTGCTGCATTGGAAATACTTAAAACAAATTTCCTTGGTCGCATTGGTGAAGTATTAGTTACCCCATTAAAAGCAATTGAAACTTCTTCTACTAAACTTGCAGATGTTGAAATGGAAATTTCATTAGAAATCAGAAATAACTTGACTAATCTTTCTGAAGATGTGAGATCTCTCTTGCGAATCCTTGATGTATTTGAAGAGATATCGGAAAAGAGAAAACCAAATTCGGAAGACAATCCCGAAAGTATTGTAAAGACAATTCAAGTTGATGATTTAGTTTCTGAAGCAGCAATGGAGATTGCTGATGATGCAGCTGATAAAATGATATCTTTGTCAGTTGTAATCGGTGGTAGTGCGAAGGTTGCCGGAAAGAAAAATCAACTGTTTGAAGCAATTCTATCAATTTTGCGAGAGGCATTAAAAAAAGCAGACTCTGGAACTGTATTACTTATTGAGTTAAAAGTTCAAAAGAACATAGAAATAGAAATAAATTGGTTTTCTGAAGAACAAGAGATTTTTGAGGAACAGGATCTATTGGGTTCTGGTTTTGTTAGGCTGGTTGCGTCTTCTCATGGCGGATGGGTGACTTTGGACTGGGAACGAAGACAAATCTCTTTGATTTTACCTTTGGCAGGAGAAAATACATGAACAGAGAAATATTTAGAAAATATGATATTAGAGGTCTAGCAAGTAGGGATCTTGATAACGATACAGTTTCAAAACTTGGTTTTGTTCTAGGGAAAATAGCAGAGGGTGGGGTTTTCGCCATTGGAAGAGACTGCCGCCCAAGCGGTGTCAGATTAACCGAACAACTTGCCAGAGGAGCCGTGGCTTCAGGATGTGAAGTTATTGATCTTGGAGAGCAAACCACACCAATGACTTATTTTGCTGCATACACTTTAAAACCAGCTGTTACGGTTATGATTACTGGAAGCCATAACCCAGCAGGATACAATGGATTCAAAATCATGAAAGGGACACATACTCTTTGGGGACAAGCAATAGACAACATACGAGATAACGTTGAAAATACAGTTGCAATTACTTTGGAAGACCCTAAGATAAAAAAAATTAGTATTCGTGAAGATTACATGGATCGACTAAGGGCAGAATTTGCTCCTCCGGTTTCGCTGAAGGTTGCCATTGATGCTGGTAATGGCACAGGGGGAAATTGTGCTGTTGATTTGCTTACACAACTTGGCCATCGCGTTGTACCTCTTTACTGTAACCCTGATGGTTCTTTCCCAAATCATCACCCTGATCCAACTGTTGTAAGCAATTTAAAAGACCTTAGAGATATGGTGATTAATGAAAAATGTGATCTTGGAGTTGCTTATGATGGCGATGCTGATAGAATCGGAATTGTTGATGAAAAAGGTGATGTAATTTTTGGAGACAGAATTTTATGCGTTCTTGCAGGGGCTCTTCTTAAAGAAAATCCAGGAGCAACCATTATTAGTGAAGTAAAGGCATCCAGCGTATTCTTTTCTGATGTAGAGGCCCGTGGTGGCAGGGCATTGATGCTTCCAACTGGTCATTCTATTATCAAAGAGGGTATGCTCAACGAGAACGCCCTTCTTGCCGGTGAAATGAGTGGACATATTTTTTTCAGAGACAGGTATTTTGGTTATGACGATGCGCTATATGCCACATTGAGATTTCTGGAGATTGCAGAAAAAGCAGAGGGACCTGTTTCATCTCTCACCGCTCATCTTCCTCCTGTAATGGCAACCCCTGAAATTCGTGAGGATTGTGATGATTCCTTGAAATTTAAACTAGTAAAAAAGGTTAAAAATATTTTACGGGAACGAAATTTTGAATTCAACGATATAGATGGTGTCAGAGTTGAATTCGAGAATGGTTGGGGTTTGCTTCGAGCATCCAATACCCAGCCTGTCCTAGTTATGCGATTTGAAGCTGAAAATGCTCAACAGTTAGAATTGTATGAAAAAAACATGAGGGATATTCTTCAAACAGCCAGGGAGGAATTGTAATGGCCAAAGAGAGAGTGGAGCAAATAGAAAATCAGGTGAATGAAGCTTCTGGTATTCTTGGGGAGATAAGAAATCAGTTCTCAAAAGTTGTTGTAGGTCAAGAGGAGTTTAGAATTGGTCTTATGACCGCCCTATTGTCTGATGGTCATGTTTTAATTGAAGGCGTACCTGGCCTAGCCAAAACTCTTGCGGCAAGAACTCTTTCAAAATGCCTTAATGCAGATTTTAGCCGTATTCAATTCACACCTGATATTCTTCCTGCTGATATTACAGGAACCATGATATATCAGCCAGCCAAAGGTACATTTGTTGAGCGTATGGGGCCAATTTTTTCACAAATGATTCTTGCTGATGAAATCAATAGAGCCCCTGCAAAAGTTCAAAGTGCTCTTTTGGAAGCCATGGAAGAAAGGCAGGTAACTTTTGGTGGAATTACCCATCCATTACCAAAGCCCTTTTTTGTAATGGCTACTCAAAATCCCATTGAGCAGGAGGGAACTTACCCTTTACCAGAAGCTCAAATCGATAGATTTATGTTAAAATTAGTAGTTACATATCCTACACCAGATGAAGAAATTGAAATTTTAAAGCGAATGGGTGGGACGAGTAAACCATCTGCTTCACCTGTGTTGACCACTGAAAAACTTATTGAATTACAGAATCTATCAAAATCAATTATAGTGGAAGATGACATTTTAGATTATGTTGTCAGATTAGTTGATGCTACCCGTCATCCGAAATTATATAAACTTCGCGATCTTGAAGATCTGATTACAGTAGGAGCTAGCCCTCGTGGTTCTCTTGCAATCCTAGCAGCTGCAAGATCAAGAGCATTGCTTACTGGGCAGGCATTTGTTACGCCAGATTTGGTTAAAGAAGTAGCCCCAGATGTTCTTAGACATCGGATAATGAGATCATTCGAAGCTGAAGCTGAAGAAGTTACCGTTGAGGAAATGCTAACTAGCATCCTCGACAAGGTTCCCGTAACAAAAAGGTAATCTGAATGGAAACAACTCATAGCCTATTTAAGCGTGTTCAGAAAATAGAAATCCATACACGAAAGTTAGTGGATCAGCTAGTTGGTGGTGATTATAGATCTGTGTTCCGCGGGCAGGGAATGGAGTTCAGCGATTACAGACCTTATGTGGAAGGGGATGATCCAAGACTCATTGATTGGAATGTTACAGCTAGGTCAAATAATCCATTTATAAAATTACTTACTGAAGAAAGAGAACTTCTGGTAATGCTGGTTGTTGATGTTTCTGGTAGCCTTAACTTCGGATCAATCAACATAACCAAAGCAGACAGAGTCGCAGAAACCGCAGCAGTACTAGCTCTTTCAGCAGCAAGAAGTAACGATCGTGTTGGACTTCTTGCTTATGGAAATAAAGTACATGATTATATGCCACCTGATAAGGGTAGAGCTCACTCCTTAGCTTTGATCCGCAGAGTTTTAGAAGCCAGTGATCATCAGGAAAAGGCTGATCTGGAAAATGCTCTTCGATTTCTTGGAAGAGTATTAAAAAAACGAGCACTGATTTTTTTAGTCAGTGATTTCAAATTCGGATCTAAAGGAGAAAGACAACTTAAGGTTTTTTCCAGAAAACACGATTTAGTAGGTATTCATGTGTTTGATCCACGGGAACTTCGTGTTCCTGATGTTGGAAAAATAAGATTTAGAGATCCAGAAACAGGAAAAGAATCTGTGGTTAATACATCTTCATCGTCGTGGCAACGAGCTTTTGCCGCAAAAGTTCAAGAACAGACAGCTCAAAGAGAAAAATTATGCAAAAAAACAAAACTTGATATTGTAAGCATATCAACCACCGAAGATCTGATTCTACCATTGAGAAAATTTTTCCACTTACGAAAGAAAAGGAGAGCACATTGATTTTTTCTCTCTTTTATCTTTTTGTTGTATCTCAAATAGAAGCTAATCCAGGCTTACCTGTTTTTGTGGATTATTCACCACCAACAGGCTTTTTGTGTGAGGAACTGCTCTCTAGTGAATTTTACACAGTTCTTCAAGCAGATTCAGGTTATTTTGAGATAGTACCTCTAGTATTTTCAGACAGTTTACCGCTGCCTCAATTGATGGCTTTAAATTCCATTGGTGATACTCTTTTTCTTGACCCTCCAGCCGTTTCAGTTACTGGGTGGTTTCCAGATTCTTTAATGATTCCTTCTCTGCCACCCTTTCCAGCTTATATGAATATTCCTCCTGGGCTTCCTGAAGATTATGCCAGAAATTTGTCTTTTTGGCTTGTGTGGGGTGAATCTCCTGGATTTCCTTGGTTGTGGGTTTCTATTGGATTTGTTCTTCTTATAGCTATTTTGTTTTTCTTTCTGTGGAGACGCAAAAAAATGAAAATTCTTCCTGAAGACACAATAGTGGAAGTTGTAACGGGAAAAGCCGCCGAAAATGAAGCTCTTATCTTACTTGAGTCAGAACATTTTTTACACGGACATTGGCCAGAATTGTACAGCGAAGTTGAATCACAATTCAGATCTACTATTTCAGGGAAATTCGGCGTGGTAAATAAAGCATTAACATTGAACCAGATAGCAAGAACTCTGGCATCCACAGCAGGCGGACGCAAGTTTCTTGAGCAGGCAGAGCCTGTTTTAAAAGAAACAACTCTTCAAAGATATGCAGACTGGGGCAGTTCGCATGAACGGGCAGCTGGTTTTATCAGAAGACTGGCAAAGCTTAGAAGGGAGTGGTCATAATGATAAGATTTGCTTTCTGGCAAATACTCTTTTTATACCCAATTGTGGTTTTTGCAGCGCTTATTTTAAAAAGAAATACTTCTAAGAAAAAAAAAGGAGCTGTTTTCACCGGACCTTTTGTAGGCACTCCAACCGTTAACTCTGGTGGTTTTTTTACTGTTTTTTTACCATGGGTTGGTTTTCTTTTTCTGATAATAGCACTTGCTCGCCCACAGAGTGGTTTCGAAAGACTACCTGATGCAGGTGAAGGAGTAGATATAGTTATAACTCTTGATGTTTCTTCAAGCATGCTTGCTGATGATTACAGTCCAAACAGACTTGAAGTTGCAAAAGATGCTGCTCTTGAGTTTATTGAAAATCGACCGAATGATAGGATTGGTCTTGTTCTTTACGCCGCAGAGCCTATTACCATTTGTCCGCCAACATTTGATCATGCTACTTTGACCAGATTTGTATCAAATGCAGAACTGGGATTTCTTCCAGACGGAACAGCCATTGGGTCAGGTCTTGCAACGGCGGCCCGAGGGCTTGGTTCTTCAAGTACAGATAGACGAGTTATTGTGCTTCTTTCTGATGGAGTTGAAACTGCAGGAATTGTTGATCCGATTGCGGTAGCTCAAGCAGTAAACATTCTTCACGGAGACAGTATTGCCGTATACACTGTAGCCATTGGTCGAGAGAATAGCGGATATGAAGTTGATAGAGAAGTTCTTGCGCACATTGCTGAATTGAACAATGGCAGACTTTTTAATGTGTATAACAAAGACGATCTTGAAAGTGTTTATGCATCCATTGATTCGCTTGAAGTCTCAACTCTTCCTGATCAAGGGCTTTTTGTCTACAAGGATTTTTATCTGTCTTGGCTGATTTGGGGATTGATTCTTCTAGGAATAGGAGAATTTTCCAGGTGGAAAGCTTTCCGGATAACCGGTGGGGGAGAATAATGCAATTTCAAAGACCATGGATGATAGTTTTTGCTTTTATCGGTCCACTTTACTGGTGGTTAAGACTCAAATGGCTCAGGGATGACGAGAAAAGGCTTCGACGGTTTGTCAGACCGATTCTTTGGGAAAGAATGGGAATTTCTTCACCGGCACAGCATAAAGTCTCCAGAATCTTACTTTCCATTGTTATAATATTTCTTGCTCTTGCAGCTGCTGGGCCTGTATGGGGCACATCTTCAGCATATATCCCTGATGGGGGTGAAAATGTTGTAATTGCTCTTGATGTATCAAGGTCTATGTGGAGTGATGATGAAGCACCAACAAGATTAGGTAGGGCAGCAGTTGAAATTAGACGATTGATCAGATCAATGCCTGGAACAAGATTTAGTCTTGTTTTGTTCAGTGGGCATTCTAGATTAGCTGTACCGATTACTCTTGACAGCGATTTCATTCTTGACAGAATTCCTTCCAGTTCTTTCGATGAAATCTCCCTTCCCTCTGGAACTGCCTTAAGTAATCTTGTGGATGTTATGGCTACTGCGTTGCCAGATATGGATATGGAAGGCCAAGTTGGAATTATTTTTTCCGATGGAGGGTTTCATGATTATTCAATAAATCAAGCAATTGAACAAGCTCTTTCAAGAAGAATGGCTTTAATCACTGTTGGAACCGGAGGTGATACTCCTGTAACAATACCAGGCGATACTGGCCCGATAATATGGGATGGAGATACTGTAAAAACAGTACTGGAAGAGCAATTATTACAAGAGCTAGCCATTGAAACAGGTGGGTTTTATACAAGAATATCAGAAGCCGGAGATCTGTCACAACCAGTAGGCGAACTTTTAAGACGAAGTTCTTCACAGGCTGATGCAGATATTGCTGGTGCAGCAGGTGCACGAAGATATCAGTATTTTTTAGGAGCTGTTTTGCTTCTTATAATGATTTCATTTATTCTTGAAAGGAGAAAAGCATGACATCCGTAATTACACTAATGCTGATTCTTCTTTCTCAATCCACTCGCACTGCTCTTCTAGATCTGTACCTGCAGGCAAGTGAATTCATTCAGCAGGGTAAGGTTCAAGAATCTACTGTTCTTTTGGAAGAAATTTTTGTAAGGATGCCTGATAATAATCGGGCTCTGTATAACTATGGGATTACCAAATTTGTAAACGGGAATTCATTAGAAGCTGATAGTATTTTCTCAATATTTCCTGAAAGTTCCATAAATAGTGATACACTTCTAGAGGCTCGCAGTTCATCCAGATTAGCTAACGGAATGATTAATCAAGATTATGCAGCTGTGGAAAGTGTCATTGAAATGTTAATTCCACAAACTTCCACTGGTTTATCATCTGATAGGATCCGTCAAAACTATGAAGTGGCTTTGAAATGGCTCATTCAGAACGAGCCTCCACCTGAAGACAATCAGAATGACCAGCAGGACGAGAATAACGAAGACCAAGAAGAATCTGAAGACAATGAAGATCAGGAAGAA
>JAOZUR010000003.1:0-42375 GCA_029938555.1 Candidatus Sabulitectum sp. | reverse complement strand
ATCTGAAGACAATGAAGATCAGGAAGAATCTGAAGACAATGAAGATCAGGAAGAATCTGAAAACAATGAAGATCAGGAAGAACCTGAAGACAACGAAGATCAGGAAGATCAGGAAGAACCTGAAAACAATGAAGATCAGGAAGAACCTGAAGACAACGAAGATCCTCAGGAACAGGATCAACCACCGCCACCTTCAGATCCGGAAATGACCCCAGAGGTTGCCCAAATGATTTTAGATATGGTAGATGAAGCTGAAGCAGATACAACCGGAAGTTATGGTACTAGTGGGATTGGAGTTCCAAATTGGTAGAACTTCTTTTTCTTTTTCTTTTTGCAGCAAATTTACCTTTTGATTGGGTTTGTCCTCAATCGGTGCAGCCAGGTGAAACTTTTTCATTAGAGATAACAAGTATAGAACCAGGTTGTTCAGGAATTTCTGTAACTGGAATGACTTTATCGCAAGGTTTAAGACTGCATGGTAGTTCTACATCTACCAGTATCTCTTCTGTAACTACAACTTCAGGTCGGCAATTAACTCAGGTTGTTCAAATGGTGGTTATTCTATCGGCCACACCTTCTGCAAACGCAGATCAAAGTATTGGCCCTTTTCAAGTAAATTTGCATGGTATAGGTACATATACATTTGAAGAAATTTCAATACAAGTAGAGACAGATGTAAATACAACAACGCTTCCTTCAGTAAATCAGTCTTACATACCTGATGAAGAAGTATGGTTAATGGGAATTTTGCATGATACAGGTGGGCGAATATATCCTGGAACAAGATTAAAACTTGATTATTATGTTTATAGCCTTATAGGTGTTGATAATGTGTCATATTGGTGGGGTGCCCCAGAACTTGGAGTGATTCTTGATGTAGATGCTATTCAAGATAGTAATTGGGAATCAACAAATATGAAACACTACTCAGCTAACCGTAGTTTGCTGGCTGTTGTTGAAATGGCTCCAGCTGCTGCTGGCAGTCTTTTTGCACCGGTTTTTGCTGCGGATATAACCGGGTCAGGTTACGATAGATGGGGGAAATCACCTACATGGACAGTAGAAAGCGAACCACTCATGCTGCCTGTTTATCCTTTTCCTCTTAATGCACCTTGGAATTGGGACGAGACTCTTCTTGATAGTATAACAGTAAAAATAGAGCAGTTACCTAATCCTTCAGGACAAGGAGGCGAGCTTTCCATTCGCCTTACCAGCCTTGGCCCGGGTAATATTTATATGGATGAGGCACCCATAATTACGGTGAAAGGAAATGCATCATTGATTCAAGTTGATTCTGGTTCTACCGAGAATAAAAAATGGTGGGATTTCATTCTTGAACCAGAAGAAACAGGGGTTTTTATTCTAGGACCTGATTCTTTAGTGTGGTTAAACCGTTATGACTATACATACCAGACTACACAAATTTCCCCATGTACTGTTGATGTTACAGTTATCCCATGGACAGATAGAGTTATTGAACTGGAAAAAAACAATGGGGTAGAGTCACCTATCTTGTGGATAATTATTGGTACTCTTGGGGTATTAACTCTAACAGTTATTCTAGGACGAGCTGCTAAGAGAAAAGAAAAGCAACTTGTATCTGTCTTAGAAGCTAAAGATGTAGATGAGTTATTATCGGGAATGGAAACCGAATTATCACAGATTCTAACTGGAGGTAAATCATATCTGGGATATGAAGAACTGGATGAATATCTGAATAATTGTAATGTTGATAGTTTTCTATCAAGAAGAATTCTCAGGTTCTGGAGAAATCTTGAGATATCTCTATCAGAAAAAGAAATAACCATATTAGCTTTCATTGATTTGAAGAAAACTGCAAATGAACTTCTTGAGAAACTAAAAAAACAAGTAGAATCACACAAAGAAAAGGAATAGTATGAGTGGAATTATTGAATGGTATATTGATACAATAACTAAGTACCCTTTCCAGGCGGCTTTTATACAGTTTGCAATTCTAGGAATGGTTGGTGATTGGATTGCAGCATCGGTTATGCGCAAAAAATTCAGTTACACTCCGGTAAAGTTTGTTTTGAAAATGCTTGGCTGGGGAATTTTAGGTTTGATTATTAAAGTAGGTTTTGCTGGAATGTTAGGTTTTACTACCGCTGTTTTTGATAAATTTCATTGGTCTACTACTAATCGACTGTTTTTTGCACTTTGCATGAGTACGTTTACCAATGTGATTTTTGGTCCGCAAATGATGTTCTTTCACCGGTGGGAAGATAATCTTATGCAGGGTACAAAAGGTTACAAAGGCATGGAAATTGCCATCAAAAGTTTAATATTTTTCTGGATTCCAGCCCATACCGTTACTTTTAGTTTATCAAATCATGATGCCCAGGTTGGTCTTGCTGCTGCTTGGTCACTTGCTCTTGGTCTTATTCTTGGAATTGCTAACAGAAAAAAATAGAATCTACAATCAGGTGAGTTCTTAACAGGAGCTCACCTGATTTATTTTGTGTACAATGTACTGGTGACTTGAATAAATTGGTGAGGGTTTATTTTTTCTTTTGCTACTTTACATAATATCCATTATCGGACATTCTATATTAAGAGAAACGGGCCCGAAAGAGCCCGTTTCTTAAATTAGTTATTAAAGCTTGCCAGTCTTGTTATCTGATAAGCTTCAAAAGCTGTTGTGTCAGATGATAAAACAAGTGCATTGTTTAAAGCTATTTCACTTTCAGTGTAGTTTTGCTGTGCAAAATAAACACGAGATAATCCCAAAAGTGCTTCTGCTTCAACTGCAGGATTCTCTTCAGAAATCTCAATAAGTTCTTGATAAGATGCAGTGGCATTAACAAGATCCTGTTCACTTCCACGATTTTCTAGTACAATTCCCATGTGTAACAATGCTGGAACTCTGATGGAAATATCAGGATCCGTGGCAAGTACAGTTGAAAGTGTAGCGATTGCGCCTTCATAGTTTCCTCTGATAATATCAATTTTAGATGCAAGAACTGCAGATTTTCTTGCCCAGTCATTCTGAGGATTGTTATTCCATGTCTGCATTGACAATGCGTAAGATGCATTCAATGCCTGATATGCTTGGTCTGCTTGACTGGAAGCAGCAGCATTCATTGCTTGATCAAATGTCTGACTTGCTGTAATAAATCCTGCCATAGATTCTTCTGCAGCTGAATTCTTTTTGCCACCGATATACTGTATAACAAGAACGACAATTAATAATACAGCAAGAGCTCCAAATACTTCTTTATAGCGTGCTTGAAGAAACAATGCACCTATCTCAAGTTTATCGCCGATTGGATCTTTCTCTATTTGTTTCTTAGTAAGCTTTTTTCTAGTTCTGTGTGCCACCAGATGCCTCCATTTTTTGAATTACCCCTTTATAAAATTCTTTTGCCTTTTTCTTCAAATCAAATTCAGTGCCTGAGTTGTGCAAAACAAAATGAGAATTTTCACATTTTGTTTTTAGGCTTAGCTGACTATTCCATCTGCCAGATATCGTTTCAGGCGAAATGCCATCTCGTTTTACAAGCCTATCAGAAACCCTATCTATACTATCAGTTACAGTTACCACAAAGTTGAAATAGTTTGACAAATCCAATTCAAAAATAAGAGCAGCATCTAAAACAAAAATATCATTGCTACTTTTAAGTTTGTTTGTTGAACTTGTTACCCACCTAATTAGTCTGGGATGTACCACTCTATTTATCCCGCTGAGAATTTCTTTTGAAAGAAATGCTTTCTCTCTTAGTTCATTTCTGATCTCAATAGTTGACATATTCGATAAACCTTGAATATCAAGTTCTTGTTCAAGGGCTTTCTTTACAGACATTTTATCAAGAAACCTGTGCCCTGTTTTATCAAGAGAACAAATCTGAGCTCCAAGTGATTCCCAAACTGAAGCCACTGTTGAAACTCCAGTACCGCTGCACCCTGTTAACCCCCAGAACACTAGCGTAGCCCCCAGCAAATATTTTCTTCCGAGAGCGAAACTTCAACAAGCTCACCCTCTTTTGCATTTTCCGGTGCAAAAACTGGTATATAATTATCTGTAAGTCCAATCTTTTTTCCATCAATCTTTCGACTTTCAACCAGCATTGTGTTTGTGGTGGAAAGGTTAGACTGTCTGAAAATCCTTCTTGATTCAGTTGATACTCTTCTCAGTTCTTCAGACCGGATTGTGATATTTTCAGTATGAAGTGGTTTCATTTTAGAAGCTGGAGTACCAGGTCTTGGTGAAAAAGGGAAAACATGCAAATAATTGATTCGACTGTCTTGTGCAAGAGAAAGGCTTTGAAGGTAATCTTCTTCAGTCTCACCAGGAAAACCAGCAATGATATCACTGCCGATGCAAGCCCCTGGAAAAAGATTAACTACAGCGTCTAAAATATCCATCTCCTCTGCCCTGTCATACCGTCTACCCATCACCTTAAGCACACTGTCTGAACCACTTTGAAATGGAATATGAAAGTGTCTGCATAAACCTGGAATCACTAGATTCTCAAGAGTTTTAACATTAAGATATTGTGGTTCAACGGATCCTATTCTAAGTCTAAAACCACCAATTGCTAGAAGATCTTCTGCCAATTGAGGTAGACCATAACCATTAGAGTATAACCCTCTGCCATAATCAGCAATATCCACTCCAGTTAAACAGATTTCACGGAAACCTGCATTTACCATTTCCTTTGCCTGACTTAAAACAAGTTCTTTGGGTTGACTTCTTGAATCGCCTCGGGCTGTTGGAACTATGCAATATGTACAGTGGTTACTACATCCATCTTGAATTTTTAGAAAACCTCTTGTTTTTGAAGTTGTAATTGGAGCAAATACAGGGTATAGATTTTCTTTAATCGGCGAATTCTTCTCTCCGCTGATTTTAGAAGCAATCAAGTGCTTTTTATCATTTGCGATAATTGTAACCCTGTCCATTTCAAGAAAATCTTCCGGTGATACTACTGTAACACAACCGGTAACCACTATTTGAGCATTTGGATACCTGGCAACATAAGATCTTACGGTCTTTCGGGAGCGTGCTTGACTGCGACTAGTTACAGCACAAGTATTTACCAGAATCAAATCAGCCTTTTCAGGCGAATCGACGCTACTACCGGAAAGCTTATCAACAAGCTCTCCCACAAGCGCTTCTGTTTCATATGAATTCAGTCTACAACCAAGTGTAAAACCAAATACAGCAGTTTTTTCAGGCAAGTTCATGATATGATAAGTTGGGGCGGACTTTCAGTCCGCCCCAAATATTTTATCTATTCCTTTGTGGATTCTTCAAGAACTTCTGGTTCTTTTTCCACAACTGGCTCTGTTACAGGCTCTTTGACCACTGGAGTTGCATTCATCATTGATTCATTAATAGCATCACTGATAACAGGCTTTTCTTCAGCAGTTACTTCTTCAACTGGGCGCCCTTCAAGGAGTGTTCTGAATTCCTGAAGTTCTTCCATTGAACGACCATTGAAGTAGCTTCTCACGCTGAGAACTATTCTGCGACTGGAAGGTACAACTTCAATGACTCTAAGAGGAAGGTCATCGCCTTTTCTAAGCACGGTAGCTGGATTTTCAAGTTCATCCCAGCCAAGCTGACTGAGAGGAACAAAACCTTCTATTCCGTCTTCAAGATCAACTACAACACCTCTGTCAAGAATCTGTGTAACTTTTCCTTTTACTTCTGCAGTCTCCGGGTAACGCTCGTTCATGGAATCCCATGGGTTTTCTTCTGTCTGCTTGAGACCGAGAGAAATGCGATGGTTTTCACGATCGATGCTAAGAACTACAACTTTTACAGGAAGGTTTTTCTGTACGATTTCGGAAGGATGAGTTATTCTCTTTGTCCAGCTCATGTCTGAAATATGAATAAGACCATCAATTCCATCTTCGATTTCTACAAAAGCACCAAAGTTTGTAAGATTACGAACTTTGCCATTCACAGAAGATCCAATAGGATATCTTTCTTCAATTGAATTCCAAGGGTTTTCCATTGTCTGCTTGAGACCCAAGGAAATTTTTCTTTCTTCTTCGTTTACGCTGAGTACAACTGCTTCAACTTCATCTCCAACATTAAGAATCTTGGATGGATGACGAACATGTTTGGTCCAAGACATTTCAGAAATATGAATAAGACCCTCTACGCCAGGTTCGATTTCAACAAATGCACCGTAATCTGTGATTGAAGCAACTTTACCAGTAACCATTGTTTCCTGTGAGTAGCGTTCTGCTACGCCCTGCCATGGGAAAGGCTGAAGCTGTTTGAGACCCAGAGAAATACGCTCGCGCTCTTTGTCAAATTTAAGAACTTTAACATCAATTTCTTCACCAATTGTAAGAAGCTGAGATGGATGACGAACTCTTCCCCAGCTCATGTCGGTGATATGAAGAAGACCATCGATACCACCAAGGTCTACAAATGCACCGAAATCGGTGATATTCTTAACGATTCCCTTGCGTACCTGCTCTTCCTCAAGTTCCTTAATAAGGTTTTCTTTCAATTCGCTTCTTGCTTCTTCAAGAACCTGTCTGCGACTGACTACGATGTTTCTACGACGCTTGTTAAGCTTAATTACGCGGAAATCAAGTTCTTCTCCACAGAATTTCTCCAAATTTGGTACTTGACGAAGAGCAACCTGTGAACCTGGAAGGAAAGCATCAACACCCATAATTCGAACAGTAAGGCCACCCTTGATACGCTTGAGAACTTTACCTTTAAGAATAAGGTTTTCATCGTAAGCAACTTTGATATCATTCCATACTGTATGGAAGTGTGCTTTTTCTTTGGAAACTGTAACTCTTCCGTCTGTGTCTTCAAGGCTTTCAACAAAAACATCAACTTTTGTTCCAGCTTGAGGTGGTTCATCATCGCGGAATTCCTGCAGTGGAATAACACCTTCACTTTTGTAACCAAGATCAACAATAACCTCATTGTTAGCAGTCTTGAGGATAGTACCGGAGATAATTGTTCCAACTTTAACTGTGAAGTTGGCGATTGTGCCTGCATAGGCATCTTCAAACTCGCTTCTTTCACTAGCTGTGTAATCGTGACCTTCAATAGTCTCGATTTCTTCTGCTGTAAGACCTACGACAAATTCTTTCATCTCACTCATTTAGAGTTCCTTTCGTTGTTATATCTATTTCTGATTTCCTTAACTTGATTTAAAATATGTTCAGCTGATTTTTTAGCTCCGCCTAACTGGTGAATCGATTCAAGTTCTTCAGGTGAAATAAGTGTTCCAAATGTCACTCTGAATCTTGATTTAAAAAGAAGGGTACTTTTCGGATCGTCCATACCCTCTAGAAAAAATGGAAGCACCGGAGCTTTTGTTGCGTGCGCAATGTATCCAACCCCAGCTTTTGCAGGCAACATATTGCCGTCTTTGCTTCTTGTGCCTTCTGGGAAAATTATCACAGCTTTACCATGATTTACCAGTTCAATCGCTTTATTTAATGCACCTGAATTAACAGCTGATCTTCTGTAAATTGGGAACGCTCCAAGATTCAGCATAAACCAGGAAAGAAAACGAGTTTTAAACAAACTTGATTTTGCCATAAAATAAACTGCTCGAGGAACGGCAGCTGCTATAAAAGGTGGATCCCAGTTTGATATATGATTGCCAGCCAGTATCAGATTTCCCTTTGGAAAATTCTTTCGATTAACAACTTTCATCCTGAACACCACAGCAGCAATAGTGCAAATGATGGGTCTCAGAATTATGTCAACCATTGGAGATCTACTCATTGTACCATCCGCCTTTTGTATAACTTAACAATGAAATTGACTTGTTGATTAATAGTTAAGTTGGTACCGTCAAGCCAAATCCCACCAGGTGGAAGTCTTAACGGGCTTTCAGTTCTGGTTCTATCACGGTAATCTCTTTTGAACATCGAATGGACAATTTCTTTCACACTAGGCTGATTATGGTCTTTTTGCCTGCGAAGGGCTCGAATAGCGATATCGGCAACAATGTAAATTTTTAAAGAAGCCTTTGGAAAAACAACAGTTCCCATATCTCTTCCTTCTGCAACTGTATTGTGTTTTTTTCCAAATTCACGCTGAAGAAAAACCATGTGTTCTCTTACGGATTTATGTGTTGAAATAATACTTGCGGCTTCGCTTATCACATTGGTCCTTATTTTGCTTGAAATATCTTTTCCGTCAAGCAGAATGCCCTTACTTGATACATCAATACAGTGTTTTTTAAGAAGATTTGAAGCAGAAGAGCCATCACGAAGGTTAATACCTGCATTTGAAACCAGAAAAGCCGACGCTCGGTACATTGCGCCGGTGTCCAGATACTCAAATTTCAATAATCCCGCTATCTTCTTTGCAGTGGTACTTTTACCAGAGGCAGCAGGTCCGTCAATCGCAATTATCTCAGGCAGTCAAATTCACATCCCCTCTTTAAGATGTGGGTAACATCTTAAAAGGGGATAGTATTGTCAATGGCTTTAAGTATTTGGCTTTCTTGTATCGACTTAGCTGATACTTACCTGTTTAGTCTTACCAATTTGCAAAGAGAGCTTATCTCATCTGAATCAAGAATTCGCCATTTTCCGCGATCCAAATCTTCAAGCTGTATAGGACCAAACCGAATTCGCTCCAGACCAATCAGAGGAATTCCAGAAAACTTTGATAATCTTCTTACTTCTCTGTTACGCCCAGTGGTTAGAACAACACTTAAGGTTTTTGTTCCGGTTTTCTCTACTGATTTAGGTTTTGAAAACTCTCTTGGTGCAATGTATACACCTTTTCGCATTTTCTCGATTGCTTCTTTTTCAGGAGGTTTTGCCAAAATTAAAGAATATTCCCGTTCAACTCTCCATTTAGGATGAGTTAACCTATAAACAAGCTCACCGTCATTGCTCCACAATATTAGTCCGCCAGTTCTTATATCAAGGCGACCAACAGGGGCAGCACCTCGTGGCATACCAACTGAAAGCTGTGAGATTGGTCTATTTGCTTTTTCATCCATGGTTGTTTCATAACCGGATGGTTTATTCATAACCGCAACGAAAAGCTCTGGTAATGTGATAGATGCGCCGTCCCACAATACAAGATCCCCTGTGGAGATTCTTTCTGCTGGATTTGTAACTAGCCTGCCATTAATAGTAACCATGCCATTTTTTATTCCTTTGTCACAGTTTCGTCTACTGGCAATTCCTGATCTTGCTATGTACCTGTTAAGTCGCATTCCGTCAGCAGTTGCTGCTGCTGTTTTCTTTGTTTTTTTAGTTGATCTGGTCACTTTCATCTCCCGACAACTCAGAAGCCATTCGCTCGATATCATCAGCCGAAAGCTTCAAAAGGTTCTCAATCTCTTCCATCCTGGGCAGATGCTCAAGATTATTAAGACCAAAATACTCAAGGAATCTAGAAGTCGTTCCATAAAGAAGGGGTCTTCCCGGTGTCTCCTGTCTCCCTGAAATTTTTATTAAATCTCTTTCCATCAGTGTTCTCATTGCACTGTCACTGTTTACACCGCGTACAGCCTCTACTTGCGCTCTTGTTGCCGGCTGTCGGTACGCTATCACTGCAAGGGTTTCCAACGATGCTCGGGAAAGTTTTGTGTGTCTTTTCCCGTGAAACAATTGTGCTACTATATAACCTAAATCTGGATCTGTCACAATTTTGAAACCGCCAGCCAAACGAGCAACTTCCATGGAATGACCACCAGAGACTAATTCAGACTCTATCCTCACTATAGCTTGCTCTGCGGATTCAGTGCCACAATTAGTTAACTCGCATATTTTTGTTAAAGTAACAGGTGATTCTGTGGCAATAAGAAGTGCTTCTATCTGTCTTGCCAGCTGATCAAGCATTTTTTTTCCACCCTTCATTTATTCGTTTCATGATAATCTGTGAAAATTGGTAACTTTGCTGTGTGGATAACCAACCCCGTCTTACTAACTCTAAAATAGTAACAAAAAAAGAAACTACAAGTGCTGGATCTGCGTTCTCCCCTACCATATCTGTAAATTCCACAGAAGAATTCAATGGAAGCTTATTGTTAATAAGATTAACACATTCCGTTAAAGATAATAAAGGTTTGCGTACACGATGTTCCGGCGGTAAAGCACTTTTTTCTGCCATATTCTCAAGAGCAAGCAGTAGATCAATAAGAGATGTTTGCCCTGGATCGGTCTCTGAATTATCGTCTTCATATCTTTCCCGTTCACCTGGCGGCGAAAAAGCATCACGCCAGAGTGATTCACTATTTTTCAAGTCTGAGGCTACTTCTTTAAAGGC
The DNA here is from genome assembly GCA_029938555.1 of Candidatus Sabulitectum sp. Classification (GTDB taxonomy): domain Bacteria; phylum Fermentibacterota; class Fermentibacteria; order Fermentibacterales; family JCC-6; genus Sabulitectum. The sequence goes on along the minus strand of JAOZUR010000003.1, from coordinate 32,135 downwards.
TTTATATAAAACTAGATGCCTTTTAAGTGATTCCATTGGGTCTTCCGATTCCTCCATAAGCGCTCTTTCCACAGGAAGAAGAAGCCTGCTTTTCATTCTAGTAAGGGTAGCAGCCATAACAAGATATTCGCCTGCTACATCCAGATTCAAGTCATCAGCTTTTCGGATGTATTGAAGATATTGATCGGCTACTTCTGCAAGATTTATTGTTGTAACATCAAGCTCATCTCTTCTTATAAGGAACAGAAGCAGGTCTAGAGGTCCTTGAAAATCCTCAATATTTATTCTGCAGGCTCTTGGAAGATTAGCAGACATATCCGAATTCAAGCAAATCCGCTTTATTGGTTGTCCACGCTTCTCGTACTTTTACCCAAAGATCCAGTCTGCATTTTTCACCTGTGAAGCGTCCTATAGTTTGTGATGAAAGTTTATTGATGTGTTCTAGATTTTGACCTTTTCTTCCAATAATTATTCCTTTTGTCGAAGCTCTTGAAACAATTAGATTGGCTCTTATGTAAAGTCTACCATCTCGCTGTGATGTTTCTTCTATCTGAACTGCAGTTTCTCCTGCAATTTCTAACGGTAACAAACTGTATAACTGTGTACGGATCTGTTCAGAGATTAAGAATCTCTGTGAGTTAAGAGTTGTTATATCTCTGGGAAATAATCGAATGCGCTTGGGAATATTCACCAATACCGAATGCAGTAAATCTTTAATTCCGTGGTCAAGCGGAGGGGTAACTGGAATAATATCCGTAAATTTATTTGTGTATATTGCGCGGTAAACATAAGCAGATCGATGTTCTGGTTTAACAAAATCACTTTTACTTAAAGCAAGAACAACAGGTTTTTTATTAACGCGTCTTAAGAAATTCTGGATTATCGGGTTTGTAAGGTCTTTATCAAGAGTTTTAATATCAACTACCAAAACAATAACATCAACCCAGTCAATAATTGATAGATCAAAGTTGCCATCAAGAGGAGGTGTATCTACGAAGCAAATTTGTGCATCTCCAGGTGTACAAATGGCTGTAATAGGCATTCGAGTTGATGCTGCCTGAAGAGCTACAGGGGAAATTTGAGACTTGGTTAAAGCATTGAGAAGACTTGATTTACCTGTATTAGATAGACCAGCTACAAGAGCGTATCCGCTTTGAATTGTTCCATTTGGCATTTATACTCTATTCTTCTTCAAGAGGTATGGAGGGTTCTGTTCCGGAAATAGCAACGAAATCGCCTGCTGAATTTCCAATAAATAAAGTTCCGTTCATAAGAATCGGAGGTGTGCCGGAGTATGAACCTGTTTCAATAGTATCTATTACTAAACCAGTATTTAAACTTAAGAGATACATCCTGTTATCATCACAACTTGCATAAACAATAGTGTCGCAAACCGCCGGCGTTACTGCAACCCAGTTTTCAAGCTCGGTTTCCCATAAAATCTCGCCACTTGTTGTTTCCATACAGAAAACACGATTATCACATGTACCTGAAACTAGAAGTGAATCATTGGTTAAAGCAGGTCTTGAAACCACGGTTCTGCCTTGGACATCACTTAAAGACGATTCCCATATGGTTTCTCCGGTAAGAAGAGAAAGTGCAAGAATTTTTCCACTTGAAAAACCAAGATAAACAACATCAGATTTTATTGATGGTGCAGATGGCTGTGTTGTGAAATTTCGAAGCCAGATTGAATTTCCCTGAATATCCCAGGCTCCAACAGTACCAGATTCAGTTGAAAAAACTGAAACCTCATTTGAAATAGCTGGCCCTAAAAGCAACCCTTCTACCGTATAACTCCATACAAGAGAGCCCGTTAATCTATCGAGTGCTGCAATTGAGCCTTTTGAGTTACCTGCTAATACAAGACTGTCTGCAACAACACAGGCATCTGTGAAGATGTGAAAGCCGAGACCTGTTTTCCATTCTTCAGATCCAGTTTCCATATTCAAAGCATACATGTATCCATCCTGACCGCTGAAATAAACATTCGTAGAATCGGCAGCAACCCCTCCAGACAAACCACATGTCACAGTTTTTGACCATACCTGTTGCCCTGTATTCATATTTATAGCTCTTAGAACTTTGTCATTACCTGCAATGAAAATCATTTGACCCACAATTGCCGGTGGGCTGAATAACTCTCGTCCTGTGGACAAACTCCATAAAGTATCAAAAGGTGCCACCACTGCATATCCCCATGCTGCATTACCTGAGCAGGAGCCTGATGCTTGAAGCCATAGTACAGGTGGTTCTTCTAGGGGTGTAGAAGTAACGGCTGGAACTTGAGGAGTAACTTGATTTACTTCAGAAGCAGATTGCTGGTTGAATACGGGAGAATCTGTTTCAGTACGATTAATAAAAAATATTCCCACAAGAACTGCTGTAAGGGTGCCTGCAATCAAGAAAATGTTAAGTTTGGATCGCTTTGAAGATGTTCCAATAATAGTTGATATCATAATTGCCTTTCTTTATCAGTATATCAATACAGGAGCGCCAACAGGAAGTATTCTATATAGAGCTTCAAGATCCGCATTGCTCAATCGAATACAACCGTGACTAACATTTCGACCCCTTCCAACACCATAATGAAGAAGAATTCCCCCGCCAAGGTCAACTTTGAAATTTCCCAAAGCGCCTGGAACTGCACGAACCCATACTCGTTCTGCTGAAGAGAGAGAATCATTGTAAAAAACAACTTGTTCTTCCCATGACAAACTATCAGGTATTAAAATGTCTTGGCCAGGTCTTGGTGGTCTCAGGTCTTGCTCAAGCCAGTACCAGTCTGGTTTATACCAGTAAGGGTTTTCTCCTTTTTTTACAACATATCTAATTCCCCTGGGAGTGCTGAAATTCCATACCATTCCGCTGTCATTCGCAGTCCATCCCTTGCCTGTTCCACAGTATCCAGATCTAACTAGAAGACCACCACGCCTGAGATGAAAACGATTTTGCCCTGTATCAATCACTAGATAATAGCCAAGATAGTTACGAACAAGTTCAGCTTCATCAAGACGAACCTGAAGAGAGTCTGCCCTGTGTTGAAGCCGTGGTACAGAATCGACTCTTGCTGCAAATGCAGAATTCATCAGAGCCAGAGTATCTCTTTGGGCTGTTACATGTTGAACTATATCATCATATTCACTTACCAAATCATGCATATAGTTGACTTTTTCATCCATACGGTAAACTGTAGTCAAACTCATGGCAAGTGCAACTATTAACAGAGAAAGAAGAACAATAATAGGAATTTTCATTTAACCTCTCCAATTATAAAACAGGGTTATCCACAAGACTTTCTCTTGTCTGCCATACAGCTGGCGTGCCCCGTGTATCAAGATGAACAAATGGTCCATGTGAGGTAATCCATCGATATGCAGATGCTCCACCTACAACGACTTCTCCCGAAGCTTCAAGTCTTCTGGCAGCATCAACAATGAATTCACCATCAAAAACATCAATTCGTTTATTTCTATCAAGATCATCAATTAAATCATTATCAGGCCAGCCCTCGATCCAGAAATCAGATGCAGCACCGTAGAGATGCAGGCTGAAGCCGGTTTCATTTCCAATAGCCTCATTATAAACAGGAGTTCTGAAGCCACTTATGCAGTGAATATCACGGGCTTCAGGGTATGATTTTGCAACTTCTTCAAAAACACATTCTAGTTTGTGTACAAGTCGTAAATCAAGAACCATGTATTGAGGCCAAGAGCCCTGGGTATGTCCTAAAAAATCTGAGAAACTAAGATGGGTAGAAATTCTAGCCTCAAATACATCAGGCCAAAGCTCAATAAAACCTCGATCAGGAAGATTATCTCTTGAGTTACCATCACCATAAAAACCCACAGAAAAAGAATTAATAGATGCTGTTCTGAATTGATCACTGCTTAGGGGCACAATCATTATCCATTCCTGATATGCTATTGAATCAGAAGCTGTTACTATATAAGTTCCATGTGATCTGGGTAGTGTAAAAGTAAAATTTCTGCATGTACTGTTAAAATCTAGAGAAGGAATTGACCAGTTAAGAGAATCATTACAGGATAAAGTTACCTGTTCGCCAGCTGAAACCACGAAAGCCATCATGTGAGGATCTAACTGTGCATTATTTACTGAAATAGAAAAAACTGGTTCACTTGAAACCGGTGCCTCCTGGCCGCTGAACATCAAAAAAACAAGAAACATTACCATAGAATACATTCCGCACACCCCTCCTTATCAGCTTTAGCGATTTACCATAGAATATACTGCTCTTCCAGAACAATGAGCTTTTACAGCTTTTGAGAATAATTCATGTTCTTTTTTTAGTATCCTAGCTGCAAGAGAATCTCGGTTGTCTGTATCAAGAACCTGCACAGCTTCTTGAAAAATGATTGGACCTGTGTCTGTTCCTTTGTCCACATAATGAACTGTACAGCCGGCTATTTTTACCCCATATCTAAATGCCTGTCCAGCTCCATCAAGGCCAGGAAAAGACGGCAATAACGAAGGATGAATATTAAGTATTCTACCTTGAAACTCTTCAAGTAGAGGCCCTTTGATAATTCTCATGAGACCTGCAAGACAGATGAGTTGAATGTTCTTTTTTATCAAAAAATCTACCCAATTCTGTTCTTCTTTAACGCTGAATTTTGTTTTAAATTTTCCTGGATATTTATAGAATGCTTCAATTCCCAGTGTTTCAGCAAGAGCTAGAGCCCCTGCATCTTTATTGTCAGTAAGAAGAAGTTTTATCTCACCATCCCCAGTATCGCCCTGAACAAGTGCTTTGAAATTAGATCCTGTTCCTGATGCAAAAACTGCTATTTTAGTTTTCATTTCTTACTTCCTCCTCACCTATTGGTCTTACCGGAGACTGGTCAGTAAAAAACCATGTAATTCCAAAAGACCAGCTTCGTTCTGTTTCTTCAATCATATCTTCCACTGCTCCGGCGAATGAAAAAGTAGCAAGGGTAAATCCCACCAGCAGATCAAGTTTCTCTTCAGTTATTCCATCTGTTGTAAATCCTGCTCTTATTCTAGGGCCAGCTTCGAATCTTGCACGATACCAATCTACTCCTAGAAGCATCCAACTACTTACAGATAAAGAGTCACTTTCAAAATTCCAACAGGCGGCACCCTTTCCGCGAAAAATACCCTTTCTAATTTGTCCGTCAGCAGCAACGGCAGTTTCATTTATGAATCTGCCGATTATGTTGAAATTATCGTGTCTAACTGATATTGTTTGGAACAAATTTTCATTCGCTGGTTTTGAAATCAAAGCAGATATCTGCATAGACCCAAGAGGCCTAGATATTCCACCCCAAAAACTTTCTCCTTCAGGGCTTGAATCAAAATAAACTGAAAGTCTCATTTTTTCTATATTGGTTGATAGTCCTGTTAGACCTCGTCCTTGAATAGTACTGTCTACGTAGGAAGCAGAGCCTCCTCCTTCAAATTGAAAGACTGAATAATTCATGGAAAAACCAGTTAATATCTCTGGTCGCCTGTCACCAGAAGAAAGTCTTGAAAAACCCACCCGTGCATATAGATTTTCTCTTTCAGAAAACCAGCTGGTCCAGCTTCCCCAACCGTAGTTATTGCCTTCCCAACTCATAGTTCTGTTGATGAAGTCATTTTTTTTAATAACTGCAGAAAACAGACGAAGGGAATCATCACGAATCATTTGAAAATTTCCCGAAGATCCTAAGGGAAGTGGTCTGTCAAGAAGAAAAACATATCTGCTATGATCTTTTGTATTCTGCATTAAACCTATTTTAGAAATACTGACAGAATCCTGGAAGGCTCGTTGTATTATGGAGATATTCCATGTACCTCTACCCCACATTCCGCTTTGAAGCGGATCAACATAATTTGCTGAAGGCCATGGAATCTGGGGTATTGTTCCGTAAGCGACAACCGGAAGATTTTCAACAAGAACATTGCTGTTATTTTCTGAACCTAACAAAAAATCAGCAGAACTTTCAAGTTTGTAATTCCCTTGAAGCAGTGTATACCAATCTTCAGTGGATGAATTCGGAAAAACCGCAAGAAGAACTGAAAAAATCAGAATCAATAGCCAGCCCTACCCATGGCTTTGTATGTCAATATTTTACCTATCTCTACTCCTGGCTGATCCAGAGGATTCACACCCAACGTAAGCCCTGCCAGCGTTGTGGCTATTTCAAGAGACATAAATATTTGCCCAAGATACTCAGAAGAGATTTCTGGAATATGAATTCTGGAAACCGGTAAACCTCTTTGAGACAGTGAAGTAGAAGTAGCATCTGCTTCGGCCATTCTAAGTTCATTTGGATTTCTACCTTCAAGATAACCCATGGTAGAGATGCCACTAAAGTCACCTGGTTTTGGTGCTGATGAGTTAGGTGAACCTTCTGTAAGAATAGTAATTGTTTTGTCGGATGGTCCTGCCATAAATAATTGAACAAGAGAATGTTGGTCAGCTGGTCCTCGGCATGCAAGAGGGGTTTGACCAATATTAACTTGCTTGCCAGATATATCTTCAGCTTTGCCCAAGCTTTCTGCCCAGAGTTGAGCAAACCACAAAGCTGTGTCGTAAAGAAAATCAGAATATGGCATGAATACGTGAACAGGATGACTTGTGAATTTTGATAAGAATGCTGCTGTTATCCTGCCAGCCAAACTGTTTTTTCCGTGTTCGTCGAAATCATTTACTACTTCACCTGCTCCTGCAAGAAGCCCTTTTGTATCAATACCGGCAAATGCTGCTGGGAACAAACCAACAGGAGACAGAACACTGAATCTTCCTCCTACATTCTCTGGCACCGGAAGCATACTCCAATTATGTTGAACCCCTAGTTTGCGCAATTCGCCTTTCTTTGGGTCTGTAATGGCAATTACTGGTACATCTGTACCCAAGTTATTACGAAGTTCCATAAAAATAGATAAAGTTTCAGCGGTTCCACCAGACTTTGTGATAACACAAATGGCAGCTTTTTTTGAATCAACACCGGCAACAGCTCTTTTGATTACTTTTGAATCAGGTGAGTCAACTACTATAACTTTTCCACGAATATTTTCATCAAGGGCTGAAAGAATTGATCGAAGCCCCAGTGATGAACCACCTATACCGGCAACAAAAAGTGTATCAACTTCTGCGCTAATTTTATCTGCAAGTAATATTGTTTTCTCGCAAAGTTCTGTGTTAAATGGCAGGTCTAAAAAGCCTAGTTTTCCCTTTTTACGCCATTCATCAAAAAGAGCCAAAGATTCAACATTCACATTATCCCATTTATACATGGTCTTGAAACTAAAAAGTGCGCTTGACAAAAGAACCCCTTTCATTTAAAAAGCAAATTTCTACAACACTAATATAATTAGACTGTGCCGTACTGCCCTTCTTCGGGAAACAAAGGATGAACATAAAAAGTAATCTAAATATCTTTTCAAATTAAAATTTTCCCTTTTTTTCGGGAACTTCCTTATGATTTAAGGTATTATTGATGAATGGAGGTAGTAAGATTAAATATTTTATAAGCATTATTTTAAGCTTTTTCCTGTTGAATGGAGATATAGATATGAGTTACAATAAACTTTCCCCGGAAGAGCAATCAGTAATAATAAATGGAGCTACGGAAAGACCAGGAACAGGTATTTATCTTGATACATTTACAAATGGAGTTTATACCTGCAAAAGGTGTAATGCCGCTCTCTATATTTCTGATACTAAATTTAAAGCTCACTGTGGATGGCCAGCTTTTGATCAGAGTATTACAAATGCTGTCACCATTAGACCAGACAATGATGGATTGAGAACCGAGATCATTTGCACATCATGTGGTGGTCATCTTGGACATGTTTTTACAGGTGAAGGTTATACTGATACAGATACAAGACATTGCGTGAACTCAATTTCCATGAATTTCATAAATGGAAATGAACTGGAAACCGCATATTTTGCAGGTGGATGTTTTTGGGGAGTAGAACATATTTTCGACAATACAAATGGGGTTCTTTTCGCTGAATCTGGATACATGGGTGGTACAATAGTAAACCCCGAATACAATGAAGTCTGTAGCGGTTCAACAGGTCATACTGAAACAGTTAAAGTTGTTTTTAATAGAAACACAGTTTCTTTCAGAGACCTTGCTATAGCATTTTTTGAGATACACGACCCAACGCAAGTAAATGGTCAAGGCGTTGATATTGGGACACAATACAGGTCTGCAGTTTTTTACACAACTTCAGCCCAACAAGATGTTACTAATGAATTAATATCATTTCTTCAAAGCCGTGATCTTGATGTTGCTACTGAAGTTATTCCAGCAGATAATTTCTGGTTGGCAGAAGACTATCATCAGAATTACATAAGAAAAAGTGGTGCAGAGGTCTGCCACTTCAGAGTAAACCGATTTACCACGGAATAACGGATATTGAGTCAAGAGCTAACACAGAATAAATTATTTTAGCGTTTTCTTTTGTTCCCATCACAATGATTGGAATAGTATCACTTGTTATTGTAATTAGATATGAGTCTAACTCTGTTTCATGGATGAAACGATGTTCAATTGACCATACACCAGGTAATGAAGCAGGTTCCTCAGGTGGATAACCATTAAATTGAAGTCCTTCTGAGGTTACAATATTTTCTGCTAAATCCTCTGGCCATCTAATGTGGTTGTAATCAGGTGAAAGAAAGTACAAAGAATCTGGAGGAGAACCAACTATTAAACCAATTGAATCTCCAGGTTGTAATGTATTGTCAATATCCGTCATTAATTGAATCATACCTTCAGATGGTGATAGTACATAAGTGAACAAAGAAGGATGATCTAATTCATTTGAAAGTGAATCAACAAGCGCACTATCACCAACAGCTTCAGCAATTGCTATTTCCATTTCCAGTCGTAACATTTCCACTTCAAAGAAAGGATCAAATCCTACTAAGATTGTATCGTTGTTCAGAACTGATGTTTTTTGAGTCATGGATTTAACAATAAGTGGCGATCTTTGATCCCAGATTATGTAAGTATTAATAGATTCTGGAAGAACCACATCATAAAAAGGGGCAGGCTGGGCATAACCGGATTCTAATATATTTGGAGTAATAATTTCAATTTGACCCTGATCCGAGAAACAGGCCAAAAGAAACGGCACTAGACAGAGCACTGAAAAAATCATATTTTTCACAACTATTTAATCTCTTTCAATTAGAATGGAAAAACTAATCATGAACAAAATATACATTATTATTAGTGCTCTGCTTTTAATGGCTTGTGGGTCTACGGAACAAACAACTGGTTTTTTTGTAGGAGCCACTTCAACAACACCGGTTAGTAGCGGTACAACAGTGGTTTCTGTTGATGTACCAGCCCCTGCTCCTGATGATACTTTACTAAATATCACATTTCAGAGAGTTCTTGACAGGCCTTTTGGGCCCAACATCCCTTATGATGTTTATAATGGTGCATTACATATTGATAACAACTATTTTAATGAACCTGTTGTATTGTTAAGTACTGCCGGCCTTGTGCAAGATGGTCTTGTTCAGGCTGTTTTTAATGTTACAGAAGCTAGAGCTCACTCTGTTGTTGGACTTGTTCTTCGAGCAGATGGACCCAATAACTATCTTCTTCTTGGGGTTAACGGAAGAGGTCAGTATACCATACAAAGATGTTTAAATGGGCTGTGGATACCAGTGATGGGATTAGATGTTTTTGAATCTTCAAGACTTCTACCATATCGTCTTTCTGAAGTTGAACTAACTGCAGAAGTTCATGGAAACTACACTGATTTCAGTGTTAACGGTCAGCTGATACAGGTAGTTCGAACTACTATTCCACCCACCGGTCAGATAGGTGTGTTCGTTGATGCAAAAGTTAATGCTGACCTTGATAGAATTACGGTAATACCTTTATGATAATTCTTTTTCTTATTTTGTCAGGTTTTACACCACTTTCAGGTAGAACCACAATGCTTGATTATGGTCAACCACCTGAATTTTCAGAATACGCAAGTGGCATTCCGGTGATTACATATCATCAGATATCAAACCACTCCAGCGCATATAGTGCAACTCCTGCAAAATTGAGAGATGACCTCCGTGGACTTTATGATGCTGGTTTTTTTCTTATTCTTCCCACTGATCTTGATAATGGGCTTTCAAGAGTGCCATTTAATAGAAGACCAATCATGATTACTTTTGATGATGGCTGGCAAGATAATTTTAGATACATAGAATTCCCTGATGGTGAAGTTCAAATAGATCCTGATTGCGCTGTTGCAATAGTTAACTCATTTCTTGAAGAATTTCCTGATTTCGGTCGTGGTGTGGTATTTTTCATTAGTTGGGATAAAGTTCCATTTGGTAATCATACTGAAGAGAAATTGAATGCTGTGCTTGATATGGGACATTACATTGGTAATCATTCTTCAGACCATCTTGCCTTCACTAAAATCCCACCTTCAAGATATTGGGAGCAGGTGCTTCCAGCGTTAAATTCATTCTATAGAAAACTAGGTATGAGAACTTCAGGTATTTGTGCATTTGCATACCCTGGTGGGCAGATTCCTCAGGGAGTTAATGCTGAGAATGCTATTGCCTCTATTGAGTTTCAAGGAAGACAGGCCATAACTCAAGGTTATCTTGTTGATGGCGCAGTTGGTAGTTTTAAAAGATATTACGATGGAAATGAATTCAGGATTAGCAGGATTGATATGGCTCTGTATAGTGTTCCCAGACTTTTAAACTGGTCAAATATTATGGTGCGTAGTGAAGTTAGAGAATCGCTTCATGATGATCTTCCCTGGCGACCTATCTATCTAGACTGATTATTTTTTTGCTCCATTTTCTTTCTGAAATGTGTTGATATTTTTTAAGAGCAGGATAACCTATACAAAGAACCGCATGACTTCGCTTTAACGGAAGTATTGATGAGGTTATTTGAATTACACCATTCCAAAATACTCCAAGACCCATTGATTCGGCTTTTATTGAAACCATGGTTGCTGCAATGATTGAATCAGTTTTCCCTGTAACATTCCCAAGAGGAGCTTTGAATAAAAGAACACATGGTGCATTCCAGGTAACAACATCGATACCCGCACAAAGTTTTTTTACAGGTTCAGCGGCTGAACCAGCAAGCAAAGAAAAAATACCACAGCAGTTAATAATTTTAGCTATTTTTGTTATGGGATTTACAATTAGTTTCTTAATTATCTCTGTTCCCTGAATTACATCTACAGTAACTCCTTGTGAATTTTTCCCTGTAGGTGAAAAACCAACAGGTTCCAATAATGAATGAATCACTGAATCAGCTATGATTTTATCTGAAAACAATCGAATTGATCTTCGTATTTCAAAAAGGTTCTGAAGTTCTTGAGGTTTTGCAATCTCTCTATCTTCTTCTTTGGGAAGTTTGAAACAATTCGATGGGCAATAACAGCCACAATGTGCACATCCAATACAAGCAGATGAAAATGAGATCACCAAACCGGTAGAGTTTGTTAAAACTGCATCATTAGGGCATACTTTTGAACAAATACCACAAGCAGTGCACTTATTACTTTGAAAGTTTTGGCTTGGTTTGAACATATTATGGAACAACTTGAATGTTGATATTTTTAGTTTCAATACCGGGAAGCACTTCCACAACCCCAGGCCAGGCACCATAGGGCTCGCCTGGGTTCCAAATATTATCTGAATTCCAATCTACAAAAACAGAAACTGTGTATCTACCACCAGCCACACCTTCGAACAGATATGACCCAGGCATAAAATTTGATAAAATAGTTTCACCACCGCTTCCAGCAGGCGCTACCACCATTTTAACCACAGATGCACCGGTTCCTGAAATAATTCCAGTAATGAATCCAGGAGACAAACTCCAAGCAGGTTTAAAAGCCCAGCTCTTACCTGAAAGCGTATCTCCCTGCAGGGAAACTAGACCAGGTTTTAAGTCAATACGATATTGTCTGTCTCCCAATAATTCAGAAGCAGGCGTAAATGAAAAAGAAGTTGCTGATGTTCTAAGAAATGAGCCAGATACAACTGAACTATCTGATACCATTCTAAGGGTGTAAAGAGCTTTTACGGCGGATTCGTCTACCCAGTCATTAAATGATATGAAAAAAGGTCCTGTAGCTGGAATATCAATACCGCCGTCTGCAGGATAAGCAGATTGAATAGATAATTTATAAGATGGAAGAGAATCAAGACCCCAGAATTCCAGTGTATCAGATAAGGATGAATTTCCAGCGAGATCTAGTATTCCCTCCACAACAATGGTGTATACAGTATCTGATAATTCATCAGTAAACACGGTCAATCTTCCTGTCGAACTTCTTCCTGAAGAAATCTTTATGCCATAAATTAATACAGGAAGACTATCCGGACCAGTTATTGTAATATTGTGATTACCTTCATTTCCTATGCTGATTTGTTCGTTCCATGGAATTTCTAAATGCCAGCTATCTAATACATTAACATCCGATATTCTCGGTCCTATACTGTCAATAATTGTCATGATCATTTCAAGATCAGTTAACTGACCTGATACTAACTCAATTTCGCTGGAAGCTCCTGGTTCTCGCTCAGGGTCCCATGTTCTGCTTTTATCTAGATCTTCATAAGACTGTATTCTGTAAATACCTGGCGTAAGCCATGATGTATTTATTAATCCTGTGGAATCAGGAAAGTGGGTACGCCTTGGTGAAGTTGTATCTGGTAACAGAAAAAAATCAGATCGCGAATCAGAAGTTAAAACCCCATCGCCATCTCTTAAAAGCTGAAGGGATAAACTAGAAAAACTATCTTCTGGAATGCTGTTCCATACAAAAGTTTGTGGGTTGTTTGTTCTGTTTCCACGAAGGTCTTCAAGAGATGAGGAAACAGTAACCAATAGAAGACCTATATCTGAATTATTATGAAGAATTACCTGTTTCCCTTTGGTAATTATATTTTCCCCGTGCGGATGCATCTGAATGGCTGTTTGGGAGTTAAGAATATTTTCAGAAAATGTAATTATTATCTCTGATGGAATTATTGTAACAAAACCAGGTTCTGGCAAAACTTCTAGTATTTCTGGTGGATATGTGTCAACCGGCCCCCCGGAAGGAGCCACAACTTTTGCGCAGGAAAAAAGAAACAAAAAAATAAGGAACGGATAATTTTTCATTTACCAGAAGCCAATTCTTTTCGTATTTTAGCGGATTTGCGATAAAAAGCTTCGGCTTCAGAGTGTCTTTTAAGTTTTTCAAGTACGATTGCAAGTTCTACCAAATAATCAGGATTTTTCGGAACTCTTGAAACAGCATTTCGCAAATACTCCTCTGCAACAGGAAATGAGCCAATGAGATTGCAGCATCTACCTAAATAAAACCATGCTAGATGGTGATCGGAATCATCAGAAACAATTTCACTCAGAATAGTCATAGCTTCTGTATAAAGACCCGTTCGTAACTTGGAAACAGCTTCGAGGAATTCTACTTCTAATGAAGGCAGATTAAATTCAGCTAATCGCATTCTCCACTCATCTCCACGAATACTGCCAATTTTCCTAAGAACCATGGACATATCTATTCTTTCCTGTTTCTTAGGGAATTTGGGTGTGTTATAAGTATCCTCTGAAACAGTACTTTTTTCAACAAGAGAAGGAACCAATGTTTCATCTTCATCACTTGCAAAAACATGCTCCAGTTCGCTTATTGCATTCTCAGGATCGTCAAGGACAATGTTAAGTGGTTTTTTCTCGTGATTTTTCTCTTTGTCTTTTGCTGATTTATCGAAGAAATTAGAGTTAGCAAACACTTCCATCTGTCTTCCTGAAAGCTTACCTTCCATGAGTTTGCTAAAACCAGCTTGAAGTTTATCCTCGTCATTCAGTAATTTAAGTAATGGTCTGAGTTTAAACTCACTGATATCATCTGTAAGAAGTACCTTCTGCCTAATGTCAACAGGAAGTTTAAGTTGATTTAAGAGTTGTGTTATTCGAGCTCTTGAGTACCCTAGCATATCCGCAAGGCGACTTCTGTTAGAGACTATTTCACGTCTTAAAAGGGCTTCGAAAAGCATTGCTTCTTCTGTACAGTTGTTTATTAGCATGTGAGCAGGCCTTACATGTACAACGCTTCTGACCACAAGGCATTTTACCATGGTTTTACCTGAATTTTTCAAATGCCAGACAGTTCTGTGATTAGCAACAAGAGAAAAACCTCTGTCCTCTGCAATAATAACAGGAGGGAACTCTTGAGAAGTGTTTTTGGGGTCCCTAACCCAATTTTCAGGTGCCTCTATGCCAAAAATGTTGGCAATCATAATTTGTTCAAGTGGCAGATGGTCTGCGATTATATCTTTGTTTCTATCCATCAGCTTTCCTCTCAGCGAAAAGTGCATTTTCAACAAGAACCGGATCACTGGCTACTGATACAACCCCTGGTAACCTTCTGAACATGTTACGCTGTTTTCTTGCATACTGCCATGTGTGAGTTTCTATAGCAGTCTGGGCTTCCTGAAGGGAGCTTATCCCCTCTAAATAATCTAATAATTCAGAGTAACCTATGGTAGCACCAAGAACTTGATTACGGGTATATCCATTGTTTAGTAGATCTTTAACTTCTTCCAGTAATCCGTCTTTTATCATGTTTTCCGTTCTTGTTTTTATCCCCTTGCGGAGAACGGTATTATCTTTTTCAATAAAAACGTATTTAAATCTTTTATCAGGGGTTCCACCTTTTTTTAAAACTGAAGGTTTTTCACCGCTAATTAAAGCAATTTCCAAAGCTCTTACCAGTCGAACTTTGTCAGCAGATCCAGTTCTTGCTGCTTCTTTTTCATCTAGAGCATGCAGTAAACGATGAAGTGATCCAGGTACGGCATCTTCTAAAGATAAAAGGGAATTGCGAATTTTATCATTTCTGGGTGGTAGTGTATCAAGCAACCCTGACATACACATGACATACAACCCTGAACCACCAACTACAAGGGGAACTCCTCCTCGGCCTAAAATATTTTCTATGATCTTCATTGCCTTTTCAGAAAACCAGTTAGCAGATTTAAGAATATCTGGATCAGCCACATCAATCATATGATGTGGGAATTCTTGTAACTCTGCATCAGTAGGTTTTGCTGTTCCAATATTCATTCCCCTATAAATTTGTCGTGAATCGGCACTGACAATCTCAACCGAAGGTCTATTTCTGGCAATGTGAAATGCTGCTGCAGTTTTACCTGCTGCAGTACAACCTGCAATTACATAAATTCTATCTTCCAAAACGACTAGTCAATTCATTGAATGGGATTTCTATCATAGTTGGTCTTCCGTGAGGGCAATGAAATGGATCTTTTGTGGTAAAAAGCGTATTAAAAAGATGTTTAGCTTCTTCAACTGTGATATGATCACCAAACTTAATAGCTCCGGCACAAGCACTTGCAGAGGCAATTCTTTCAGCTTCTGATTCAGAAGCTTCTGTTCCCTTAGCTAATGCTTTAACTACTTCCATCAAAGCTTCTGTTCCACGCTTAATTCCAACAGGAACCCCCAGAAGTTCAAGAGTATCATTTTCTATTTTAAAGTCATAACCAGCCTGTTTAATCATTGAACTATAAATACTTAGTATTTGTTTCTCATGAACATCAACACTGATTTCTTCTGGAATAAGCATTCTTTGCTGTCCAACAGACATTGCTCCTTTGACAGAGTCAATTATCTTCTCATAAAGAATTCGTTCATGTGCTGCATGCTGATCAACAATAAGAAGACCTGTAGCTGTTTCTGTCAGTAAGTAAGAGCCAGCAATACGAATAACCTCAACAGAATCTTCCCATGAATTTCCTGTAATTTCAGGAACTGATTGTATTTGTCTATTTGGTGATTCAAAATCAAATGCAGCTTGGCGAACCTGTGATGTTATTTTTTCTGGAGCTTTATAAGGTGTAGATGAGTATGAAACATGTGATCTTGTTGAACTTAAACCTGTACTTGTATTTCTTTCTGATAAACCAACAATAGATTCTGTTCTGTGAGATGCAATGCCAAGAATTGCAGAGCGAACTGCTGATTCAACTTGAAATGGTTTTCTAAAGCGTACTTCTCTTTTCGCTGGGTGAGCATTTACATCAACTAGAGACGGATTTATGGAAATTTCACAAAGAATCAAAGGATACCCAGCGGGCCCTGAGAATGCTTCTTTTAAAGGCATACTCACTTGAGGAGCAGATACAAGTCTTCCGTTTACAAGAGTAAATTGGTGGCGTTTATTGGCCCATCGTTTATCAGGGAATATATACAGATTTGCTTTGACTCCATCACTTTCTCCTGAGGCTTCTACACATTTTTCACTAGATGATAAATTATATCTGTTTCTTAAACGCTGAGCTGGAGAATCAACGACAGAAAGATCAAATACTTTCTTACTATTATGTAACAGTTTGAATGAACAATCTATTTTTGCAAGTGACGCCCCGGTAACCATTCTTTCAATCCACGCTAGTTCTGTGGATTCAGCTCTAAGGAATTTTCTTCGAGCCGGTTGGTTAAAAAAAAGATTTTCAACAGTAATAGTTGTTCCACAAGTTCGTCCTGCAGGCTCAAGTGAATCCATTCTTCCACCGGTTATTATCAGTTTCCAGCCTTCTTTTCCCTTGCTGCTAAGAATTGTCATTCTAGAAACACTGGCAATGCTTGGAAGAGCCTCGCCACGGAAGCCGAGAGTTGTGATATCATTTAAATCAGAGGGAGAAGATATTTTACTGGTGGCATGTCGCTGAATAGCAAGAAGAATATCGTGCTTATCCATACCTGAACCGTTATCACGAATTGTTATAAGTTTTCTTCCACCGGCTTCAAGTTCAATCTCAATGGCAGTAGCTTCCGCATCAAGAGAGTTTTCCAGCAACTCTTTAACCACCGAAGCGGGTCTTTCAACAACCTCGCCTGCTGCTATGAGGTTAACAAGATGATCCGGTAGTTTTCTAATTTCAGACATTTTCCTCCAGCAGTGTGGTGCCGAGAGAGGGACTTGAACCCTCACGCCCTTGTGGGGCAGCGGATTTTAAGTCCGCTGTGTCTGCCATTCCACCATCCCGGCACTGCTTGTTAACGCATGCAATATACTAAGAGCTTATCCGAGGATACAACACCGAACACGAATGGCTCCAAATCCCGTTGAAACATAAAAAAATAGGATACAAGAAAGGGTTAATGAATCAAAGGGGTATTTGCAATCTGGTTTTGCCATCCAGTATTTATGGGTGACAAATTTTCTATAGTTTTGATTCCGACATTAATACCGAGACTAATAGCCCAACCATGTTGCGAGTCAGCGGTTCTGAAATAATCAACCCCGCCATTAAATAGAGAATATCTTCCTTGAATTTCACTTTGAAACCATCCATTTTCATTATGAGATGCTACTAAGAGGATATTATCAAGTGGTTGATATGTAACCATCAAACCAGGTTCTGTAAGAGAGATTGAAGCTGAAAAAATGTTATTAACGTATGAAAGCTGATCAAATTTAGCCTTACCATTCCAACCCAAAATATAACTCATGTTGTTATACTCAAAACCCCCATTGATTCGTTGATAATTATTTTCATAATCAATTGCTGGTCCAGAATTAAGTGAAAAAGGACCTATATCAACATCACAAAGCAGCCATAAATCACCGCTGTATTTATTGCTGCTGTATGCAGGTCCGATAAATACAGATTCACTGAATGGGATAGAAAACCCCATTGCTGAGTTTTCTGAAGTTGCCGCAAACAAAAACACTTCGTTAGAAAAACCAATTGATGGTTTCATGCCATATTCAAATGATCCACTGATAGCAACAGAGGCTTTTTTATAAGACAGAAGAAAACTGTTTGTTTCAACAGTATTTATGTAATTTAAAGATATATTATTAACTAGCATTTGCATAGCATATTTTTCTTTAGTAACATAAGAAGAAACCAGAGGGTTAATACCGGCGGTTAAACCGGAAGAGATAACTCTAAAGCTTTCTGAATAACCGTTCTGGTAAAGAACTTCAGTGAATGTGCCTGTACTACACACGGGTATTCCGGGAATGTACATCCATTCTGCATCTGGCAGCAAGCCTGTAAGCATGGAGAATGAAGTACCTCTTCCCCCTGAAACCACACCAGACATAGGAGTTAAAAGAACCACACATGACAAGAGTAGGGCTATCATGAAATGGCTTTCTTGATAGCTATTGCCTTGTTTCGACCGATTCCAGGAACTGAAGCTATTTCATTTTCTGAAGCAACAGATATTCGTGCCACGCTGCCGAATCTTTTAAGCAAAGATGCTTTCAGTGCCGGTCCGATACCTGGAATATCATCTAGAGCAGAATGAAACTGACTTTTAGCTCGTTTGGTCCTGTGAAAAGAAATTACAAAACGATGTGCCTCATCCCTCATTGCTCTGAGCAGAAGTATTGGTGGTGAATCGTTTGGAAGATTTATCTGTTTTTCTTCAGGTGCCGTGAGAAGGATTTCTTCTTTTTTTGCAATAGAAACGAATCTAGTTTTTGGCATAAGAATTCCACCTGCAGCCCATGCAGCTCTGAGTTGTGTAATTCCTCCGTCAATAAGAAAAACATCTGGATGCTTTTCTTCCAGGTGTGAAGCATACCGGGAAACAGCATCTGCTATCATGGCAGGATCATTCTGTGCAATTTCTTTTGCCATGGAAAATCGTCTGTAACCATTTTTATCAGGTTTTCCTTTTCGGAAACTAATTAAAGCAGCTACCGATGCATGACCTTGAATGGTTGAAGCATCCAGGCAGACCATCCAGTCAGGTGGAGTTTTAAGACCCAGAATATCAGCTATTGCCTCTAATGAACTCTCAAGTCTTTCGCTGCGCCCAGCAGGGTGTTTCCATTCAAGTTTTGCAAGGAAATGCTTTAAATCTTTTTCTGCTACATTTGTTAAGGATTTAAGGTCACCCCTTTCAGGCACAAGAAGATCAACTGCACTGCCTTTTTTTTCACGAAGCCACATAACAAGAATATCAGAATTTTCCGCAGGGCTTGCAAGAATAACCTGCCTTGGAATGTCGCCGGTTTCAGAATAATAAGATCTAAGAAGAATAGAAATTCTTTCTTCTTTTGATGAATATTTCCATTTTGAACTGAATGGAAGCCGGAGACTACCCATGAATCTTCCACTACGAACTTGAATAATTATTCCCCAGTTATCTGAAACAGCCATAATATCTCTGGAAATGGTATCGCGAACTGATTCCGGTGTGGGCCACCCGAAAGAGTCCAGCCTTTTTAAGAGGTCCCGTAAATCAGCTGCCCTCTCAAATTCGAGAGAAGTTGCAGCTGCTTTCATTCCAGTAATTATCTCACCTCTTGATTCATCCCAATGCCCTTTAAGCATATAAATTATTTTTTCTACTCTTTTTTTGTAAACTTCAGAATTGGTTGAAGAGCATGGAGATGGGCATCTGTCCAGTTGCCCCATAAGACAAGGGCGTTCACGAATTTTCAACCTGGATGTGTTGCATTTTCTCAGCGGATAAAGCTCCATAAGGAAAGAAACAAGCGAGCGAAGATTACCGGCATCAGGATATGGACCAAATCTTGGAATATCAATTGAGCGGTCTGGGCTACGGGTGATTACAAGCCTGGGAAATTCTTCATTTGTGGTGATTTCTAGCCATGGATATCTGCTTGAACTTCTTAAGTCTACATTTAAAGGGGGTTTGTGAGTTCTTATTAACTCTGCTTCAAGAATTAGAGCTTCCAGTTCAGTTCGTGTAACTGTCCAGTGAATTGTAATAGCTTTTTCAAGCAGAATTCTGTGTCTTAAATCGCCTTGATTTGATATGTGACCTCGAAGACGTTTCAATATATTTTTGGCCTTGCCTATATAAAGTGTTTTTCCTTTATCATCTATAAATCTATAAACCCCTGGAAGTTCAGGCGCTGTAGATACTGTTCTTTTAAGTGAATCAGCGGCCACGTTTAATTACTTTCCTAAGAATTTCTCTTACCTGTTCCCCACCGGAAAGAAAAAATAGACCAACAGAAATAATCATAATCAAAATAGCTGAAAGTAATATAGAAATCGCCCCAGCAATTGTACTCTGGGAACACAATTCCCAAACAATAGGTTTGATAAGAATCAAAATAAGAAGAGTTCCGGCGCCACTGAGGAATAGTGCAGTCCAAGATTTTGCAGGAACTCCTGCCTTGCCTACTTTTCCCTTGAGTTTGTGTTTAAGCAGAGCAAAATTCACCACTGAAGCTATACTACTTGCCAGAGCAAGACCTGCAATAGGTTCTGCAATACCAGTTCTTAAAAAAGTGTAAGTAAAAGCAGCGTTTAAAACTATGTTAAGTCCCATGCATCCCATGGCGATTTTTACAGGTGTTTTTGTATCTTTTAATGCGTAAAAAACAGGTGCTGTAATTTTTACAGCTGCATAAAAAACCATTCCAATGGAATAGTACCGTAATGCTGCAGAAGTTAACTGCAAAGAACTGTTTGTAAACTCTCCCCTAAAAAACATTACTTTAATTATAGGCTCTGCCATGACAATAAGATACAATGCTGCTGGAAGCATAATTCCTGTAATAACAAGAGTTGAGAAGCCAAGAGTTTTTCCAGCCTCATCAAGTTTTCCAAGTGCTGTTTGCCTACTTAGGGTAGGCAGAAGAGCTGTGGCCAGTGCCACTGCAAATATTCCCTGAGGTACTTGGGTAACCCGTAATCCGTACGATAAGGCGGCAACACTTCCTGGGGATAACATTGATGCAATCAATTGATCCACAAGAATATTCACCTCTGCTGCAAGAAGTCCTATAAGAGCTGGTACAGCAAGTTTAAGAACGCGCTTAAATCGGGGATCATTCCAGTAAAAATCAGGCCTGAAACTTATTCCCCTGCTTTTCATGAATGGAATTTGAATAAGTAGTTGAAGAACCCCTCCTGTAACCACACCAACAGAGTATGCCCATACAGGCATATTGGCTTTCCAGAGGCCTGCAAGAACAAAAAGACCAAACAAAGCAGAAACATTAAAAAGAATTGGAGCAAGTGCAGGTGCAAGAAAATGTCTGTGACTGTTAAGAATTCCCATACATACAGAAGCTATACCAACAAAAAGAATGTATGGGAAAAGAATTCTTAGAAGCTGGATAGTGAGCTGAGTTTTACCTGGGTCGGATCTAAATCCAGCAGCAAACATATCCACAAGTATAGGTGCAATAAGCATTCCCAGCAAAACCACCACAAGCAAAATCACACCAACGAAAGTAAGTATTTTTCGTGCAAGTTTGGCAGCTTCAGCTTTTCCATCCTTCATGAGCGTTTCTGTATAAGTGGGAACAAGGGCTGAAGCCACAGTAGCTTCACCAAAAAGTCTTCTTAAAATATTAGGTATAATGAAAGCTATAGTAAATGCATCAGCAGCCATACCAGTGCCTAGTATTGCTGCTTGACCTATGTCTCTGGCCAAGCCAAGTATCCTACTTGCAAATGTAAGTACACCAAGTAGTCCAGCTGCTTTTGCTACACTTCTTCCCTCTTCTTCTGGAGTACCAAGATGCCTAGAGATTTTATTCACTGTGAAAAACCTGAAGACTTAATGGATGCCCATGTGATATGAGATAGATTTTGTGTAATCGGTGTAGACACAGTGATATCGTCAAAAAGAGAAGACCATGAAACCATATTTTTTCCGTATCCACCTGAAAAAACTCCAAAATAACCTGGATTAGGTTGTACAGAGTCAGAAGCTTCAAGTTGCCAATAATCAGGCTCCTCTTCAATTGATCCCTGCCAAATTTTCCCCTGGATTAAATTACCCGAGACTTGAAAGCGTACAAAGTAAACGGTGTCATACAGAAGCTGAATTGAGTATTCATCAATACCAAAAGTAGCTCCAGAATCTATTTTTCGTTGAATAAGTATGCGAGAATTATTTGGTTGAAGTATCATTCTGTAATACCATTCATCCGAATTTTCGTATCTTGCTAAAATCCCTGATTCTGTACCGCATTCCATTTCAATACTGCAAATCACAGAATAATCAGATGTACTCATGAAACCCATACCATCAGAGTTTATTGATTTACCAAGCCCTCTTGCAGCCTGAGAAAAAATACAATACTTCTCATTGAAAACATCAAATGATGCATTTCCGAAATGAATCCATCCTTCATCATCTCCATCACTGAAATCATCAAAAAACAAAATCTCGCCATAACATACGGAGAAAATCAATAATAGAGGCAGTAATATCTTCATTTCATCTCCAATTAGATATATGATACCGAAGCTGGAAGATAATAGGAATAGCACGGTTCTTCCAGGCTAATTCTAATAATCGCAGGATGTATTTAGACCTGATTCAGGAATAATCTAAAATGAAACTCTATATTTTTCATCTGCGATCTGTTGTAGAGCAATTCCATTACTAAGCAAAATATTACTAAACCATTCGAGAGATTTATCATAATTGTCAAGCAGTACTTTATTGCCATCCTCAGAAGACATGCAAAGTATTTTACTGTTTTTTGCGTAGTGACCTCTTGATATTTCAAGGTTTTTTAATGGCAATGAAACAGGTTTCCCCTTTATGAACATCTTCAAGAGAAATCCAAGTTGAAGATAAAATGGAGACATTTTGCCCATATCAAAATAGACAAATCTTTGATTTGTTATAATTATTCTGGAATACACGGCGAATTTTATTTTGTTACCCTGAAGTGTAAATCTGTTTGTGTCAGTAAAAATATTTTCGTTATTGTTTAACTCAAAAGTAATCATATTTCTCTCTTCTCGTCAGGTGTTTCATATTACAAAGTATACACAACTTAACAGAAAAGAAAAATACTATACATTATGCTGATTGTAAGTGATACTTGTCTTCTTTGTATATTTTCATATCTTATGGACAAATCCTATAAAAAAAGGAGAATCTTTTGGATAAAGCTTTTTTTCCTGAAAGAGATGTTTCTTTAATTAGAAATGGTTCAGTCGAATTTAGTGGTGCACTTTTAGTTGTAGATATTTCCGGTTTTACTGCAATTACTGAAATTCTTGCAGCCAGTGGAAAAAACGGAACAGAAGCCCTTACAACTCTTCTTAATAAATTTTTTGATAAAATGATTACTGTTACTGAGCAATACAATGGAAGTATTATCACCTTTTCAGGAGATTCCATGCTTGTTCGGTTTCAACAAGAAAAAAACGCTAAAAGCTGTGCAAAAACAATGTTGGATGCCATGAAACATTTCAGAAACCTGTCTATCCTTGAATATGAGTTTTCATTAAAAGCAAAAGTTGTTTTGGGTATCGGTAGATGGAATCAGTACATTATTGGTGATAACAAAAATTCTCATATTATTCTTTCTGGTAAATTAATAAGAAAACTTGCATCTACCGAGGAAAATGCATCTCCAGAGACCATTACTAGCTTCTACCTGGATGAACCAGTTACAACCACTTTATTGCAGTTCCCACCAACTGATAATAGAGCTTTTATATCTCCAGGTTCGCAAAGACTTTTTGGAGAGCATCGGTCGGTAACAGCAGTTTTCTTGAGTGTGCATACAGATGAATCCGGTTTTAAAGTTATTCAGGATTTCCATGACCTGTGTCTTGATATTTCTAAATCATTAGCTAAATATGGTGGGTACTTGCATCATATTGATGATATTTTAGAAAAAGGATCAAAGATTCTGATTCTGTTTGGCGCTCCTGTTTCTTATGGAGATGATACTGTAAACTCTCTGTTGGCAATGATTAATATTTTTTCTGTAATTGAAGGTAAGTATTCTTTCAATTTAAGCTGTGGTATTGATACAGGATATGTTTTCTCGGGAATTCTAGGTAATGAAAAAAGAAAACAGTACACAGTAATTGGTGACTCTGTTAATACAGCAGCAAGACTTTCTGACAGTACTGTCAATGGAACTATTAATGTAAGTGAAAGTGTATATAATCGAACTCGGTCACATTTTTCCTTTAAAGAATTAGATTCTATAACCGTTAAAGGAAAAAATAATCGTTTAAGAAGATTCAAGCCCATCCAAAGACTCACTTCTCATTTTAGTTCTATACCTTTTGTCGGTCGTGAAAAAGAACTTGAAAAAATCACAGAACTCATTAAGAAATCAGAGTCTAGAATTCTTTTTTCCGGTAATGCCGGTATAGGAAAAAGCACATTTGTAAACAAGCTATCTAAATCTCTAAGAGACAGCGGTTATACTGTAAAAAAATGTGGAAAAACAAAACACGGACCTCCTAATGAAATACTTACTACTCTAGTTTGTGATATCTGCGATTTGTCAGGAAATACAGACAAAGTATTGTTAGAACAACAATTACATGATTTTCTAGAATTAACGGAAAAAGAACAAATTATTACCAGAGAATTATTTATTGCTAGAATGCTCTTTGGAATTAAATCAGAAGATAAAACTTTTGATTCATTACCCCCCAAACTTAGAAGAGAAAATTTGATTGAAGCAATTACCTTGCTTTTACAAGAATTACCACTGCCAACCTGTATCATTGTGGAGGACATTCATTATTCAGATTTAGAAGAACTTAAATCTCTGCAAGAAGTTATGATTATGTCTCAAAGAATTTCTGAAGGTTTGTTAAGTTTTGTTTTAACTACCCGGCCCACTGAAGAGGATTTTTTTAAGGATGACACAGGGGTCTATAAATTTAATCTTGAAGGTCTTTCAGAGAAAGATTCATATGAGTTACTTGCTGGTATTGCTTTGGGAAAAGAAATTGAAAAACAGATTCTCACAGTTCTTGTTAAGCGATCTCAAGGTAATCCGTTTTTTCTTGTTCAGTTTTTCCTTTATCTAAAAGAGAAAAATCTTATTCAATTCATAAATAATAAATGGGAAAAATCTTGTGATTCCAGCCTTGAAAGTCTTCCTGAAAGTATTTTTTCAATGATTATGGCTAGAATCGATTCTTTATCTGAATTAACACGAGAAAGCCTTAAGATTGCCAGTGTGGTTGGTGTTAAGTTTGAAGAAAATCTTCTTTACCGTATCATATCCAGGAATGTTCATACTGATTTAGTTGAGTCATCCGATGCAGGTTTAACTTTTGTTTCAAATATAACCGAACTTGAATATATATTCAGTCATATGCTTATTCGAGACGTGGCATACGAATCAATTCTTCTAGAGCGCAGAAGGCAAATACATAAAGATATTGGGTACATACTAGAAAACAACCTTTCTAAGGAAAAAGATTTAAACAGAATTTTAGCCTACCATTTCATCAATGCGGAAGAATGGAGAATGGCAATAAAATATTCTATAGAAGCCGGTGCTATTGCCGTTGATGAATACAGAAACCAGGAAGCTATAAAGTTTTTTGAAGATGCTATTAGAATGATCACTAGTTTTCACCCAGAGCAAAGAGAAGAGTTAGCAAAGTGTTATTCGTCAATCGGAGGAGTTAAGGAACTTATTGGTGAATACTCAGAAGCGATAGATTTTTATAAAAAAATTCCAGATTTATCAACTGATTTATCTCTTGTGGGTAGAAGTCTTCTTAATTATGCTGATGTTATTTATGCTCAAGGAAAATTAGATGAAGGTATGAGTATAATTGAAAATCTTGAAAATAGACTTATAAAAGGCAAGAATACTGATAGAACACTTGATCTGGGTATAGCAGCATACCGTGCCTGGGTATATTGCATTACTGGAAAACTAGACCTAGCAATGGCAGAAGCTCTTACTTCCGTTAGAATTTCTGAATCACTCACGGGAATTTCTGAGTGTTATCGAGCAAAAAAGATAGGTCATGCACTTAATACTCTTGCTACGGTCTATTGGGCAAGTGGACAGTATTCTAAAGCAAAAGATCTTTATGAAAGAGCAATTGTCATTGCTAATGCTAACAATTTAAAAAGAGAAGCTGCACTTACTTATGGAAATATAGGTTTAGTTCTTCAAAAACTAGGGAAATTTAAAGAAGCTTCTCTGGGAATGGAAAAAAAATTATCCATGGCCACTGCAATTGGTGAAAAGTTGCTTATTCTTAGCGCACACGGAGAACTTGCTACTAATCACGCTGCTTTAGGAAACTACAAAGAAGCAATTTTTCACGGAAAAAAACAGATGAACCTTGCTAAGTCAATAGGTGCTATACATGATATGCTTCTTGCGTATTCACACCTTGGACTTGTTTATAATGAAATTGGTAAAATTGAAGAAAGTTCAAATTACACAAATAAAGGTCTTTCAATTCTGCCTGATGATGCATCCTTTGATCGTGAAAAAGCTCATTTACTGGTAGTTCAAGCACATAATCGATTAAGTGAAGGGTTAGTTGATGCTGCTTTAGAAATATTTCATGAAGCTCAAGCTATTGCCGTTGCTACAAATTCTTCTATGCAACTTGGAATATATCTTTACATTTCAAAATGTCTCTTACTTAAAAATGAAGTTTTACTATCTGAAGAAGTTTTGGAAAAAGCATTTAAGCTTTTAGAGAAGTCTGAAAATGAAAATTACAAAGCTTCTTATGCTTTTGCTCTGAGTGAGCACCTGGTTACAAAAGGTGATATACATCAAGGTATTAAAGTTTTTGAAGATGGAGTTTTGATTATTAAGGAAATGGATACAAAACCTGCATTAGCAAGAGCTTATCAATCTTTTGCTAAAACCATAATAGAACTAAAGCTTGAAAATAGAATAGAATTTGAATTTAATAAATATATGAAAAAAGCAGAAATTCTTTATCGAGAAATGAATATGCCAGAAGAAGCTGATAAATGTATTTCTTATAAAAAAACCGGATCTGTTTAAAAAACAGACCCGGTTATAAATAACAATTCTTAGAATGTAGCCTTGATTGCTGCCCATGTGTCTGGTGAAAGAGACTGGGCGTACTCTGGTGTACGAATTTCAGCCCCATCAGGAGCTGTGATTGTCATGTCATCAATCCATACAGTAGCTCCAGCTTCAGAGTAAGTTCTTACCTGAATAATAAGACCCGGGTGGCCACCTTCGACTGTCCATGTGTATTCAGTAAGATCCCAACCTGTACCTGGACCATAATCTTCTTCTCCACCGGCGCTTCCACCATAACTAGTGATATCATTTGGATCATCATTCCAGCTACCCCAGATTCTGCATGAAGGGGAAGCTGAAGGTGTATCATCGTATCTCCAGAAAGAAGCTGTTACAACATCCCCATCGGAAAGGCCTACTACCCAACCAACAAAAGCTTGTGGTGTACCAGATTCAGCATCATCAACTACCTTCAGTGCCTGATCACCACTATGAACCTGCTCTGTGTCTATTGTGCAGATGATATCACCATAATTACCCAAGATTGTCTGTGAACCCTCCCAGCCATAAGTAACAGTGTTTTCAGCAAAAGCAAATTGTGCGAATGCAACCATAAGTGCCATAACAAGTAAACTCTTCATTTT
The DNA here is from genome assembly GCA_029938555.1 of Candidatus Sabulitectum sp. Classification (GTDB taxonomy): domain Bacteria; phylum Fermentibacterota; class Fermentibacteria; order Fermentibacterales; family JCC-6; genus Sabulitectum. The sequence goes on along the minus strand of JAOZUR010000003.1, from coordinate 4,734 downwards.
CTTCCTCTCTTCTATTTTTACAAACTGGTAACCCTTACAAATCATAACACATATAATAATAAGAAATAGATTATCTGCAAGAAAGCGATTTACTCATTTTTTTTAATGAAGTGTTTAAATTATTTTGTAGACCATATACGGTTCCTTTTTATTAGAGACAATGCAAATAATAACTTAGTAAATTGGTATGATATTGGAATAATTCGTAAAGGATTGACAATGACTTTGGTGCGTCTTATCTAACCACCACACCACACGAAAGGGGTTTTCATGAAATTTGCTGTTACCTTCATTTTTCTTTTCCTGTTTTCAGGAATTGCATTTGCAGAGTATTCTATTGTTTCAACAATAGATGCTCCTGACACGAACATTTCCGGTCTTGGGTATGGGAATGGTTCATTGTGGGCCATTGATATGGTTACAGAGTATGCCTATGAGCTTGATTTATCAGGTGCTGTTTTGAATTCATGGTATTGTGAAAATGGTACAAAAGTGCCTTCCGGTCTCACTTTTGCAAACAATACTGTTTACATATCCATGGGAAACACTCCAAATCTTACGATTTCATATTGTTACAGATACAATGATTCAGGAGATTATCAGGGGCAATTTTCTCTGGATTGTTGAGGAAGCGATTTAGACCAGGAGGTTACTGGTCTCGCAACAGGAAACAGTAAAATTTATGGAGCCGGTGTGGATACTCAGACCATGAAAGAATGTCTTGAAATTTACAGCTACACAGGAGTTATTCAAGCAGGACCTGAGTTTATGCTTGAACTGGGAATCGACTTTTACGATATAGCATACTACAACAATAACTGGTGGTACGCCTGCAATGATTCAGAGTTTCCAATTAGGGTATACAATGGAAACGGAGTTCTTGTAGAGGCTATTAGTTCTTCTGTGCTTCCTGCAGCACACGGAATGACTTTTGATGATGAAGGTTATCTTTGGGTGAGCAACATGAACACAGATGAAATTTACAAAATAGATGTTACCATCTCTTCTTTAAGTAGAAATACTTGGGGAGCTATAAAGGCAACATTTTAAGACTTACTTAAAAGACCCCGAATTATCGGGGTCTTTTTTTACTTTCCTTTAACTCCGTATACTTCAGACGACTTCCCCTACATATATCTGCTGGATACTTTTGTCCGTTTTTTATCATTTTTTTAATAGATGCCTGAATAGGATCTACTCCAAGCTTGTCTGCAAGATTTAATAGATATATAAAAACATCTGCGATTTCCTCTTCGGCATTCTGCTGGGCCTTAGAGTCCAAGTTTTTGCTTTCTTCTTCAGTAAGCCACTGAAAAATCTCTGCAAGTTCAGCAGCTTCAATTAGTATAGAAGTTGAAAGATTCTTAGGTGAGTGGAATTGATCCCAATCCCTAGCTTTGTTAAATTCTCTGATTTCCTCTAAAAGTTTTTTTAGCATAACTTCCCCCTATTAGTATTTGATTGCTGGAAAATACTAAAATTTAACAGTTTGGGAATAGACCTCTTGCTTAGGGGTATCACTTTTATTAGTTTGCTTTAATTACTCACAAAGGAGCGAAATGAAAATAATTCTATTTATTGCTGTATTTCTTTTATTGAATGCTAGTTGCTCAGCCGATTCTTTTGAAGAAAATTTACATTTCCCAGCGGAGGAAACCATGGAAGAATCATTCTCTAGATTCTACACTCCAGTTGAATTCAATTCAAATCCGAGAATGGAACAGATAAATTTACCAATTGCAACTGATGATATTTTTAACTTAAATTCAGTTCTTCAACTTGGCGGACTTTATCATGTGCCAGAACAGATAAATGAAAATGGATTTGTTGTCGTTCCTATTTCAAACCCAACAGATAATCCAGTGAGAGCATTTGAGAGACTGGAAGACAGGGATCAGCCAATTTATGTTTCCAGTGGAATTCCACTTCATTTATTGCATATCTTCTTTGACCAGATATTGCAGCAGGTGGAAACTGAAGACTTATATCCGGATCTACTTATTATTTGTGAAGAACTATATCAAAGCAATCTATCCCGTGGAAATCTTATGAATGCTTCGTTTTTTGCTGTTTCTTTAGTATTTCTTGATGAAGATTTTATTCCACATGGCTCCATTGAAGAAATAGTGAACTCTGAAGTTTCCTTAATGAGAGAACACGCAGGATTTTCATTCAGCCCTATATTCGGTTATAAAGAAGATTATTCTCAGTATGTACCCCGTGGTCATTACACAGCAAGCGAAGAACTTGAGAATTACTTTATGGTTATGATGTATCTTGGCAGAATTACTTTCATTTTACATGGTGGTGAGCCATTTGGGCCTGATGAAGAATTTCTTGTTTCGGAAGGAGTTGCAGAAGAAATGACTCAAGCAGCATTGTTGCTTGTTTCTGATCTGAATACCATAGTCATTGATGAAGTACCATTAAAGTATAAATGGCAGAGAATTTATGAGATTACCGCTTTTTTTGCAGGTTTTGCTGATGACCTTTCCGTACCTCAATATCAAACAGCGGCAGAGGAAGTATCTGGTGAATTGATAGAATCAACAAATCTATTCGAACAATCTTTTTATGAAGATTTCACAGACTTTATAGCTGAGAATTTAGAGGGTCCGGCTATTTACAGTGGTACCGGTGCTTCAGTTGTAAATCCTGAAGTATCAGGTGAATTTGATCCGGCAGAGCTGCAGACTCTTTTGTCTAAAACCACTGGTTTCCGGTTCTTTGGGCAGCGGTATACACCTGACAGTGAAATGTTGGGCAAATTTGTTTTTCCTAATATTTCTGTCAATCCAAGTGGTGAACAAAGATTCATGCCATCAGGTCTTGATGTTGCAGCATCTTTTCGATGTGCCGCTGCTCTAGAGATTATTGAAGAAGATGGTACGGTACTTTTCGGTAACTACTGTGCAACTTTAGACAGTATGCAGACCATGGTTGATAACTACACACTTGAAGAATGGCACTCTACTTTGTATATGTGCTGGCTTCATTCGTTGGAGTTGCTTTCAGCTCCCAGAACAGAAGGTTATCCTAATTTTATGCAAACACCTGCTTGGGATCGTTGCACCCTCTCCACTTTCTTAGCATCATGGGCTATGCTCAGACATGACACTATTCTTTACGCAAAGCAAAGTTATACAGCTATGTCAGGATGTGCTCCTAATAGGAATGAACCTGTACCATCAGCAGGATTTGTTGAACCAGTTCCTGAGGTTTATGCAGAACTTAGAGCTACACTTCAAATGGCTCAAAGGGCACTTGAACATTACAATCTTTCTGATTCAGATATAACAAACAGGTTTAAAAATGCAGAATCCCTTCTAGAAACCCTTCAATTAATAGCAGAAAAACAACTTGCAGGTGAAATGTTAACAACTACGGATGCAGATTTTCTCAAGGGTTTTGCAGGTTATTTAGAAAATGCTATTTCATGGGGAGCTACTACCACTGAAGGGCTTGAGACAAGTTTGATAGCTGATGTTCACACTGACCAGAACAGCTCCAGTGTTCTTGAAGTTGCTTCAGGCAATCTTGATTACTGTATTGTTGTTTACAAAAGAGCAGATGGTGTTATTGAGGCGGCTATTGGCCCAGTTCTTAGTTATTATCAATTCAATCAACCAATGAGCAATAGACTTACAGATGAAACTTGGCGTGATATGCTATCTGAAGGAGAAACTGAAAGACCTGAATGGACAAAAACATATATTCTGGAATAAAAACACTGGAGGATAAATGAAGTTACTATTTTTAATCAGTATGCTATTTCTACTGGTACTGTCATGTGCAGACGAACCTCTTGAAATTCCTGAGCGTATAGCTGCGCAGACATTAGTTGTAGACAATTCTATTGTTTTGGAAATAGTTGACTCCATTGGTATAGAGATGGGTGATTCTTTATATGTTTTTGGAGCTATCACAGATATAGAGATACTTTCTAACGGTAATATTATGGTACTAGATGCAAGTTATGCAAACATCCGCACATATTCACCAGAGGGTTTGTTTCTTTCTCAAATAAGCAATCGTGGCCAGGGGCCTGGTGAGCTTTCTCATCCTCAAAGTCTTTTCATCTGGCAAGACGGCACCATTGGTGTCATCGATCCCAACAGTGGTGGAATTCAAAGATTTTCCGCAGAAGGTGAATGGATTGGGCTTGATTTTGCCATAAGTCATAATATACCTGCAAACCCAATAGTTCTTTCCGACAGTGAATTTGTCTGTTTCAAAGCTCGTTTTGATATGGACGGTGAATCTGTAAATGAAACTGCAACAATCGGCCTCTTCCCTATTTCTCTTGAACCAACTGTTTCCTACTGGGAAAAAACTCTTCCATGGGATCCATCCAACATGGGTAATTTGACCCTTGAGTTATTTTTAACAAATTACTGGACTGCTGATCCGCAAACAGGTCGAGTATTTATTTCACCATTCAATGAAGATGTTTATAATATTCAGTGTTTTAACAGTGATGGTTCTCTGATTGGTAATATTTCACGGGAACACACAGCTGTTCCTAAAACTGAAGAGGAAATTCAGGAAGAGAAAGACTTTATCGTATTCACATTAGGTGGTAACAGTGATAATAATCACGGTTTTAATTACGACTGTGATCCATGGCCGAACCACCTACCAATAACAGGTCTTTACATGGGGCATGATGATAATCTTTGGGCGCGGCTCGGTGGGGCTGCAATACCCACATTTGACATTTGGGATGAAAACCTT
>JAOZUR010000115.1 GCA_029938555.1 Candidatus Sabulitectum sp. | reverse complement strand
GTTTCAACAATCTCACATACCCAGGAATCCCCAGCATCATCCCATTTTGCATATTTTAATGCACCAACATTCACGTCATAATAGGAAACATGTGCTACATCATCTTCATCCAGTGCCAAAGAACAATATGGCCCAACACTTTGACCAGGACTGGTTCCATCAATTATTTGATACTCCCAGCTTGTTCCATTCCAGAATGTGTAGTGTAATTCTCTTGTGGTTGCAGGGGTGTAATACTGATAGGCAATATGTGGGAAATTATTGGAATCCAGTGCCAATGATGCATATTGACCGGTATTGTAAGTGGGATCTGCTGCCTGAACTTCCCATCCTGCTAATGCATTGGAAAAGAAAAAACAAATTAGGACAAAGGGGAAAAGATATCTCATGTTTATCTCCTTATTCTGGGTAGGGTACTATTGCTTATCTTTTGCTCAAATAGAGAAATTTGAACTAACAATCCTGAAACAAGAATTAATTTATCTCTTTTGGGTTTATTCAAAACTTTACCGGGGATTAGTGATTCAACCGCGATAAAGAACTTATCCGGTTTCTCAAATGAGAAAGGCATTGTTATCTCAATGATGAAAATGCCCGGTCTGGGATAACCTCTTAACCACCCTTCTGATGGAATATCTAGGAATTCATTTTTTGAATCAGATTTCCAATTAAGAGCATTGGTTACAGTTACCGGTAATATGGATGCTGATTCCTCCTCTGAAGATGAGAGGATGTAAACTGTATTGCTGTGCTTCCTGATTACCCAGATTTTTTCAACAGCAAGTTCTGAGGTAAGCTTCCTGCACATTTGATTAGAATGGGTAATTTTATTACCATGTGGCTGTTCTACCGATTCTTCAGGATTTACTGGCAAAGCGGTTTTAGTATTCTCGATAAAAGATTGCATCTGGTGTAATACAGATTTAGAGGTTGGAAGTTTAAGAAAACCTGCCCTTATGAACCTGGTATCTATTGCTTTGAGTAACCACTTGTATTGTTCAAGGAAAGTAGAGTTTATGTATCCACTGGCAAGACCAATAACTAATAAAATATATCCTTGAAGAAGGTTTCCACTTCTGAAAAGCCTAGTAACTGACAAAGAATCAGGCTGACTAATTTCACCAAGATGCAAGACCCATTGCTCTAAAGTGATTTTGCCGGTAATCATGTTTAGTGTTTCAGCTGCTGCAAAAAACACCTGACCTGTGATTTTTTCCGTAGAATCTGTTGTTAAAAAATGTTCAATGCCCTCAACTAATGATGCCGGTACAGTACCTCCAGCACTGCGAAGTGAAATTAAATCTTCCAGTGCTTTTTGGGGTTGACCGGTAAGAAAGGCAAATGCGGAAAAGGAATTTAAACATCCACTGAGACTTCCATGAAGGAGATCTCCTGATTCAACAATAACTGATTCCTTATTTTGAAGTGTAACATTTCTGTTTAAAAGTGAGAGATTTGCGATCATTAAATTACAATCAATAAGAGCTTTTTTGGTTCTTGCTCCATAATAATTGAAAATAGTTGTTAGCCAGCTCATTCTCTCAAGAACATTTTGCCAGGTATAGTGTCCTGAAGAGATTGATCTGACATCATATGAAAATAGGGAACTATAAGGAAGAATTCTGTTTTCAGTGAAAGATGCGGTTAAGTAGGCCTTGCTCTGAAAGTTTGTACAATTAAGATTGTTTTCATTATAAGCAGCTAATTGAGCTTGATTTTTATAATACTGATATGCCATCCAAGGAGTTTTTGTAAAATCAGGCACCGGCATTTCTTTAAATATTTCCTGAGCTTGTTCGGTGTATCCACAAATTCTTTTAAGAGAAGCGTAAGCAATATTGTATAATAGAATGTCTTCATTACACTTACTCTGGATGGCATTTTCCCTGAAGTTTAATAACATCTCAAAAAGACTGTCTTCAATCTCTTTTAAATCTTGTCTTGAGGCTAGAAGAAGTAAGCGGATAAGAGAAGGTCTTACAGTTTCATTCATCTCATTCATTAAGTTACAGGCATTTTTTATTGCAGGAACTGTCTTGCCTTTGTGGAAATCAGAATAGATAGCAAGAGCATGGACAACATACTTTAACGAAAACTCTTCAGCATAAGTGTTCTCTGTGATCTGAAGAATGTCAGAGAGAGTGGTGATTATCAAACTCGATGAGTAGAATCTTTTGATTGTATTCAGAATAAAGGCTGAAAGATCTTTTGAACTGCAAGATGTTAGAAGAAGAAATTGTGCTTTATGTAAAAGATTAACAATCCTGTTTACGCCCAAATCATTTCCGTGAATATGCATGAAATCAAGAAAAACTGCTCCTGCTTTTTCAGAAATTGATTCATTCTTTGCTGTGGAAGCGTAATCAAGTAACCAACAGATTTCATCATATCTTAGTTTACTGCTCTTAATCAGAGTTATGAATAGATGAAATGATATATTCTTTTTTACGCTATCTGGTTGAATTTTTTCTAATTCAATGGGCCAAAATCTGTTATTCACTGTAGCTAAAGCATAGTCAGCTGATTCGTTAAAAGAAGAGTAACCTGCCTGTTCTAAAACTTCAAGAGCCAAGTCTTTTCTAATGCCTGGTAAAATTGAAGCAATCTGGAAGACTGGTTTACTGACAAATACTGTGTATTCTTTTTTTGTTAACAAAGAATAAACTTCAACATGAGACAGGTTAGAAAGTTTTAGTACCCACTTTTTCCTTTTAGAATTTGCTAATGCTCTGGTGGCAATCAGATTGACATCAGGTCTTAAGGTCACTGTGTTGATAATATGATCTGGTAGAAAAACGGTATTCTGCTCTGAAAAGCAGGTAAGATTTATCATATTTTTTGAGCGCTGATAGAGCTCATTCAGTAAATCATCTGCTTTTTCTGAGTGGCGAAGGAAAATAACTTCAATAGGTAAATCAGAATGACTATCAAGGAAATTAAGGATAGGTTTTTTCTCTTGATTCCCTTTAAGTATGCTATTTGTTTTAGTGAGTTTCTCTGAATCCAATAACAAAACAATGCCACCAGCGATTTCATTATGAACTGCCAACTCTTCAGCAACCTTGGCAAAGCCACTATCCCAAAATCCATATACATTAATGCAACTGTTTCCAAGGCTTCTAGATTTACTAGTTTGATAAAAAACATCATTAACTATTTCATCTAAACCCATAAGCCAAGTTGATGGATTTTCTTTGCGATTTAGATCATTTTCAATGTCTTGTGGATTGATTTTGTCACAAAGCAGACTTGCTTCAGGTACCTTATTGTTAGATAGGGATTGAATAAGATTATTCATTTCTTTCTTTGGCTCTGGGTTGCCGCGAAAAAATTCAACAGCTCTTAAGTTCCTGATCACCGGTAAATGGTCTTTTGTAATTGAAACAGATGTAGGAACAAGATTGCCATGGGTAAACTTTTGAAGAGCAAGAACATGTATCTCAAAAGCTACTTTTGCAAGAACAGAAGCTAATTGTTTTGTGTTTAAAGTGTTCTCGTTAAGGTTCTGCTCTAATGCTAAATAGGGCTCTGTCAGGAAGTATCCTTCACCTGATACTGAAAGCCCATCTATTGAAATTATGCATCCGGCTGATGTGAACGGAAGAATAGATGTTGAAACAGATTTTAGAGAGTTATTCCACATACTCTTTAAGTGAGACCGCCCAAAATTCTCAGTTGTTTCTAATCGATGAAGAATGTATTTCTTGTCATCGAGCAGATCCAGCGTGAGGAAAGAGTCTTCACTTAACTTGTGTATAACTAAAAATCTTGTGTTGATGTTACTAATCATCGTTAAATCCAATGCAACAATGAGAGAGGTAAATTTCAATATCAAAATATACCAAGCAAACACAAAGGAGGCAATGCAATAAATTTAGATCAGATTATAAAAGTACTCTCTGGTTTTCAGTTAAGGCAAGGTTTTTTACATTACAAGCTAAAGTTAAAAGTAATTCCTAGTAAAACTATAACCTCATTAAAATCAATTACAGCCACATCATTTACAATTAGCTGTGCATGCAAATACTTTGTAACCCCGTAGAATCCAATTTTCCAGAAAGCCAGTACATTAACCCCTGCCTCCAGATTGTAGACATCTG
>JAOZUR010000021.1 GCA_029938555.1 Candidatus Sabulitectum sp. | reverse complement strand
AGCTGACTTTTCTCGTTAACTGGCCGTGGTAAATCTGCAGCTTATTCGAGGCGTTAGGTTTTAGAAAGGATAAGTAATTGACTGATTTCGTATTTGTAAGAATTCATGCCATGCCATGCGTTAATCGTTGCTGGCACTGTTTCTGTAAAGGTAGTCCTGAAGGCCGATTCATGGAGACCGAGAAATGCATTAAAGTCCTTGATCAGCTAGCAGATCTGAAAGCAAAGCTCGGGACAATAGTATTCCCGATGTACTTTGATGAGCCAACAATTCATCCTTCTTTCAAAGAGATCATGAAACATCAGTTGAAACTTGGACTGATCTATGATGACTGGTGGTTCTCAACTAATGGATACGGTCTTGCCAGAATGTCAGATGATGACTGGTCTGAACTAGCCAAAGCTGGACTTGACTACATACGTTTGACATTCCACGGAATTGGTCAGGTTCATGATGAACTGGTTGGCAGAGAAGGTGCCTACAATGATCTTCTCGAAACTATAGGTAAATCTGAGCAACACAAGGTGAATTGGCTGGCGGGTATGATGTTGAATTCGGAGAACCAGTCAATGTACGAGGAAACCAAGAAAACCATCACTGAATTGGGTACTCCTTGCAGTCAGTTTGGCTGGATGGTTCCACATGTGCAGGGAAGGGCGACTGAAGCGTGCAATTTAGTTAAGATGAGTGAAATCACTCGTCTCATGGAGGGCAAAGAACTGTACTGGTATTCCGAAGGTGACTTTGTTAGAAAGGTACTCTCTGACTCGAATCTTTCTGAAAGAACCGCTCGTGACAACAGGTGTGGCATTGTCTATCTCGATGTCGATGAAGATTTGAATGTGTTCTTTGGCGGAGGTTGTGATGGGGATCCGTTCTGTTTTGTGAAGGACAGAGTATTCTTAGGCAATCTGGAAAATTCTACGATGTCAGATTGTTACAATAAGTACTTGAATGAACCTCCTGAGCCGGTTCAACTTCTTAACCAGATTACCTGTGGTGAGTTAGCAAGAAAATTCGGTAACAAGACAAATGAAGGTGTCTTCTTCCACTCCAGTTTGACCGGACGAAAGTGGCCTGCCGAATATCTCAGGGAATACTACAGAGAATAGAAACCTAACAAGCGGCTGCAGTGGAATTGCGGTGTTGGTCTGAATTCGAGCTGATCGCAATCCACTGAGCCTAAGCGTTATGTATTTAGTTTCTATCCAGAAATACCCCTTTTCACACTTCATCCGGCTTGATTAAGCGTTTGTGGTTAAAAGTGGTTTTTAATAGTTGACTTTCCCGCTGCTTTTCTTAGTTCAAAATCCAAGGGTATTGTTCACTCTTCAGGTTTATCAACCCATTCAGAGTTCAACAATTAATTGATTCTATAACAAAGATTTACCAATAATAACAAAGATTGCTGCTACAATATGCATTAAACATAACTTTTATATGATCTATGGGATTTCCATGAACACTCATCAAGAGAGAATACTCTCTTAAGCCAGGAGATTAATCCTGCAACGCCTGCTCTGAATTTCCACAGCTTTTTGTAAACCTTTTTACCGGAATCAATTTTCTTCGCTTCTGGTATATTTACAGTAATTACCTGTAGATCTTCCCATACTTCAGGGGATATACTTTTCATAAGAGGTGCTAATGATGACCTAGAAGGGATTTTATCTGCAAATCCAATATTGCAAAAAGTTCTATAAACCATTGTTTCTTCAAGATAAAAAACAAGCTGATCATAAGTCAATCTTTCAATATTTTTGAGTAAGGCAATAGGAAAAACTTGATCTGCAGATAAGCCTTTTGTCAAGTCTTGCCAAATATTTTCTATTAGCTTAGGATTCTTACTAATGATTTTGCTGATTGTTTCAAGCAGTTTTGCCCATTTATTATTAGATGTTTGAAATGTGTCTCTAATTTAGCTCTATTTTCTTGATTAATAAGGGCTTACCTATTGTTGGACGGGAGCTATTTAGAATAAAATATGAATCCTAATAAAACTCCAAAATTTGGAGAGAAATTAAAAAACAAACCTAAGAAACGAAATGCTGTTTATGGTATTATCGTTAATGATGATAAAATTGCAGTAGTTTGTGATTCTAACAATAACCATTTTCTTCCAGGAGGTGGAATTGAAAAGGGCGAGAATGCCAGCGAAGCAATAATAAGAGAAATTTATGAAGAATGTGGAAGAAGTTCAAAGGTTGATTACTTCATAGGTAGGGCAATCCAGTATTTTATTAGTAGCAAAAAAGAATATTATAAAATGAATGTTGAATTCTATTGTTGTGAATTTGTTTCAGAAGAAATAGTAAAGGCTGAGCATATTTTTTCTTGGGAAAATCCAGATAACATTTCTTTTTTTCACGATTCTCATTTATGGGCTATCCAGAAAGTTCTAAAACAAGTATAGGGCAAAATGAAAAACAATTCAGAAATATTAATTTATACAGCAACAGATGGTACGATCAAACTTCAAGTACAATTGGAACATGAAACTGTTTGGATAACTCAAGAGCAAATGTCATTGCTTTTCGCTAAAGGGAGAAGTACTGTAACAGAACATATATTAAATGTTTTTAAAGAAGGTGAATTAGATCAAAATCTAACCTGTCGGAAATTCCGACAAGTTCGTAATGAAGGAACTAGAAGTGTTACAAGAGAAATTGAACATTATAACCTTGATGTAATAATTTCAGTAGGCTATCGTGTAAAATCTCCTCAAGGTACAAAATTCCGTCAATGGGCAACTAAAAGGATTCATGAATACATTGTAAAAGGTTTTACAATGGATGATGATCGTTTGAAGCAAGAAGGTGCAAGATCTAGATATTTTGAAGAACTTCTTCAACGAATTCGTGATATCAGAAGCAGTGAGAGAAATTTTTACCAGAAAATAACAGATATTTACACTACCAGTATTGATTATAAAAATGATGATACATTCACAAAAGAATTCTTTGCAACGGTACAAAATAAAATGCACTATGCCATTCATGGTCAAACAGCTGCTGAGATGATAAATCAAAGAGTGAATGCGGATAAACCTTTTTTAGGGTTGACCAATTTTAAAGGTAAGTATCTAACCACAAAAGATATTGGAATTGCTAAGAATTATCTTTCTGAAGATGAGCTAAAACAACTTAATCTCATTGTCTCAATGTATTTAGATTTTGCAGAATTACAAGCAACAAGTGGTCGATTGATGAAAATGCATGATTGGATTCAAAAGTTAGATGCTTTTTTAAAAATAAGTGAAAAGGAACTTTTGACAAATCGAGGTATCGTAAGCCATAAAAATGCCATGGAAAAAGCAAAAAAAGAATATGAAAAATATCGAGAAATAGAAGATAAAAACTATATATCAGACTTTGATAAGGAAATAAAAAGGCTAATGAACAAAGAGAATAGGCAACTAATCTAGAAAACACCGCCATGGTTAATTGCTCAAAACAAGAATTGGCTGACGATTGTAAGTGAAGGGAATTTTCGTGACAGAAAAAAATAGATCAAATTCACAAAACGGGTGTTCGCACTCAGCGAAAAAAATCGGGGAATCCCGCCCAATACCGAACTCAACCTGACAGTTCTTAACCGCATGAACAGGAGGTTAATTAGAGTTTGCCAAGACTAGAACAGACTCAAATTTCTTTCTATGAAAAACCGATCAATTTTACACTTACCGAAACTCACAAGTTTATCTAAAAATTCAATCACTGTGTGTGAGAGAAATAACCAAAGGTCAGATCTTTTTTTCTATCCTATCCCACTCAGGAACCTTTCTGCTTTTCACTTTACCCATAACATCATCAAAGTCATGTAGAATCTCTGATTTCTTGTAACCATCCCAGTATTTTGAAATTTTACTTCCCGCTTCTAGGGATGTGACTTCCCTTGTAAACATGTACATTGCCAGCTGATTAAGAGAAACTCCCTGTTCCTCAGCCACAACTTCGATTCGACGTTTAAGATCAGCAGGGATGCGCACTGTCATTACGCTTGCATTAGCCATTGTTTCTCCTCCATTCTTTTACAAATTCAGCAGGTGTAATTAGCTGAAAATCCTTAAATATCAAGTCACTGTGTTGAAAGTCCTTTGTATTACTCGTTACAAGATATTTGCTATTGCTAGTCACAGCTAACTCCACAAACATATTATCATCTTCATCTTTTAAGTTGGGTCTGAATAGAAAGCGAGGATCAAACTTCTCTCCTATGAACGCTATGTACCTGAGAAACTTTGTTACATCTTCTCTGCCAAGATCAAATTCCTTCAAAGACTTAGGTCGCATTAGCACATCTTCATATTCATGGAAAGTGGAATTTGAGATGGCAATTTGAAATCTTCCGCTACGCACAAGTTGAAGTATGTAGAAAGATGCCCCCCGACTACTTCTAAGTGCCTGATACATTATGTTTGTGTCCAAGGTAATAATCATAATTGAATGATAGCACATAAGCTGTCATATGTCAAATGTATTGGCATTGCTATTTTTCAAACCCAGGAAAGATTACATTTTGACTGATACTCAGCTGTCTGACCAATTCACCCGAATGAGAAATTACTCTTTCGAACCGAGAACCGAACAAAATACCCGAGCACATTCTCGATAAGAATTGCTCTTGTGTATTCCGCCACTGGTTACTATCATTACTGGAATAAACACACAGGTTGCCCATAGAAGAAATAATTCCGGCAACCATCGCATGAACCAGTCACAGCCGTTATGAGGCTGGCTTCAGTTATACCTGTGCTGGTTATGCACACGTTATGTGAAAAATAATCAAATAAAGGATATATAATGATAAAAGCAGAATATAAAGACAAGGCTATTGTATGAAGACTTAAAATTTGCACATAACAGCGCCTCACACCTCATGTGGGGTTCAGAGGATTTACAGCACAGTGCATAGGTGCGGCCGAGTAGTGAATTTTCACCCACTGATCCTTAATTGAAATCAATCCCCGTTCTTTGAGCCATTTGTTTGTCATCCCGCAGGAACAAGACAATGACACTCACACAAGCATCAGATGTATAACCTGATAGTTTGAAATTGTAGGAATGGAAATTCAAGAGAGAATAAGGTTTCTATTGAACTGGATATCCAACCGGTTGTGTTAATAGGATTTGAGAATTCTCGGGCAAATTTATTTTTTCTGCAAGTAATTGATAATCAATCCATGCAAGAACAACTGTTGCCAATCCTTCTGAACTGCAGAACAGGTAGATATTCTGACTGATGAAACCAACATCTGCTGCTGCATAAAACTCCTGAAATTCTATAAATTGCTCAGGCATTCTGTCGTATTTTGCAACATAGATCAGATTAACAGGAGCTGTCTGAGTAAATTCCTGGTTTCCTGTGAATTCTCTTATATCTTCAGAATTCAGCTTGAATAAACAATGATCTTCAGCATCAAATATAAAAACACCTTCTGCAGTTGCTAGATAAATATCAACTACATTCGCACCTAAAGCAGATGGAGCGGTTCTTTGACCGGTCTCAATTCTGTTTACTCCAAAACCAGCCCAAAGAAGGTTGGAAATGGCCTGTTCCGATAAAGACACTTCAGAATTAAATTCTCTGTTTGATTGCCTAGAAGCAAGTACTTCCATTAAAGGATTTCCACCTGTCACTTCAGGAGTTGGTAACTCAATTCTTTCAAGTTCTGATTGTGCTATTGCACAAATTGATACCATTAATGCTACAGAAATAAGAATATACTTCATTTGTTTTCTCCGTTTGCAAAATCAGTTAGGGAATTCATTTATCTTCGATTATCATACTAAAACAATACGAAATCTAAATTTTTTGTCAAGATTTCCCTGACTTCGCCGGTTTCATCTAAAAACACAGTATTCAAGTAGAAAGCAACTAGCGTGAGTTTACTATAAACCCCTGCTTCTTTCCACTTAAAATGTTGGTATAGATTAAAATAGGTCTGTGTCATTTGTATACACCAACCCCACCAATTTTGATCTTTTTCTTGTGGAGTTTTTGTAACCCCAATGAAGTCATTAGCTTTTCTTCTTTCTTTGAAAGCTCTTCTAATTTGTATGTGACTTTTCTGTTACCATTCTTTTTTTCTTTTTCTCAAATACAAGAGCGAGACGAACATTATTGAAAGTAGTTAACAAAGTTTGCATTGAACCGGTAAATCCGGCTTTCTTTCGTGATTCACTCAGCAAAATTGTAGCAAGTTGATAACCCATTACACAGATGAAATTATGCACTTTCATCTTTTGATCTGTCCAGTGATACGTGCTCTCACTGTTGCTGTTTTACTCATGTTTACCTCCCGATACAGATATAGCACAAATGGGCTACATCATCGAGATAAAGAGATCCGAACAAAATACTTGACTTGCTTGCTCTTGTGATTCAAACTTAAATTGAATATCATCTGCCTTAGAAACTATTATTTAAGGCAAATAAAAATTCAACAACGGATTGCTGCGCACCGTGGTGCGCTACAAATCCTTAATCGTTGGGCTTGAAACGAAAAACGATAGGAGTTAGCCGCACCAGTATGAAACTGCGTATACTGATCTTAATAACGGCACTGATCGGCATAGCGCTGGCAGTTGTCGGGCTCGTGGCGAAACAGGTTTCCATCGCCGGTATGACAGTAGAACTCCGCTGGATGTCGTGGGCCATCTTTCTTTGCGGTTATGCTGTCTGTTCGGGGGCAAACGTAGCATACTTTGCGCTCTCCCGACGTGATCTGCGAAAGATGATTTGGCGAGGGCGAAATGCTACTGAGGGTACCCCCGCGGCTCTCCAAGCCATGCGCGCCAGCGCGCTGCTCGAGCACCTGCGCAACCCAAACTGGACTCTTGCGTCAATTCTCTTCACCAACGTCGGCTTCGGCGTGTACCTCAGTCAGCTGAGCGATGTACTCTTCATAGGGGTTCTTGCGGTCGTGATGCCCGTCCTGAGCATAACCGTTTTCGGAGAGTTCTTCGCCCAAGCCACATTCCTCCGTTACGCTGGACGCATCTGCTACATGTTCTCCCCCCTTATATGGGTACTGAAATGGATTACCAGCCCGATCTCGTATCCTCTGGCCCGGGGTGTCGACGCCTTGTACGGGAAGAATCCGATAAAGCGTCTCGACGAGCGCGATCTCCTGTCCGATCTGGAACTGGAACTGGAGGAGTGGCAAGGCAAGTCGATACGCCACCGCAAGCACACGCTGGATCCTGTCGAACTTATGACGCTCATGAATGCAGCCAGGGCAGACGATGAACCCGCGAGAGAAGCGGGGAAGTTACTGGACCCGATGACAATCATACCGCTGGAGTTCAGAAGTGAACGTCCGGTCTTTCCGGAGATTGGCGAATTTATCCGCGAGACCCTGTCGAACGCTGCACATCCATGGTTCGTTCTGACCGATGCGAAGACGGGGAAACCCCGGTCCCTGCTGGATGTGGACGGGTTTGTCCGATCCGCGTACGCCATGTCGGTTTCGGGCAAGGATGCTCAATTTAATCCCCATGATCACACGTTCACAGTCCGTGTATATCATGATCCAGATACCAGCCTGGGGGAAGTGGTAAGCCTGTTTTGCGTTCACGCGGTGAACCCACAGGATGATGTCATTGATGTTGATGTCGCTTTGATCTGGACTTCTACCGATCGATGGATCGTCACCGGAGGCGATGTACTGGGACGCTTCCTTCGAGGAGTCGCAAAGCGCCACTTCGAGGTCGAAGACCAAGGGACTCGAGATCGAAAAACGGGTGTTCGCACTCAGCGAAAAGAATCGGGGAATCCCGACCTTGTGCTTGTTGTCGAGAAGCCAAAGAAATAAAACATATAACCACCGTATGAACCGGCGCTGGTTACGATGATTGTTATAAGATGGGAGAAAGCATATCTCAATCGCTTCTAAAATAGATTCATCAATATTCAGATTGGCTTATTCACAAAAGCTCAGAGCTCTTGGACTTGCTCTACTAGGAATTATTAAACGATTCTTGAGAGATCCAAAACGCAAGCTGAGATACACGAATCATCTGATTATGCTTAATCTGCATATGGGCGATTTTAACAAAGCCAGAATTCTTGAGTTTGAAATTCAGTCTCAGCCTGAGCTGAAGGCAAGGCAATTGTACACTCTTGGTGATTTTCAACCTGCAGAAGTCAACTACTCAAGTGATTTTCTAAAAATCCAAATCGATTCTCGTATCTCTGAGCTATCGTCCTATCTAATTTCCGGAATTGAAAAGGCAGAGCAATGGATATCATCCCAGTTCCCTGGCTTTAAGTCAGTTTTGAACTATTTCTTAATGAATGATACTGGTCCTTCCCCTTTCAATGCTCAACTTGGTGATGTTTATCTGAAGGTAGGGCATTACAATCCTGTTTCAAATGATAGGGAGATTCTTCAACATGCAATAGTTCACGAGCTGACACATATCCTCCTAAGAAATCACATCGGGTTCAAGATACGACAAAGTGAATTTGGTATAAGGAAGTTTTTTGACGAGGGCTTTGCTCAGTATTGTGGTTTCCAGTCGGTGGGAGCCTATTCCCGTAAACTTGCTCATGCGGATACATGTTCAACTGTTGTTATAAAAAGGAATCTCTATGGTCTCCTTCATCGAATTGAGAATTGGAATGAAACTATCTTCAACGAAAGGCATTACCCTCTTTACCAAGCATCGATGTCCTTTGTCGGTTATTTTCAGGAGCAAATTGGTTTCGATGGACTAGTCGATTTATTCAGAAATTCTGGTTATGATACAAACTTCCCTAAATTGATAGAGGATAAAACAGGAGCAAGCTTCGAGAATCATCTATCAAACTGGGCAACTCAATTGCCTAGCCTTGCTGAGCAAACTGATCAAGAATTTTGCGAAATTGCTTCAGTGGAAAGGCTTTCTCCAAACAAATTAAAGATTAGCTACTATTCAAAATTCCCCTTGTATCCCATAAAGGATATTCTTGCGCTTGATTCCTCAGGGACTCAACTTGAGATCCAGGTAGATCGAAGAAAAAGATATGAGCAATCTGGGGAATTCATGCTTTTATGTGAAGAAGGAGAGACATTGTATCTAACCATTATACATGATGATAAAGTTCAACAAATAAAAGTATAATAAAACATCTTGAACAATGTTATTTGAAGGAAATCGTTTCATAACCACAGCATGCACCAGCCAATGTAGAGTACAATTTTACCGGTGCTGAAGATGACTTTCCCTAGATGGCAAAACTGGGCAGCTACTGGATTCGTACCTTCAAATTGGAACTACCACATGGGAAGCTATAAAGACAGCTCTTTAACAGGAACGGCTTCCAAAGTATAATTAAACAGAGAGAGAATCTGGTTCACTTTATCTACCTGCATTGTAGAACCACCCTGTTCGATTTTCCTTACCAGTGCAAGCCCTACTCCAGAATACTCAGCCAATTCTTTCTGTGATATACCTGCTTCTTTTCTAAGTTTTTTTATTACTACAGATAACTGATTCATTAAATTCTGCCTCCTCCCAGTACACTGTACAGCTTAATGTACCGGTATAATGCGCATAGCGCCGCTATGCAATTAAACTAGTAACGCAACTGGGGCTCTGGAGAGCCAGTAAGATACCAAGGTTTAAGCTGTATAGTGCACTAGCACTTGTGCTCTTTGTTTGATAAGATTCACTAGGTTCTCTTTCATCTCCGCATTAAACTCGGCAACTTCTATCATTTGAAAGAAGGAAGGAAGTTTATCAAGAAGAAATTTTACAAACAGATTTACCTGCGACTCTGGGATTTTCATATTTGATGCAAGCGCTTTAAAATCTTTCAATCTAAACTTATTGTCTTTACCATTTATGGTAATTGCTGATGCTGTTTCGCCGGGGATCAGAATACTAGAAGAGACAAGGTCATAAGCCGGTGTTAAAACAGTTCTATTTTTAAGATACATGAAGCTGTAGTTCTTCAGATGTGCATCTCCATTACCCACAAGAAAATTAAACAGAATCAATCTGAAAAACTTCTGGATTTCTATTTTTGGAAAAGTAGTTACTGTTTTAATCAGTTTTCCACAGAATTCAGCTGATTTTCTATACTTCATCTCTCTCGGAACATTACCTGCCTGACAAAAATCCTCTATATGTATTCTTGAACCAGTTCTGGTTCTATCAAACCGCTTTACTATATAAAACGATTCATTCCTACTATTTTCAAGAAGCCCATGAGGTGGGATTTTTATTCCTGCAACTCGAGCAAGAGACATAATCAAATTTTCGTTCTGAGGCATATCCTGCCACTGGGGAACAGAGGGTTTAAGAATGTATCGGCTACCCCTTCCCCCGTGGGTAATTATTTTGTTTCCCTCATATCCAACTGCTAACTTAACTTGAACTCCAGATATTGAAAGGTGACCCACAGATTGTAAGGCAAGCTCAGAAATATCACTATTGTAAATACTCGACATATCAGGCAGTTCAGCCCTCCCAAACAATCTTTTAAGACAAATTGCATGCCACCCATGAGACGGTTTACCACATCCTGGACAGGCTGTCATAATGATCTGCTCAACCATACTGCACCTATACAATCGGTACAAGAATTTGCAAGAATAGAAAACTTGTCATCTGTATCAATTTTGAGTTTCTTACAAACAATATCATTATACCACCCTTCAGGAAGAAGCCCCTGAAAAAAAGGGAAAAGAGAGTCAGAGTGGAAAGATTGACTTTGAAGTGGGAATGAAGCAGAAATAGGCAAACCTGTGTTTAGAAATTCTTCATCATATGTAAAAGTATAACCAGCATCATCCTTAACTAAACCACCTGCTTTTTGCCTTCCGAACATTACAGTTAGTTCCTGAATATCAAAGCCTCCCTCTTCTCTCTATTTTTTATACATTAAACAATATAATATTTATTGTCAACTGGTGAACTGATGTTCAAAATCTTTACAACTCTCAAATACTATATCATTAAACATATAATATCGTTTAGAAACAAGGAGTTTAGACAATCTCTACAAACAGAAAGCAACCAGAGACTTCAACATCGAAAAATTTATATGGAATACGATATAATCAAAAAGACAGCTGTTCAATGCCCTACGTTATAATCAGGCACATACTCTTATAGGCAGAAATTTACGGCACCTGTGGATTGATCTTATGGCAAATCTAAGCATATACATATTTTTCCGCCTAACCATTGATCCGAAAGCACATATTAAAACAGGTGCAGAATGATCTCACAGCAACCACTTGTGATTGAAAAATTTGTATCTTAACCACTGCGTCAATACAAACAATGATTAGACTAAAAGTGGGAACCTTAACAAAGGAGTTTCATGGGGGCACTGTTAAAAGACTTGTACAATGTTCAGTTTATAGAATCTCTATCATATCAGTTATCGATTCATTGTGATAAGTTTGATTCACAGGCTTTTGTTCAATTTGTTTTTGATGAATTCTGGAATGGGAAAGAACTGAAAGACAGAATGAAACATATTTCAGTATCATTACACCAATTCCTGCCTAATGATTATGTAAATGCAATTTGTGTTTTAAAAAATGTTTCATCCGAGTTCTCAGGTTTTGAATACATGTTTTTCCCAGGTTTTGTTGAATTATATGGTATGAACTATTTTACTGAATCCATTCAGGCGTTGGAACATTTTACAGAGTATTCAAGCTCAGAGTTTGCCGTTCGCCCATTCATAAAGATTTACGGTGCGAAAATGATGAATCAATTAGAGCTGTGGGCAATATCAGATAATCATCATGTGCGAAGACTGGCATCAGAAGGTTGCCGCCCTCGACTGCCATGGGCAATGGCTCTTCCTGAATTTAAAGCAAATCCATTACCAATTCTGCCCATACTGGAAATACTGAAAAATGACCAAAGTGATTATGTACGAAGAAGCGTGGCAAACAATCTTAATGACATATCGAAAGATAATCCTGAAATTGTTATAAATCTATCTCTTGAGTGGTTTGGTAAAAACAAAAAGATTGATCGAGTAGTTAAACATGGCTGCCGTACCCTTCTTAAACAGGGTGATTCAAAAATACTAAAATTATTCGGGTTCAACGATCCTGAACACATTAGTATTATCGATTTTTTTGTTCAAGAAACAGTGGCTATCGGTTCCGAGTTTAGTTTTTCATTCTCTCTTTTTTCCCCAACCAAACCACTTGGAAAATTGAGAATTGAGTATGTCATCGATTTTGTTAAAAAGAATGGCAAACTCTCCCCAAAAACATTCATACACTCTGAGTCAAACAACAGCAGTCATAAAAAAACTATTAAAAAAACTCATAACTTCAAAATAATATCAACTCGTAAGTATTATACAGGAACTCACTTTTTAGGGATATATATTAATGGGCAAGAGATAAGCCGTAAAAAATTCAGCCTTTGCGCAGATTTAAATTCTTTGTATTTTTACAAAGAACTTCCAACCACAGTATCTGGAGAATAAATGCACGACATATTTAAAATAGTACTGTACTCATCTCTGTCAGGAATCACTGTATTTTTGGGAGGTCTAATTTCAAAAGCCTTTGAGAAGCATTTCAAGCAGGGCATTATTAAAGAAGAAATAATTCATACATCAATAGCATTCGGTGGTGGAATAATAGTAGCAGCGATTGCCTTTGTACTGGTACCCCAGGGGATGTCTTCAATGTCAGTTATACCCATGTCGGTACTTTTTTTCGGAGGTGCTGTTCTTTTCTTCTTCATCGATAGATACATAGAAAAAAAAGGTGGCAGCCTTTCGCAAGTACTGGCGATGTTGATGGATTTTGTTCCAGAAGCCATAGCCTTAGGTGCAGTATTCGCCATAGATCATAATCTTGGATTACTTCTGGCAATCTTTATAGGCCTTCAGAACCTGCCAGAATCCTTCAACTCATACAGAGATCTTCGTACAACCGGTTATTCTTCAAGAAAATGCCTCATTATACTTTTTCTTCTGAGCTTTTCAGGGATTTTTGCAGCTCTCTTGGGTTATGCATTTTTGAGAGACCTACCCCAACTCACTGCATCATTAATGCTTATTTCAAGTGGTGGCATTCTTTATCTGGTTTTTCAAGACATTGCCCCAATGTCAAGAATAGAGAAAAACTGGTTGCCAGCACTTGGGGCTAATCTGGGCTTTCTTGTGGGAATGATTGGGCAAAAACTTCTAGGTGTTTGACCGAAAATAAGATTCTGGCATTTGCAAACAAAGCAGTTTTGCGTATACTTTAAGTAAGTAAGAAAGGAAGTGTAGTGATGCGTAAAGGTTTTACTCTTATTGAATTAATGATAGTGGTTCTTATAATTGGCATACTTGCAGGCATTGCAATACCAAAATATGTAAATATTACCAAAAAGGCACAAGCTGCTCGTATCGTATCTGACTACCGAACTATCTGGCTTGCTGTTCAAATGTACCTCATGGAATCTGGTGAGTACCCACCAGACAGAGGGCCGGGGCGCATCCCCAGGGAGTTAAGACCATATCTTTCTGAAGATTTTGCTTTTAACTTAAATCCATCCATGGCGGTATTGTATGACTGGGACAACTGGGTAATTGATGGAAGACCCAAACACAGTTTTACCGGAATTTTATATGGAATATCTGTGACAACCAAAGACATGGCTTTAATAAATGCCATTGACGAAATTTATCAAGGTCCATTTACATATTCGCTGGGGAATAATTATACATTTGTCATCGCATTCATTCCAGATGATGGAGTTATCTAAAATTGGATACAAATAAATTTGATATTGCAGAAGACATCGTCAAACAAAATGATTCCAACAAAGAAATCAAGAAAAGCAAGTCCAAATCTCATAAAGGCAAACTGATTGCTGTTATTGTTCTATTTGTTGTTTGCATTTCTGTTGGCATAAACAGCTACTACGAACTCAAAGCTATGAACCAACCACCAGAAATCACTGACGAAGAGCTCAATCGCAATATGGATGGTTATCTGTTTATGGTAATTGCCCAACTTAATGCTTATGAACAACAATACAGCCATCTACCCCAGGACGAAGAAGCTTTTCTTGGGGAAGATGATCTATACATAGATTACGCAGTTAGTGGCAACACTTATAGACTCTCAGTTACATACGCAGACACTACTATCGTGTTCAATTCAGGAGATAATGCTTCAGATCTGCTTACTGAAGAAACCCTGCAGCAAATGGGAGTGACAGCAGCCTCCCAAGCTAATTAAAAGTCGGAATTGTAAACAAAAAGATTGAACCTTGCCCCAAAGTACTTGATACACTTATCGTTCCACCGTGGGCTTCAATAATATGTCTTGTTATGGCAAGGCCCAAACCAGTGCCACCCATTTTTCTGGATCTTGATCTATCCACCACAAAAAATCTTTCAAAAATTCTAGGAATGGCTTCCTTGGGAATACCCCGACCTGAATCAGATATTGCAAAAACAGCTAGATTGCCCCTGGTTGAAGCCCGTACTTCAATTGAGCCCTTTTCAGTATACTTCAGAGCGTTATCAATAAGATTTACAAAAACCTGCTCTATCCTATATCGATCTGCTTTTATGATTATATCATCTTTTGTTTGAACAAGAGATATTGGTATTTTTTTGCTCTTTGACCTTGCAGAAAAAAGAGGCATCACCGTTTCAAAAATTTCACTAACGGAAAAACTTTCTATCCGAAGAAAATCTGCCCCAGCCTCTATTTCACTAAGTGTTTGAATGTCTGCCACTAGAGCGATCAATCTATCGGTATTTCTTAGTATTACATCAAGATAACGGTTAGCGTCAGACCCTTCTTCCACCTCGTCTTTCAGCGTATCACCGTAACCCTTAATGGCAGTAAGAGGAGTTCGTAACTCATGGGATACATTTGATACAAAATTCTTTTTCATTTCAGAAAGCTGAGTTTCCTTAGTTACATCTCTGAAAGAGAATACAAAATCCTTAGAACCTTCAACCGGTGCTTTAAGATATGTTATTGTTTTTCCTTCAAATTTGATAAAACCACCGTTCTCACTCTGCTCAATCAAAAATAAAAGCTCAGACGGAATCTGACCTTCAGAGTTATCTATGCCAAAAATATCTTTGAATGAATCGTTCATAAGAAGCACTGTTTTGTGTTGGGAAACCACAGCAATTCCCTCAACCATAGATTGCAGAATTGCTCTGCTTCGATTGTTAGATTGGGAAAGGTCAAAAATCAACTCTTCATTTTTTGCCAGAGTTTCATTAAGAGAAAAAGAAAGACTATTGTGCTCACGAGTATGACCAGGCGCTGCTCTTGCCCCCAAATCTCCATCTCTAACACGGTCTGCTACATCAGCAAGATTGCTCATGGGGTTTGCTATTCTTCTTGAAATTATCCACCCGCTTAATACAGCAATTCCCAGAGCCACAAGCATTATGACAAACATTTCTTTAACTATAGGGCTAATGGCAGCAGAGTAACTATCGAAAAAAAGGCTGGTCCTTACCACAGCTACAATAGAATCCCCATCAGTGACTGGAACAGCGGTATACAGCATTTCTCGACCAAGAGTCTCACTGTATCTTACTGACTTACCAGCTAAACCGTTAAAGGCCGTTATAACTTCAACTCGTGTTCTATGGTTCTCCATATCACTTGGATCTTTTTCACTATCAGCAAAAACCCAACCGTCACGACCAATAACTGTAATTCGAGTACCCATATTAGGAGCAATAAAATCAACCAGAGAATCAAGATTATTTGAAGCAGTATCTGCAAAATTATATTGCACCATTGGAACCAAAGCATAAGCTGATCTGGTAAGATCTTCCAACGCCCGTTCCCTAAAAGCTGCTCTGAATGTTGTAAAAATAACAGCAGAAGTCCCTAGAGTAATCAAAAGAATCATCCATGCATAACCTCTAAGAATGGAACTGAGCAGTGTCGGTGCTTTGTTAAATTTCATCTGGACTCTCTGCTCTGTAACCTATACCCCGTACATTCTGAATTATGGATGAAGATGTTCCCAATTTCTCTCTGATGTTTCTTATGTGGACATCTATGGTTCGTTCAAAAACAAATTTCTCGCCACCCCATAAAATGTTTAAAAGTTTTGCTCTTGAGAAAACCTTGCCTCTGCCTTCAAGAAGAATACGAAGAATGGTAAATTCTGTGGAAGTCATATCTGTGTTATTACCATTTACCTTTAAGCGAAAAGTTTCTGTATCCATTTCAATTGGTCCATACTGTATTACTGATTTTGATTTCTGTTTCGGTATGTGTCGCCTTAAAACAGATCTTACCCTGGCAATTAGTTCTCTTGGACTAAACGGTTTTGTCACATAATCATCTGCGCCAAGCTCAAGCCCTGTTACTTTGTCAATTTCATCACCTAAAGCTGAAAGCATTATAACCGGTACATCACTGAAATTATCTGATTTTCTTAACTGAATACAGATATCTGTGCCCTGCATATCAGGAAGCATAATATCAAGAATACAAAGAGAAGGGGTTTTATCAAGAGACAACCAGTTGAAAAAATCAGTACCATTTTCAAAAGATACCGTGGAGTAACCAGCCCTTTTTAAGTGCAGTTCAACCAGCTCTCGTATGTCATCTTCATCATCAACTATTACAACAGGATTAAGTGGATTCACTTTCTTTCCTCCAGTGTCTGATGGATAAATACATAACAGCAACAGCGCCGGAAACGACAGCGGCCACAGTGGCCCATGCAGCCCCTATCCCCCCCATTGAAGGAATAAGATAAATATTCAGTGTAACATTCACCACAGCAGAAAGCAAAATACACCAGAAAGAATACTGAGGTTTATTCATTGCAGCACTGACAGTAGAGAAGATACTTCCAAAAGGTCTTACGAGAGCCAATCCCCCTAAAATTGCCAGTATTGGCCAGTTCTCAGAATACTTTCCCTGATAAACAATATCAATTATCTGCTTTGGAAAAACAACAAGTGCCACAACCACCGGTAACTGTATCAGCTGAACAATTCCTATGGCTTTCATGGATCTTTTTATAACTGATTTTTTTAACCCACTTGTCCAATCACGAGATACTGAAGGCATAAGAACCATATTAGCAGCAGCGGTTACCATAACTACCATTGCTGTCAGTGCCCTGGAAGCACTATATGCTGCAACATCAGCAGCAGGAGCCAGTTTGCCAAGCATTAAAATATCTGTTCTTGTGTAAATAAAACCTGCAAAACTAGTTCCTAGAGAATATGCTGCAAACTTAAGAACTCTCTTTAATGCAATCCAATTTACTCCTGCAGACGGTTCAAATATGTTTCTCACATTCCATGCGTTTAAAACAAATGCCCCTAAATTCGCAAAAGCAGTGGCTTTTAATACCTGAGCTGCACCGGTAAGTACTCCGGTGTAAATCAGCCAGCCAACAATACCACCTCGAATAATAAAAGATAGAAGATCAGCCCACATCACACTGGAAGTATTCAATCTGGTAAGAAGAAGGTTTCTAGGTATGTGTGCTAAAGAACCTGTAATTACAACCAAAACAATCAGGGGTAATATTCCATGAAGCTCTATGTCCGGGTAAAATGAATCAAGATAATTACCAAAAAGCAGAAGAAGAGCAGAGATAAGAAAACTAAAGGTTATAGTGACAAGAATGGCGGTATTTGCCAAGGCTGATGTATCTTTCCCCGGTTTTTCGCTACCAAGTTTCAGTAACGCCTGAAGAACAAAACCGCCTCCAAGCAAACCTGCAAACATCTCAATAGACCGTGCCAGAGCGTATGTTGCATAAGCCTGATCAGCAAGGCTTCTTGCAATAAGGATTGAAACAATTCCCCATAACCCAAGTGAACCCTGGCTTATAAGAGCTGGCAAACCTATTTTGAATGTTTTACTTTTTCGCAGAGCCATTCTTCTGCCTGCTCAACCTAAACTGATTTTTAAATTCTGCCATTATATCCCTGACAAAAGGTCCTGATTCCGGTGAAGCAAGCACAGACCTGAACCATGTGAGAAAAGTAAGCCAGACAATACATAAAACAAAAGCAATGAATGTATGTGTAATCACCATAACTGCCCGTTTGGGATATGATCTTAAAAATTCAGGTGTGGGTGGAACAATCACTTCGATTGTCGGGCTGTCTCTGAATTCTTCAATTCGCAGATTTTCCAGCTCCTGCCTTATTAACAGGTAAACAGCTGTTCTGGTTTCCACATTAGCTAACAGTGCCTCGTATTCCCTTAAGAAAGACGGCATACTATCCATCACAGGAAAAATGCTAAGAGAATCTCCAACAGTTGACCGAACCCTTAAAGCATTCTCAAGATACCTGTACTGAGCACTTGCCTGTACGTATATAGCACTTCTGGAAGATAGATTTCCTGAAAGCCCAGAAAGCAAAGCTCCTGCTGAAACCATCTCCCCTTCAATGGCAGCCATAACATCCATCATGCTTGTGGCCTGCTGTTCAGGAAAAATCAAACCTGTTCTGACTCTAAAGTTTTCCATGGCATTTCTGGAAGATTGAAGTGAATCATATGCAATAGCGAGAGTGGCTTCTGTTTGAATACGACTTCTTCGTGACCTGCTTGTTACAAGTGTGGAAAGTTCCTCATTTGCAAATCGAATAACATCATTTACCATTGCAGCAGCTTCTGTTCTAGTGCTGCCCTCCACTGTAATAAAAATTATACCCTCTGGTGAAAGGGAAACAGAAAATCGATCACCGAATTTTTTTGTAGCTCTTTCCATGCTGATAGCTTTGTATCTGTTGATCAAATCGTACTCGAGAATCATTCTTTCCTGAACCCTGCGTGAACCAAGAATCTGTGTAGCAAGTGTAATATCAATGCTGGCAGGTTGTGGCAAAATGCCTGAGCCAACTGAACTTACCGCTCCTACAGCATCACCAAGCCCTAAAGCCCCAGCCATGGCAGAAAGAGAAGAAGAAGTTGAACCAGGAACAATAGCTGCCGCCCATGCACTCCATCGGGCTGTTCTAGTCAGCGCCCAAACGGAAGAAAAAACTGCAACTAAAAAGCAAAGAACAACAATACGCTTTGCATTTAAAACTATCTGCTTGATTACCCTGCTTATGAACTTTTCCGAAAGCGTAATATCTGCCATTAACCTACCTACCTCGACCAGTTTATGATAACGGAAGTAATGCCAACAACTGTAGCCAGTATTCCAATTTCCTGAGCATGCTGGGCCACCCAGCTATAAGGCACTTCAATAACATCGCCAGGAAGAGCTTCCAGATCAAGAGCATCTTCTCCTGTGGCCATAAGAACACCATCTCTTGTAACAGTGGTTCCTCCAATGTTTCCATTGTAGACTTTTCCGCCAGCTCTGTCAACATAAAAACTAACTGTAGCACCAGGGGTGTAAGATATGATGCCCCTTTGGTGTACGGCACCTGCAACATATATATCATTGCCCTGCACAACCAAACGAAGGGTATCTCCGGCTTCTACAATAGATTGAGAAAAACCCAGATCTGCAACCCATATAGCAGAAGATCCGTGTTGAGTAATCAAAGTACTTCGGGCAAGGTCAACATCACCTGTGATTCCACCTATTCTATACATTAATTCTTCAAGGGTTTCATTTCCAAAAGCTTCCCATGTTTCCACTTCTGGAACTGCATAAGCATCGGTATAGTTTCGTACTCCTGGTCTTAATACATAAACAGGATTTCTCACCAGTTGAAATGAAACACCGGCTCCTCCATGAACAAATGGATCGGAAACAGGTCTACCGGTGGCAGGGTCAAAGTGAAGATTCACATCTATAGAATCTCCTTCAGCAGTTACCATCCAACCGGTCCTTGAAGAGTAAGCAGACATTCCTCCAGCAGAGTTAACAAGGTCACTTACCCGATTAACTGCATACATGGTGTACTGCCCCGGCTGCATCACCATTCCGGTAATCCATAGCTTTACTGTTCTTGGTTGGTAAAGGCTTAAACCGATAGAAATACGATTGTAGTACAATGCTGTTAATCTTTGAAGTGCTTCATCAGCCTGATTAATTGTCAGTCCAGATACATCAAGTTGACCGATTCCAGATATCTGTATTACACCGTCACTAGAAACCATGCAACTGCTAATAGAAGGCAAACCAGAAATAGTCATAACCTCACTGGTTCCACCTTCAACCACCAATTGCAGAACATCGCCTGCTCCCAAAATGTATTCATCACGACTTACCGACTCAAAGATTGTGTATTCCTGACTCAGACCATCGGAACTGGGTACAATACTTCCTGAATAATCCCCTAGAGCTATCAGTAAAAGCAAAAGCATTATCTAATGGTCCTTCGGAAATAATCTATTGTTTCTTTCAAACCATCTTCAAGTGAAACTTTAGGTTCCCACTTAAGAATTGTTCTTGCCTTAGAAATATCAGGTTTTCTCACCTTTGGATCATCAACCGGCAAGTCTCGGTTAGTGAGAGAGCTACTGCTTCCAGCAAGTCTGATAACCTCTAAAGCAAATTCTTTAACTGTCATCTCGTTGGGATTACCTATGTTAACTGGTTCGTGATGGCCGCTCTCCATAAGAGCAATAAGACCATTCACTGTATCTGAAACAAAACAGAAACTTCTGGTCTGACCTCCATCGCCGAATATTGTAAGGTCTTCACCTCTAATGGCTTGGCACACAAAAGATGGCACAACTCTGCCATCATCAGCTCTGTTCCTAGGGCCGTATGTATTAAAAATACGAGCAATTCTTGTATCCACTCCATGGGTACGGTGATATGCAAAAACCATTGCCTCTGCAAATCTTTTAGCTTCATCGTATACCCCTCTTGGCCCCACAGGGTTCACATTACCCCAGTAACTTTCAGGCTGAGGGTGTACAAGAGGATCTCCATAAACCTCACTAGTGGATGCAAGAAGAAGACCAGCGCCTTTTTCTTTTGCAAGACCAAGTGCTTTATGGGTACCAAGAGCACCAACTTTTAGAGTTTGTATAGGATACATGAGGTAATCAATAGGACTGGCTGGTGAAGCCAAATGAAAAATAAAATCAATTTTTCCTGGAATAAAAATGTACTCTGTAACATCATGATGAATAAACTGAAAATCTGGATTACCCGCCAGATGTGCTATGTTGTCTGTGCTTCCTGTTAGAAGATTATCAAGAGCAATTACTGAATGTCCTTTTTCAAGTAATCTGTCACTAAGGTGACTACCTATAAAACCTGCTCCGCCAGTTACAAGTATTCTCATTACTGGTTCCTTTCAGAGTTTTCAAGCCTTGCGGAGTACATTTTTTTATAATACTCGCGAAATTCGCCAGACTTAATTGACTGCCACCACTGAGCATTAGCTCTGTACCAGTTTACAGTGAGAGCCAGACCTGTTTCAAAATCTATTTCCGGTTTCCAGTCAAGCTCAGAAGCTGCTCTGGAAACATCAACTGCATATCTACGATCATGACCCAATCTATCTTCAACAAATCTAATAAGATCAGAGTCAGAACCGGTTGCCTCGAGAATAGCAAATGTTACTTCCTTATTTGTTTTTTCTTGACCATCTCCCACATTATAAATCCGACCAGGTCGCCCCTTCTCAATTGCAGCAACAAGAGCACTGCAATGATCTGTAACAAACATCCAGTCACGCATATTCCCACCATCACCGTACAAGGGAAGTTTTTCACCCTGGAAAGCATTTGTTATAAAAAGTGGAATAAGTTTTTCAGGATACTGAAAAGGTCCATAGTTGTTTGAAGCTCGGGTAATAATTACCGGCACACCAAAGGTGGTAAAATAACTCATAGCCAAAAGTTCACCGCCTGCTTTTGAAGCAGAATATGGGCTTCTCGGGTCAAGAGCATCAGACTCGCTGGATCGGCCGGTTTCAACACTTCCATAAACTTCATCGGTGGAAATTTGTAAGAAAACTTTCCTTGTGTTGTCTTTTTTAAATTCTTCAAGAAGAACTCTTACCCCTTCAACATCCGTTCTAACAAAAGATGCCGGATCATCTATTGAACGATCCACATGGGTTTCTGCAGCAAAATTAACAACAACATCACAACCAGGCATAACCCTGCTTACCACAGCAGCATCACATATATCCCCTTTGACAAAACTGTACCTGTCTGAATTTTCGAACTCAGATAGATTTTCTTGCCGTCCAGCATAGGTAAGTTTATCTAAAACAGTTACAGACCAATCAGGTCTGTTAGACATTACATATTTTACAAAATTTGTACCTATGAAACCCACTCCACCTGTGACAAGAACTCTCATTAAATTCCCTTTCTTATCTCTGCTGCTCTGTTGTTTGCTTCAAGAAGATTATCAATACTAGCACCACAATCAGACCACCAGCCGGTAATCTGATCAGCCTGCATCTCGCCTTTGTGAATATAGGCATTATTCAGGTCTGTTACTTCAAGCTCACCTCTACCGGAGGGTAACAATTCTTTAATTATATCAAACGCTTTATTGTCAAACATATACACACCAATGACTGCATAATTACTTTTAGGGTTCTTTGGTTTTTCCACAATGGAAACCACTTTACCCTGAATTATTTCAGCCACCCCGTAATCTCTTGGGTCAGCCACCTCTTTGTACAAAATTCTTGCTCCTGAAACTTGCTCTTTAAAGGAATCGACAAATTTTGCAATAGAATTTTCTAAAATATTATCACCAAGAATCACCACAAATTTTTCATTACCTACAAAAGCTTTTGCCAACCCAATAGCCTGAGCAATTCCACCTTCACCGGTCTGATATGCATAATTCAAACTATGAAATCCAAATTGTTTGCCATCGCCCAGTAAATGCATAAAACTTCCTGCACTGTTCCCGCCTGTGACCACCATAACATCTTTAATACCAGCATCTGCCAGGGTTTGCAAAGGATAAAAAATCATGGGCCTGTCATATACAGGAAGAAGATGTTTATTTGTAATGCTCGTTAGCGGTCTTAATCTTGTACCAAGGCCACCTGCCAATACAACGCCTTTCATAATAAACCCCTATCTGACCAATGCAAATTTAAGTAACTCTGTGGCTGAATCATCCTGTTCAATCTGTAAGTAATATACACCTGAAGCCACAAGGTTTCCGCTGGCATCCAATCCGTTCCATGTTATATCATCAAGGCCAGTGGAAGTAAACTCTGTAACAAGAACTCCTCGTATGCTGAAAATTCTAATTGTCGATGGAGAATCTGGTATACCTGCAATTCCAAGTATGTCTCCTCGGCCGGGAATGAATGGGTCTGGATATACCACAGCAGAAGCACCATCACCAGCTAAACCTGTTTCCAGAATTCCTTTCCAGAAGCTATGATCTGTGGCCAACCATAAATAACCTTCATTCGTATCAACTTTCATTGAATTAATTGCGCAGTCTGGTAGATGGCTGTTAAATGTGTTGTATTCTTCAATAACTCCTGAGTTTATAAAAAATCGTTTCAACCCATTATCAGTTGAAACCCAAACACTTCCCAGAGCGTCACATACAAGAGCATTAATTCCCTCATCAATACCATCAACTCTGGTTATTATACTGTTATGAAGATACGATAAACCGGAAGCTGTTCCAATAAAAAGAGTACCGGATCTATCCATGGCAAGAGCGGTAACAAATGACGATGGAAGCCCATCAAGAGCTGTGTAAGTTTCCCTTACAATTTGAAAATCTCCATCAACATAAGCAAGCCCACCATCTGTTCCCACCCAGCAATATCTTCCACCAACAGGTTGTACTGTATTAACTTCTTTGCTTGGCAACCCATCTGCACCTGTAATTCTCACAAAAGAAGTTGATGTTACATCTCCTGGGTTCCAACTCAGCCTTGTCACACCGCTAGATTCAGTTTCATCAAGAGTTCTGTGCCCGAACCACACGGTATTATCATCTCCTTGGACAGCACAAAACACACGGTTATTCAACAGACCATCTTCGCTGGTGAAATGTATGGTTTTTTCAATCATTTCGTTCTGCCATGAAAGCCAGTCAATACCGTGACCTATTGAAGAAATAAACACACCGCTGCCAGAAGGACAGATGGCAAAACACTGATTGATATTTGTCAGATACTGATTCAATGACAACCATTCTCCGTTATTGTAAACTGAAGCTCCAGCTCTGTTGCTAGAGACCCACACGCTGCCGTCTGGAAGGATTGTACAGTCTCTTAAATCATTTGAAACAGGTCCTGCTTCTGGAAATGTTCTACGCCAGGAACCATTCTGCAGAAGAAGAGTCAGACCTGCACCGGAAAGTCTGTTATCTGAGTATGTATTCGCCAAAACCCCACACAACCTGTTTTCATGCCAGACTAGGCCTGTTAAAGCATTCCCGTACAAGTTGGAACTATAATTCTGCCAAGTTCCTTCAAAAAGAATAAAACTCTGATTGGTACAACCAACTGCCAGACCTCCAGCCCCCCAGGCCAGTGAAGAAATAGCGCTACCAGGGAAAAGAATATCCTGTTCCCATGGCTGTGTTGCAGGTTTAAAAAACAACCCTGCAGTGGTTGCAACCCACAAAGTATCATTCTGCCACTCCATGGTTATAACAGAAACCGGATCAATGTTCTGCATTATCCAGGAGCTTTTCAATTCAGGGTCGGCAGATTGTGGTAAAAATACCAATCCGGCGGTTGTGCCAACATACAATCCTGAATCAGATGGTGAAATACATGTGATGTTATCTGAAGGAAGCCCACCATTTGTAGACAGTGTATTAAAGGTTTCAAAAAAACCAACTTCTCGAATGCATAACCCCTGTGTTGTTGCTGCGTAAACAACAGAATCCGGATATGTCTGATTGATTCCAAGATTTAATGGAAGACCATCAATTTGGTTAAAATGGATTCTTTGACCTGTTGCAGAAAACATATCAATTCCGCCACCATTCAAAGAAACCCACATATTTTCAGAATCATCAAAAGTAACATGAGAAACTCTATCGTAGGAAAGTTTCCCCGGTGCAGTCCAACCTGAATCAACAACCAGCTCTTCAAGAGGTTCTGAAAAATGTGAAAAAAGTAATCCACCAGAAGTTGCAGCGATAATCAAATCATTGTGCGCAATAATTTCATTTCCACCTCCGTAATGGGGAAAATGCTGCCATTCGGTTATTCTTCCAAAAAGTGCGGTAAAAATTAATACTAAATTTAAACTCATAGTCTCTGCTCCCACCACTGATAAAGCTTCAAAAGACCTAATTCAAGAGGAACCTTCATGGTCCATCCAAGAGATTTCAGTTTTTCATTACTGCCAATCTGGCAAAACTGATCTTTTTCACGAAGAAGGCGAGGATCTGTAACCGTTTCAATATCGAATTGAGAAATTTTAATAATACGCGACAAAAGCATGCCAATAGAAATTCCTTCACTGGAACACACATTGTAAATACTTCCTGTCAAGCCTTTTGCAAGAAGGCAGGCATAAGCATATATCACATCATCTATATAAAGGTAGTCTCTTATAGCAGAAAGGTTTCCTGTGGTTATTTTTCTGTCCCCGGAAATTTGTGTATAAATAATCCTTTTGCAAAAAGATGGTAAAACAAAAGCGCCAGACTGCCCTGGACCATAATGGGGAAAAGAACGGGAAATCAAATACTTAACTCCAGAATTTTTAAGAATTTCCTCGGCTTTTTGCTTACTTGTTCCGTAGGGACTTTGGGGTTCTATAAAAGACATCTCATCTAATTTTTTTGATGAAACTCGGTAAACTTCAGCAGAACTGGCCAGCAGAAGGATTGCATCCGGTGATCTTTGTTTAATCCAATCAACAATACTTAAAGTACCTTTTGTATTTACACTTAAGACTTTATCTGCCATTGAACGAGAATGAGCCACTGAGCTTAAACCCGCAAGATGAATCACATACTTTACCTGGCCGAGAGAGGCTGGTGGTGGGCCTGGAAGTTTCCATACAATTTTTCTTACACCTGCTGGTGCTGTAAAATCATCTGAAAAATCAGCAGCAATGTCTCCGGGACCAAGATCAAATAATTCCATTAACCGCTGGCCGACAAAACCTCCTGCACCGGTGACAAGAATTGAACCGCTTTCCAGGGTGAAATCACCAACTTTTCTACTCAAATCTGCTCTCCCAATTTCCTGATTTCTCTTACCAGTGTAATTCCACTTGCTTTTTCAACTTCATTTATAATTAGTTCTATCAAATTCATAACATCAGAACTTGTAGCTCGCCCTGTATTCTCTATGAAATTTGCATGAACTCGAGACACCATTGCCCCTCCTATGGTATAACCCTTTAAGCCATTATCTTCAATCAACTTACCAGGCGGCGGGCCAAAATCAGGTCGGCGAAATACACTTCCAGCATTAGGAGCATGAAGAGGAAATTTCAATCTTCTTAGTTGAAGAATTTCTCTAACCTCTCTTCGAAGTTTTTTACTGCTCTTCTGATTTTTAAACAGTTTCAACTCTGCGCTCAGAACAATAGAATCGGACTTTTGAAATGAGCTGAACCTGTATTTAAAACCGCATTCTTCTGGTGTAAGATACTCAATTAAACCATTGGAATGAAAAACCCTGACTTTTTCAACAAAATCAGAGATTGAAGAACCATAAGCCCCGGCATTCATGTAAACGGCACCGCCAATTGTTCCTGGAATACCAACTGCAAATACAAGACCTGCCAGCCCTTTAGTGCAAGCTGCACCAGCCACTGAAGGCAGATGTGCCCCACCGCCTGCAGTGAGTCTTTCTTCTTTGAAAAAATATTCACTGAAATGTCCTTTAAGGAAAATTACCACACCAGACCAACCCTCGGTTGGTGCAAGCATATTAGAGCCTCTTCCTAAAACTATCCAGGGAATCGATTCTTCATTCAAAAAACCAACCGTATCAACAAGTTCATTTTCAGTTCTTACCACAACAGAAGCAGATGGGCCACCTATTCCCCATGTGGTGTAATCAGAAAGATTAATTACTTTAAATTTTTCAGGATCAATTGATATAACATGCTGGTTAATCATTTATGATAATCTTTTCCGCTTAGACCCATAAGAGATGCACCTACAGCAAGATATGTAAAAAGAATAGAAGGTTTTCCGTATTTCTCGGCAACGGTCAGTAATGTTCTGTATACTGGCCCAAGAAGGGCGAAACCAGTTAAAAGTCTTATAAAACAAAGATGTGACGGTTTTGCAAAAACAGGTTCTATCCATCTGCTACCAAGCAAACCATTAATCTCAGGGTGTTTTTCTAGAGTGTACTTTAACCCGGTTCCTCCGTATTCAAGCGTCTTCTCAGAATGTTTTCTTACTGAAACATCATCCAGATGATTAACAGACAATGTTGGTTCCCAGAAGAATGTAACACTCATCTTATTCAATCGATAACCCATTTCAGTATCTTCCCCGCCATAACTATCTATAGCAGTATCAAACCCTCCTGCTTCTTTTAACAGCTGGTTTGTTATTGAAAGATTTCCAGTAATGAAATAGTTCCAGGGGAATTTTCCTGAAGGTTTATT
Source organism: Candidatus Sabulitectum sp. (assembly GCA_029938555.1). Taxonomy (GTDB): domain Bacteria; phylum Fermentibacterota; class Fermentibacteria; order Fermentibacterales; family JCC-6; genus Sabulitectum. Next base: position 15,196 of record JAOZUR010000021.1, on the reverse strand, counting down.
ACCCATGGCCCTGCTATCAAACCATTTCTGCCATGCAGTAGCATTTTGGCTCCATGCATTGATTCGTTTACCCATCACCACTTGGGCTCCGGTTTCTTTTCGAACCTCTAGATGTCTGCGAAGAAGGGTTGAATCAAACTCAAGATCCGCATCCATCAACAAAGCCACTTCTGCTTCAGAAACCATGAATGCTCTATTTCTTGCAGCAGGTCTGTTGCCCCCTGGTTGGATTCTCTCCACTTTTACAATACACAAATCTGGCAATTCACCTAATTCCACATGAAATTCTTCCAACAAGGGCAAATCACTTGCATCATCAACAATCACAAGCTCCCAGGGTACCTGAATATCCTGATTAACCAGACTTTTAATAAATTTCCTGAAAGTTTCACCGCCATTTTTCACCGGAACCTGAACGGCTATCTCAGGAGTCATCACCACCTCCTGCAGTTGTCTTCAAATCATCTCCTGTACCAAGAGATCTTAACACCTGAATAATCAGAACAGTCACAGCGGTTCCAGCCAGAATTGTTATCATTCTGCTTCCAGGACCCAAACCAGACAACGGGCCGGAAAACACAGGAATAATCACCATTACAACAACTGCAAAAAAGCTTACTGGAAAAACTTTTCTGCCTATCCAGAACAAAGACAAAGCCATGAACATATTAGTGGCTAAAGTGGCAAATGCTGCCCCAACAGCTCCGGCAATGGGAATCAACCTAAGGTTAAATCCTATATTTATTACTGCGCCAAATGCAGTCATCCACCCAATGTATTTTGTCTGACCGGTAAGAAGTGGAGCGGTCTGTGATATGGTAAAAAGAGCATACATAGCTGCTGAACCGGCAATCCATGGAAGAACCTTTGCAGCTGGAAGCCATGCTGCTCCGCCAAAAACCGAAACAATTTCGTTGGACAAAAGGGCAAGAACCATTGCAGCCCAGTTAACTGTTACCATGAAAAGAAGACCGGTTCTACCCAGTTCATCCATTCTTCCGCCTTCTTTTTTCTTCCTAAAAATGTACCTCTGCCATGCCATTCCAAAACCAAGAGTAAGCGGAGTAAGGATTAACACGGCCCTGCCTGCCCATTCATACCATCCACTCTGAGCCATATCTGTACTGATGGTTCTGAGCATGAACATATCGGCACTGGAAAGAATCAAGAGAGCAAGGGTTGCAGGAACAAGTGGAAGACTGAAAGCCATCATAGATCCTGTTAATCTCTCTGGAGCGGGGATAGAAGATGAACCTCGTGTAATTTTCCATATAATGAAAAAAGAAACAACCACAACAAAAATAGTTGGCATCCATCTAGCTTCAAGAAAAACCTGAATGGCACCTGATGTGTCTACAGACTTTAACAGAACAAAAAGAAGTATAAGCGACAGAACACCCCTAGCAAACTGAATTGCAAAATAAGTTCCCGCCATGCCCTGCGCCCTTGGCATAGACAGAGCAACCTGAAGAAGAGCCACAGAACCACCTAAAGCCAGAGCATGTAAAAGAAGAGTTGGATTCGTCACATGGAGCAAGGTACTAATTTTTCCACCTAAAGTAATAATAAGAATTGCCGCGACTGCAAGAGGAATAAGAGGAAGCAATATTGAACGAAGAAGAACCGCTCGGTGAGCATCTGTATTGTGCCAAGCTCTTATAATTGCAGCAGGAAGACCAAGCACAACAATTCCAGCTATGATCTCACTTATTATTCTTACTACTCCCAGTTCTCCCACCTGCTCAGGTGAAAGAAAAGTGCTCATAAACGGCAGGAATGCAAACTGAACAAGCCCACTTACCACCATTGCTAATGCATAAAGAAGAGTCTCTTTTGCTAGATCCCTCTGACCTGATTCAGCCATTACTTCATCCACCCCAGTTCTGTATATCTTTTATGCATATGCTCTGCAACCGATTTCCAGTGATGGGTTTTATTTATCCAGCCTGGCCCCGCCTTTGCGTATTTTGTTCTAAGTTGCTCATCTAAAACAAGTTCTTTAAGAACATTTTCAAGGTTATGCGGTTCAGCAAGAGCAAATGGGTGATCAGGAATAAAATTCTGATAAGCTTCAGAAAGATTTGTAACAGTACACAACCCCATGGCAAGACTTTCCAGTGAATTCACTCCATAACCCATGTCTCCGCTTGCTATCTGATCAATGGCAATGTGGCACTGAGATTTTAGTTTAACAGCTTCAGAATGAGGCATGTTCTCAATAAGAACCATCTTCACCGGAAGAGTTTCAGAAAGTTTTTCTACCACTTCAATAATTTTATCGGTGCCTTTAACGGATCTAATTCTTGGAGCATGACAGATCTTAATGATTTCACCGGTAGCATTTGCCGGTGGAACCAGCGAATTATCAAAAGGAAGGAAAAGATACTCTAGCTCTGGATATCTCTGATAAAGATCAAACTCACAAGTGGTATGGAGTTCTGTAGCGTCCCATACTGGTTTGATAGCTCCGCGCATACGCAAATCAAGACCATGATAATTTGAAACTATGTGTTTTCCAGCAGCTCTGAGTTTTTTTACATCTCTACCATCTCGAAAAAAACTCATACCACCCTCAAGAACATGAATATCAAAATCATTCAAGTGATACTTCTTGTTAGCTCTATCAATTTTAGGGATCCAGGCTAAATCCCGCAGAGGCATAAGAATTCGCTCCATGCCAGAAGGTGTCCAGAATATTCGTTCTGTGGTCCCTGTGAACGGAACATTAAGACTGCCACTTCGTATAAATCTTTTTACCTTCCATAACCACGGCATAGGGCCCACAAATGGAAGATTCAAGCAAATGTCTTCAGGGTACAGATTTTTTGCCCTATAAAAGGTAACAAGCCTGCTTTCGTGACCAAGTGCCTGGTGTCCTTTAACAAACAAAGTAAGTATTCCAGTGTAATTTTGTGGAGATACATGAAGAATTTTCATGCGGTTTTCCACCTCTTTCCCTTAAGTGCATAAAAAAGTAGAGCGGCGCCTGAAAGGAACTGAATCAGCGCTCCAGGCAAACCGGCAACATGATAACCCAATAAATCTGGCTTGGTGATATCTGGATGAATAAGAGTTTGAAGCAATGGAGATCGACTGGCAGACCAAATAACTGTCTGTCTTGAGTGGGAATCAAACTCGTCTGCTCCAAGGCGCTGCTCAAGAGCGTTGGTATCAGTAATTCCAGCAGCCAGTGTAATTACAACGGAAAAAACTGCTAGAATTTTAAATAGTTTTCCACCAGTTCCTGGCCTGATTAAAGGCATAAACAAAACAGGAAGAATCATAAACAAAAATCGGGGACCCCAACCTGTTCCCCCTGTCCAATCATGCAGAAACCCATGAAGAACCAGAGAAAAAGCAAAGGGACTCCAGAATCGCCAGTCTCCACAATGGAAAATAGCCAGAATAGTTAATGGTGCATACCAGAACAGCCCTTTGCCTGGGCTAAAAAGAAGACCTGGAATACCACGACCGTATAAATTAAGAGAAATAGCAGGATCCTGAGCGTGACCATCTGACAAAATTGAACCAAATCGATAAAAATTATAACTCAGTATGGCCAGCACAAAAGGGAAAGCACCTGCTGCAAGCAAAGCAAACTTTTCAAGATGTTTTTCCTCTGTCCAGTATATTGGCAAAAGAACTATGGAATCAGCACGGATTAGAAGTGCAAAACCAAGAAGAATACCAGCAATGAATGGTTTACCAGTGTGCATAAACAAAGCACCCCACAAAACAAGCGCAACTGCTGATGTGACATCATAAGGCATCCTACCGTAAATCAAAGCCATGGTTCCTATCATTACAAGAAGCAATCTGCCCAATTCCACCTTGCCCATAAAACCCTCTGCAAGTTTTTTCACAGCAAGAATTAACAACAGACTGAATACGGCGTTTGTCAGTGCAGCTGTTACCTTTCCAGCTGCTAAACCCAGAATAAGACCAATTCCAGCTGACGGTAAAAGAATAATAGAATAACCTGGACCATGGGGCACGTAATTATCAGATCTGACACCGGAGACAAACCAGCCATCTTCAGCTGTAAAAAGGTCTCTTGCCCCAAAAACAGACTCGGCAACCTGATACTGCGCTGCAACATCTGTGGTCATAAGCCTTCCACCGAAAAACATCAAAAGAAGAGCACTCCAGGCCAATATGGTACGCAGATCCATTTAGTTAAATCTTGCCCATGAAAGTATTCCTGAACTGACCCCTTGCTGAAAATGATTCTTTGAATCGGCACAAGCCGTAATTCACTTCCATATTAAGGGTATAAGTACCAAGGTCAAGATAATGATAACCCATCTTTTTAGCCCAACTAATCACCTCACGATAAACAAGATTCACAGGGCGCAAAGCCTGATGCTGCTCATTATGAGATATATAAAAGGCTAAAGTTACTCGGGGATTACAGTGAAACATTATCATTCCAGCATACACTTCGTCAGAATCGTCAACAGCAATGAACTGCTTGATACTGCTTCTACCCATAAGTTTTGTTAGAAGGTTCAGTTCATCTAAAGTATGGGTCGGTTCCACATCATGTCGTTCTTTAAGATTACTTGCAAGAACCGGGTAAAACTTACTGTAATCATTATCTTCAACCACACGAAGACCTGATTTAATCGCTTTGCGAACACCTCGTCTTGCAGATTGACTAAACCCTAGATCTATTTCTTCACCAAGCCTGTTTAAATCAATAACCGCTGTAAGTTCACGCTTTTTATAACTGAATCCGTTCTTAATCAGTGCGAAATCAATATAGTTATGTGGTCGTCTATAATAGGACACAGGCGGAGGGGTCATTTCAATCCCTGCGAAACCTCTCTGTCTGCAATACCTAATCAGGGCATCAGTGAGCCTTTCTACCTTATCTAGACCAAGAGTATCATCAAGAACTGGCCCTCCATAAGATGCGCCGGGATAACTTCTAAACCAGGCACCGTCTTCCCATTGAGATATGGCTCCTGGAATATATGCCATTGGTTTGCCTGAACTGCTCTCAATAACCAGATGATGGTTATCAAACCTTGCCTCTGGATGATAATCTAGAAAAGCAGGAGTATGAAAAACAGTTCCATTGTTTGATCTTTCTACAAAAGCAGTCCAAGCTGCTTTGTCTTCATCTGTAATTGTTCTGACTTTTATACTCATCGTACCACCGAAATTCTGGCCTGATAAACCGTTTCGTTAATAGTTACTAACACCATATATACCCCGCTTGCCACATAACTTCCTTCCAAAATTCCGTCCCACTGCCAATTTGACACCGATTCAGACTGAACTCTTCCAGCGTAAGAGCCATCTAATCTGAAAAAATCAACTGTCACCGGAGCTGAATCAGAGGGTCCGGAAATCCTTAGCAGATTTTCACTGGAAAGGAAAGGTTGAGGATAAAAAGAAATTTCATTTCCTGACGAATTTGATCCACCGTCCTGCAACACATTCCACAGTCCATCAATTGATGAAAAGAATACTCCTCCATTTACTTGATCAGTTGCTGAAAACTCCCAGCTGTAAAGACTGAATGGATTAAAATCACTGTTAAATTCGTTGAAGACATCCACCTTATCGTCTGCTATCCTGTAAATACCTGAAGTTCCAAGGCACCAAATTCGTCCCCGTAAATCAAGAGACATGGTTTTAATTTGCTCTGTAATATTCATGTAAGGTACAAATCCGCTTCCTGTCCACAAAGCAAGACCCTCTGCCGTTCCCACAAGAAAACCAACGCCTGGAGCGTTTAGAAAACAGAATACTTCACCGGAAGGTAGCCCTGATGAGGAAGTAAATGCCTCACCGGAGCCTGGGTACCAAACATCCTTGGAAGGATCAGATGGATTTCCAGAATGAACAAGCAATTGACATCCAGCACCTGTTTCAAAAGCAATCCATAAACTGTCTTGAGAAATGGGATAAACAGCTCTCGTATTCACAGAGGCAATACCACTACCACCCACTCGGGGTGCCCAGTTCATGGTAGACATGGGATCACCATTAAAACCGAGAATTCCACTTGGTTCGTCAGGATTTCCTGCTTCGTCAAACTGTTTAAATGCTGCCCACAAACCATTGTTTTGGGAAACAATCATCACTGGTTGATTGTTAGGTATATCAGCCTTTATAAGGGTAGCTGAAGGCGAAAAACTTTCTAATGAGTCTCGGATAAATGTTAAAACGGTATCCCCATGGCTTTCGTAATTATCATTATCACGGATCCACGATAAACCATGATGATAGGAAGACGCCCATATACCTTCCACCGGATCCTTTGCCACAGAAAAAGTTTGGAAATGATTTGGCATTCCATGCGATGCTGTGTAACCGCGCCACCCAAAATCAGGATAATAAGCCTGAACCCCACGCATGTATGTGCCCACATACAATCTTCCATCTGGAAGGGAAACCATCTGATGAGTTTTTTTACACTGTATTCCAGGGATTTCAATATGATCCCATAACTGATCATTATTCAATCGGTAAAAACCATAACCTGTCTGAGAGTTTCCAAGGTTAACTATGTTGTCATTAAAACTAAAAGAAATTAATAACTCATCTTCCAATTCTAAAAAAGCGATTGGCCATAAATAAGAAGGTAAATTCTCGCCCAATTCTTGCCAGCCGGAACCATTGCGTCGGTAAACAACACCACGCCCAGCAGCTAAAAGCCCCTGGGAGGTTTCCATAATGTCAACAATTGCGCTATCTGGTTTCGCTGAATAATCAATAAGAAATTTAAAGGATTCTTCACCAGGCTGTAACTCAATTGCACCACTGTTTCCACAAGCATAAACTGAATGTTCACCTGTTCTGATCCGATTCATCTGCAATCCCTGAGTCTCGGGCCAGTAAGTCCATGAATCTGGATTATAAGGGTCATTATTGGAAAGCAAACTGAAAATCCCCCTGTCTGTGCACATCCACAAAGTATCATTTCTTTGAGCAAGGGAATAAACATCATCAGGATTAAAAGAACCCTGGACAATCACAGGAACAAATCCAAACTCATCACCTCGGGCTAAACCCCCACTGCATCCCACCCAAATACTTCCACTGGCTTCAATGACAGAATAAACAATGCCTTGACCGGGAATACCCTCAAAGTTGCTGTAACTTATCCAGCCATCTCCATCTTTCAGCACAAGCCCACTGCCACCTGTTGCTATCCATAACTGATCCTTTGAGTCTAAAAGAAGATCACGGCAATCTGGAATAGGCAGATCTTCAGGGCATGTGTAAACAGTTCCTATACCTGACTCAGTTGAATAATGAAAAACTCCACCTGACGAAGCACACCACACTGAACCTGTCCCACTTGAGCTGCTATTGTATACGTAAGAAATAGATGTATCTAAATCCCATCTAGGTGCTGCTGCCAGCAGAATATAAAAAAATAAAGACATATTATCCTCTCAGAAAAGCCATGGGAAACGAATATGCCAGACCATCCAGGCAGCTTCCCAGACAATAGAACGAGACATCTTAGACGTGCCTGAATGTCTGTCAACAAAAACTATAGGTACCTCTGATACTGAGCATCCCGCTTTATAAAGTTTGTAAGTTACTTCTATTTGAAAAGAGTATCCATCTGATCTGATAGTAGAAAGATTTAGTTTTTCCAAGGCTGATCTTTTGAATGCCTTAAACCCACCGGTGGCATCCTCAACTGGAAGACCGGTAATGATCTTAGAATACTTGTTTGCAAACCAGGAAAGCATTAAACGGTGAAGAGGCCAGTTTACAACATTAACCCCACTTTTATACCTGGACCCTATGACAAGGTCACTATTCTTCAACTCATTAACAAGAGAGGGAACAGAATCAGGATCATGGGAAAAATCTGCATCCATTTGAATTATTGGATCAAATTCAGGTCTTTCAAGCGCCCAGGTAAAACCTGCAACATACGCCTGCCCTAGGCCTTTTTTTACTGGCCTACTAAGCAGATGAACCCTGTCTGTATCTTTAAAAGAAAGCACGGCATCTCCAGTTCCATCAGGACTGGAATCGTCAACAACAAGTACATCCGTTTCAATAGGAAGCGAAAGCAATTTGGGAATAATATTCCGTATATTTTCAAGCTCGTTGTATGTAGGTATAATGACAAGGGGTTTACTCAACCTCTACCCTCCTAGTTTCATGGTTTGTCACAATATAATTCATAACAATTATTGTTGCATCTCCATTAAATTTCCATAGTATTATGTTTCAAGTTAAATCAAACAAGGGGAAACGAATGAAACACACAGTTCTTATACTTATACTTACAGCACTAACTGCAAACGCTTTCACTGCTCTTCCAGCTCTTGGTTATTCTGCATCTTCCGGTTTTATACTGGGAGGGTTCTTTCTATTCCCTTTTACAAATCCCGATAATCAGTTAACCATCGATACTTACTATGGCACAGCAGGGGTAGTAAAGTTCCAACCAAGTATAATCAGATACTTTGATTCAGGAGTACTCACCTCTACTATTGAGTACCGTAAAGTATTAGATAAAGACTGGTACGGATGGGGAAATCAAACAAATTCAGACTCTACTGCCACAATGCATTTTGAGAAAAGAAACTTTCTTGCTGAATTTGCATTCCCATACTGGAAGAATGTTTTTTTAACTTGCGGCGTGGATGTTAGACAATCTACAGTATACGATAGAGAAACCAGTTACCTTTGGAACAGGCTTCCCGGTGAAGTATTCGCCTCCACCTGGACCGGTGGATTACGAGTTACACTTGGTTATGCAATTCCTCTTACTGAAAATAGCGACGTACTAATTAGTACTGATGGGTTTTTTCAAGAAGGAAATGTCTCTTACGGTGGCTTAACACACAAGATCAAAGTTACTGTAGAACCTTGGAATTCAGCTTTGATCTCTGTGGGAGCAAGGCTTCACCAACAGTACGGCATAGAAAACACTCCTATACCTTACGCTTCTGGCATCGGACAGAATGTAAACTTTAGAGGATACAATGATTACAGATTCACAGGCCCAATCTGGACTTTGTACCAGTTGGAGCTAAAAAATGAAGTCTTTTCTCTGAAAAATCATGAAGGTGACAAACTAATTACCTTATCAGCAGCCGCCTTTGCAGAAGCTGGCGCAGTTGCTGAGTTATACGAAGAACTTACAGTGAACAGCCTGCACACTGATATTGGAGGTGGGTTCAGGCTTGCCCTGCCCGACAATGCAGAAATGAGGATAGATGCCGCATGGGGTGATGATGGAATGCGGATTCAAAGCGGGTTTGATCAAGCTTTTTAGTCACCAACCTTTTGTGGTTTTTTTGCATAAATCACTACCTATTCATTAAGTTAGAAACAACCTGAACAGAAAGGTGGTAAATTTTGACTAGTTCATTGATTCTTGCTCTTGCTTTGCTTTCATGGGGCATGGATCCTGCCCCGGGACCAAGTGTTCCATTCTGGTGGACAGCATATCCAGAAGCTGACAATACCATGCTAGTAAATCCAGCAGGTACAAGCTGGCTTCACGGATCACGGTTTCGCATAGGAGCCGTATTCAGTGACAGCACTTTTGAACACTTTGATCGATTCACCCTGGAAGATAAATCCGGAGGTTTCACCGGCTGGTGGGAAGACAATCAGAATCTAAGACGATTCACCACTTCAGGATCATTTCAGATCGGAAGTAACCTTTCAGCTGGTTTAGGTTACACCTGGTATGATCCCACCATCAAAAATCATGCCCAAGAAGGAGAAAAATTCTTCACAATGGGATTAAATCTCCGACCAGATGACCACATCGGATTTGGTGTAACCGGTCGAACTTCCACCGGAGACATTGAATCCTGCTACATTACTGGAATCGCCCTAAGACCATTTGGTGACGAATCAGTTACATTAACAGGCGACTACCGATTCCAATCAGATAATGTAAGCAGCAGATGGGCAGCAGGCGCTGAAGTCCGGGTCATAGACGGTTTAACATTCCGTGGATCATACAGCGAGAATGATATGATCTCCGCAGGCATACAACTTGACTTTGGAAAAGCAGGAATTTCCGCAGGTTCTGACATCAGTGATGGCAACTACCTTGGAACAACTGTGGAACTGATTATGAATCAATATTCTCAACCAAGTTTGATTCAACCCCTTCCAGATTTCCTCAGTTACAGCACCAATCATGGAGATGAACTGCCATCCAGATCATTTCTCGGCCCAAGGAATCCTTCTTTCACAACACAAATGAATGCAATTGCCCAAGGCACAAACGATCCTGATATCAAGGGGCTTATGGTGGATTTTTCCGATTATTCTTTAAGTGGAGCCCAGGCTGAAGAATTAAGAGCCATAATGATAGACTACCGTTCTAACGGCAAGCCAGTATATGCTTACATGGAATATGCAGGCAAAGGTTCTTATTATACTGCCAGTGCAGCAAGATCTATATGTGTGCACAAAGCAGGGCAAATTTCGGTAAGTGGTTTCACCGGTTATACTTATTTTTTAAGGGGATTACTTGATAACATAGGAGTTTACCCTGATCTCATGCATATTGGAGCCTACAAAAGCTTTAGTGATATGCTCACAGAATATGAAATTTCTGATGCTCAGATTGAAGCTACCACCGCTCTACTGGAAAGCTTTAAAGCTGAAATTGTTCGTGGAATAAGTGAAGGCAGAGGGTTAGAGCCTGCGCAGATGAGTGTTCTTTTCGAACAGTCTCCTTTTGCAGGAGAGTCCATGGTGCGTATGGGCCTTGTGGATACATTGCTTTACAAGGATCAGTTTCAGGAATTTATTGAAGATGAACTTGGTCACTCTATCAGCACCATGAATCCAATTTACTACTCAAACCTTCCAGCAGCATCTTCAAACTGGGGAACAGACCCAAGAGTAGCGGTGGTTATTGCAGATGGTAACATTACTGGAGGATACAGCGGCAGCTCTCTTCTTGGCCGTACCATGGGCAGCCAAACAGTGATTGAAATGCTCGAACAAGCAGCAAATACCAGAGGTGTGGAAGCAATAGTTCTTAGAATAAACTCTGGCGGTGGAGAAGCCATGGCCAGTGATGATATGTTCCATGCTGTGGAGAATATCAGAGAATCAATGCCTGTTGTGGTAAGCATGGGCAGCGTTGCTGCCAGCGGTGGTTATTACATGGCATGTGGCGCAGATGCAATTTTTGCTGACAAATTAACCGTTACAGGTTCAATAGGAATCATCAGCGGAAAAATAGTGTATGGCGAACTTCTTGAACGAATCGGCATAAATGTTGAAAAGATTGAGATTCGCCCTGCAGGCTTCCCTGGCAACCCGTATGAACCCTATACAGAAGAACAGTATGAACGGCATTTTGAAGCCATGCAAGAAGGTTACAACCTCTTTGTGCAGACTGTATCTGAAGGTCGTGAAATGACTTTTGACCAGGTAGATCAAATTGGACAGGGTCGAGTATGGTCAGGTGCAGATGCTGTTGAAATCGGTCTAGTTGATTTCAATGGTGGAGTTGTAGATGCAATAACCTATGCTGCAAATCTAGCTGAAATGAACGAGAATCCTGAAATAGTAGTTTTTCCAGAGCTCTCTGGGTTTGGTACAATCAGCCTTCTACCCAGTGGATTATCTACTCTTGACGAGATAAAAAGCATAACTGATGATCCGTTCTTGAACAGCCAAGGACCACTTTATTTAGCTCCAGTCATAGTAACTGACTAATTTATTTTTATATCCCCGGTGGATTTCATAACTGCCGGGGAACCCAAAAATCAGGTCATTCTGAAAAAAAATCAAAGTATAATATGCGCATACAATGATACTAGTTAATTATTTGTTTGAAGATGGAGAGGGGTTTTATTGTGATTGGGAAATCAGGTTTTGATAATGAAAAATATTTAGAAGAACAATCTGCTGAAATCATCAGGCGGGTTGATAATGCCGATGACAGACTTTACCTTGAATTCGGCGGAAAACTTATGAACGATCATCATGCAGCAAGAATTCTGCCTGGTTATGATCCAAATGTGAAAATTCGACTTCTTGAAAAATTACGAGACAAAGCAGAAATAATTCTCTGCATCTATGCAGGAGATATTGAGAAAAGAAGAATCAGAGGTGATTTCGGCATTACTTATGATGCAGATGCTTTAATGCTTATTGATGGTTTCAGATCCCACGGCATTAACCTTCGGGGAGTTGTAATTACAAGGTTTGAAGAACAACCTTCAGCAATTTCATTTGAGAATGGTCTTAAAAGGCGCGGTATTGATGTATTCCGACACTACTATACAAAAGGTTATCCCACTGATGTCGACTTGATTGTTAGTGAAAAAGGTTACGGCAAAAATGATTATATCGAACCGACAAAACCGCTTGTGGTTATCACCGGCCCTGGACCTGGCAGTGGAAAACTTGCCACTTGTCTCTCCCAGCTTTACCACGACCAAAAAAGAGGAGTAAAAGCCGGTTATGCAAAGTTTGAGACTTTCCCTGTATGGAACCTTCCCTTAAAACACCCAGTCAATGACGCTTATGAAGCAGCCACGGCTGACCTGCAAGATGTAAATCTTGTAGACCCTTTTCACCTGGATGCTTATGATAAGATCGCAATTAACTACAACCGCGATGTAGAAGCATTTCCTGTGGTTAAACGAATTCTAGAAAGAATTACCGGTAGTGAATCGCCTTATGCTTCTCCTACTGATATGGGCGTAAATCGTGTTGGTTTTGGCATTACTGATGACGAAGTTGTTCGATACGCTGCAAAACAGGAAGTTATAAGACGCTATTTCCGATACAAATGCGAATACGCCATGGGTTTGGCTGACAAAAAAACTGTAGAAAAAATTGAAGTGCTCATGAGCAATCTTGGTCTTACCAGATATGATCGTTCAGTTGTTGAAGCGGCTGAAAAAAGAGTTTCCCTTGAAGAAGCAAATCCAGACCTTCATGATATCAGGGCTTCTGCACTTCAGCTACCTGATGGTTCAATAGTCACTGGAAAAAGTACAGAGTTAATGCATACCTCTTCTGCAATGGTTCTTAATGCCATAAAAAAACTTGCTGGGATCAAAGACAGGGTTCATCTTCTTTCCCCTGCCATTATTCAATCAATACGGAAGTTGAAAGCCACAACAAACTCTCTTCCATTAAGGCTTGACCTGGAAGAAGTGCTTATCGCTCTTAGCGTAAGTGCTGCAACTTCAGAACACGCAGCCCTTGGAATGGAAAAACTCAAAGAGCTTAGAAAATGCGAAGCTCATCTTACACACATGCCATCATCAAGTGACGCAAGCGGTCTTCGCAGCTTGGGAATCAATGTTACTAGCGACCCTAGATTCAGCAGCAAAAAACTGTACAACGGTTAATCATAAATAAACAACAAAGTTAAGGGTCAGACCTGACCCTTAACTTTTTTCCAGACCGTACCGCTTTCTCATGTCACTATTCTTAGAAAATGGTAAAGCCGAAACTGCAGTAAATACTGCAACTGCCCCAAGAATAACTGCCATTTTAACCCAGGGTTCACCATCTGCGATTCGTTCTGAAGCAATCTCTATGGTGGTTCTGACCCATTCCAAACCGCCTAAAAACAACACCACCTGAATAGTTCGGGCAGCCCATGATTTTTTCACAAAAAGCAGCAATGGTAGCAGAATCACAGGAAATGAAACAAAATCCAGCTGGTGCCAGCGGAAATGCGCCCCAAGAAGCAAAAAACTTAAAACAATTGAAAAATAGCGAAGAAACTTCATACAAATACAGCTCCATTTCTATCCATGGTTAATACTCTAATAAGGATAGTCTTAAGAAGCTCACAGGTCAACTACCCGATAGTTTCGAACCTGTGTTTTTCTTGAAAAAAGATCAGCATCAATAGCTCTCAAAAATTCAACCTCCAAGTTTACCTGACTCAGGCAACCACGAGAATCACCATGTCATGTATACAGGCGTTTATCACCTATTGCAACCAATAGCAATTGACACGCCACAACCAATGTGTCATTATTCATTTTAACGAGTTTACCTGATGCTGTATAATCATTTTTAGCGAGAGATAAGGAAATACGAAAAACCGACTATCTTGGAATTCATGAGAGAGCGTACAAAAGGATTATCGATGAAGACAGAACAGGCTGGAGCGACAATAATTCTGTTCAAACAATGGTTAAGGTAATCTCTGAAGGCATGAATAAGCAGGACATCTCGTCTGGCAAAATTCTTGAGTTGGGATGCGGTGATGGCAGTGTCTCTCTTGAAATGGAATCTAAAGGTTTCAATATATTCGGTATTGATATTGCACCAATTGCCATTGAGTGGGCAAAAAGTAAAACAAGTAGACAAAAGGCATATGCGGAATTCGAGGTTGGTGAAGTAACCAACTTACCGTATCCAGACAATAATTTTGATGTTGTTGTAGATGCCTCATGCTCTCATTGCATTATCGGAGAAGATCGAAGACAATTCTTTGCAGAGGCGCATAGAATTCTCAAACCGAACGGCAAATCTTGATGATAATCTTATGCGAAGTTAAATCCCCGGAACGGGAATAACAGTATTCATCTGCTTGGCTGATTCATAAAATGATCAGTATTTCTTACCGATATGCATCTTTTCTGGCATCTATCGTGAGCATGTATACTACACGTTCACTAATGTCCACGACATAGAAAACCCTATATGATCCGATTCGATATCGCCAAGTTTCTGGTGTGTAACCTCTAAGCTTTTTTATGTTTTTCCCATAGAACGGCTCTGAACTAATCTGTGGATAAGCGTAACTATCAAGCTTTCTCCTGAGAAAACCAGATTCGCTCTTGGGTAACTTGTCTAATTTCTTTGTGAATTCATCGGTTTCAAATATTCTAAATTCAGACAAATCTACCCTGCCCTGATTTAGAATCTCTTAATCCATTTACAATGCTTCGGTTAAGTTCCTTGTTCTCCATAATCTCTGTCATTTCATACTCATCTACAAAACCATGCTCTTCTATATACCTCAAAGCTGCTGTCTCAATGAAGTTTGAAAGGGGACGGTTGTCTTGCTTGGCTAACTTTCGGAACTGTGCATAGTTTTTATCATCTAATCTAAGTGTGACAGTTTTTGACATCACATACCTCCATAATCACCTTCGCCTGTCTACCCATAACATACACACGAACACATAAGAACACAATAGCACCTTTCGCATTCTGCGAGCAATCAGGAAATCTGCGTGGATATTTATGAAAC
>JAOZUR010000069.1 GCA_029938555.1 Candidatus Sabulitectum sp. | reverse complement strand
CTACTGCCTGACTTGACAATCTACTGGTAATTGTGTATAGTAGTGGCACTGTACGGCTGAGTTATTCCCCTGTCAAGATGATATTTTCCTGTAAATGTTCAGCTAGTCGAATAAAGTCTCTCCGCCAGGTTAACAGTTTTTAAAAGGAGGTGTATTTGTTGAACTACTTTCAAAACAGTTACTGTATTTTATCTGAATTAGAATCAAAAGTGTTATCCATCAAGAGTATGTGAGGGGTTTGGCCCTATGATCATACGGCAACCTGCTTATCAGAGTAAGGTGCCAAAGCCAAGACGATGGGAGGTCTTAGATGTTAGAATTTATGCAAATCACAAATAATAATTACCGGTTAAAAGTTATTGACGAAGAATTTTCTTTTTTATTTTTACTTACCAATTTTCTAGGAATCAAGAGTTTCCTGAAGGTATGTTCTTTTCATTCACGCTGATATTTCCTGGTAAATACAGTGATTAATTATCAGTAGCACTTCTTATTCACTAACCCTAAGTAACTATGAGCAATGATGTTGGAATGTGTACCTATAAACTATAGATATTATAAATAATGGAATTGAGTTATAGATAGTTTTTTCAAAATAGTAACAATTATTACTTCCGGAAATGCAAACTTTTAAGTAATAAATAATATATTGGAGGTTTATATGAAAGAAAAACTGATGATTTTAGAGGAAATAGTTCGAATGACTTGTTCATTAAGTGACCTCGATAAAAAAATGGTACTCGCCTATATTCACATAACTAGATTTCGCATGACTTGTTGTGACTTTTGGCATGGTTCTCCAACTATTCCTGGTGAAAATTTTATTCAGTTATGGGAGTATTTTAAATCGAAGTCATCTTACGAATTTGTGCGCGATTTACTTATGTTTGCTTATGAACATGATGGAGATGATGAAGATTTTAAATTGCTACATACTTTCGATGGTTTCAGCATAGAGTCGTTGACTTATATATGTCCTCAAACAGATGAGATAAAACATATACTTATAAGGGGAATTACTGATCCCGATAAATCTTTTATGTTGAGAGTGCGGTTTTTAGGAATTTTTTGTCATTCATTTTATGATAATTTTGTAAAAGAGCTTACATGGTTAGATATTTATTCTATTGATGATATTCATGGATGCACGGTTGATAGGGAAAAAGAGATCCTTGATAATTTTCATTTATATGTTAATACTGAAATACCCAATGATCTATCAGTAAGTATTCCATCTTCCAATGATGAATGTTTTTCCAGTTGTCAAGAAGTGAGCAAATCAAATTCTATTCTGCAAGTTTTCCGGAAATTAAAAGAATTTGCTCAACCGACTATCTCAGACTTTGATGAATATCAGAATGAGTTTCTTATGAATTGTTTAGACAGTGCGAGCTCACTATGTGATGGTTCCATTACTAAAGGGTCATTTTGTATGCGGGAAGAAAATACAATTTTACCGGAGCTTGCCCTGTGGCAGGTCTACAATCCTGAATCATACGAGCAGTTTATTCTTGAAATATTAAAAGCTTCATACAATTATGCGTATGATCCTTTAACTTCGCTTCCAGTACCCAGCAGTCGTTTTGTTGAGTGTCTTTCTTTTGCAATCCCTCCGTCTGAAGGGATAAGGAAGATATTGACTCTGGGATTATGGGACAGAACAAAGAATGTAAAATACAGACTTGATTGTTTCACTAAGCTACACATTTGTGATGACTCAAGCGCTTATATGCTTAATTTTTGTTCTAATGATATTGAGCGATTCATTCAAGAAAATGAATCTAATTTACTATTAGTTGTTGAAATTATTTCAGCTATTTGTATGTTTATAGACTTAGGCCTCTATATTTCAGACAAAAAGTTTTATGCTGTTGTTTTGGCCTATGCAGATGCTCACCCTGAAATTAGAGTAGCGCTTTTGAGCGGTTGGCTGGACGAGGAATTTGAAGAAATTTCCGAAAAAATACGGGCACAGAAAGATGATGACACCCTCGACAAGATTACTATTCCAGATATGACTTTTGTTCCAATTCCCTCTGGTGAGTTTTTGATGGGATACACCGAAAGTACAAGTTCCATTACTGAGAAAGCTTTTCCTGGAATTCAGGTTGCAGTTGAAGGATTTGAAATGCTTTCTACACCAGTTACTATGGGGATGTGGAAGTCTCTTTTTAATTATTGTCCCGTTGCCGGCCTCAGTGATGATTCAGCAATATATAAACTATGCTTGTATGACTGCATTAAATTTGCTACAGCTCTCAGTGCAATTGATGATGAATATGATTACAGATTACCCACTGAGGCTGAATATGAGTATGCTGCTAAAGCAGGGATTACCTCAGAGTATTGTTTTGGTTACAAGGCTATGGAAGAAACCACAAAAGAAAGTGATAACGAAGCGCAGCCAAATCGTATTGTTGGAAATTCAGCACCTAATCCATGGGGGCTTTATGATATGTGTGGATTGATAAAACAATACTGTTCCGGTAGTTTTAATCCTGTTTATCCATTGAGCAATCTTAATGACCGTGATAAATGTGGGCTAGCCTGCATAGTAAAAGGTGATTCCTCTGCTACATATTCCGAGTATATAACGGAATTGGGATTTGGCCCCGGATTTCGACTGGTAAAAGAATTAAAGCGGGTGTCATTTTGATTGATAAAATGTCCATTGAGAAAAAGCCTGAATGGCTTCTTGACATAGCATCTGGCAAGGAAACTCAATTTTCTCTGCTCAATGTTTTGCAAAACTCTCTTTACTATCCTGGATGTGAGCTAAATGGAGCACCAGTGAAATGTCTTGGAGGGAATATTCACAGTTTTATTTACAGTGATTACGGAGTTAGTGGAAATTTTATTTTAAATAACACGAACCGCATTACTAACCGTGTTAATAATCGTTGTGGCTTCAAAGGATACCGAGCAATAAAGGAGGTGGCCCTTGGAATTAATGATTTTATCCCTATTGGTTGGTCACCTGAAATTGTGCCAAAGGGTGAAAAAGATTTGGTTATGGCACGCCAGCGACATGGCGAGTCTTTTGCTCATTGGAGTGTGTTGGAAAGATTATCAGATTTTCCAAGTACACACGGTCCCGATTTATTCAGTTTTCTTTATATCGGAGGAGAAATATCTGCAGTCTATCAAGCACTCTACATAAGAAATAATATAAAACCAAAAGTGCTGGTAGTAATAACCTCATGCGTTAGTGAAGACTCATGGGGATTGGGTTCGGTCAGAGAAGATTCATTTTTTAAAAAAGTTGTTAAGGCAAATCCTGCTGGAATGCCAGATTATCTTATTGATGGGCACGATTCGATAGTAGCACGTTGGAAAGAGTACAAGGGTGAAAAAGTTATTCAGTTTCCAGAACAAGCAGGTAATTTGTGGAAGCTGAACAGTAGGTTAGAATTATCTTAAACCAGACCATGGAAGAGCCTATTTCTCCCCGCCTACTGCCTGACTTGACAATATACTGGTAATTGTGTATATTAGGGGTACTGAACAGCTGTGTTGCACTCCTATTGGGGCAATATTTTTCCCTAGCTGTCCAGTTGTTCGAATAAAGTTTCTCCGCTACGACAATAGGTTTAAAAAAGGAGGTGTATTTGTTGAACTACGTTGAAAACAGTTACGGTACTTTATCTGAATTAGAATCAAAAGTGTTATCCATCAAGAGCATGTGAGGGATTTGGCCCTATGATCATGCGGCAACCTGCTTAGAAGAGTAAGGTGCCAAAGCCAAGACGATGGGAGGTCTTAGATGTTAGAATTTATGCAAATCACAAATAATAATTACCGGTTAAAAGTTATTGACGAAGAATTTTCTTTTTTATTTTTACTTACCAATTTTCTAGGAATCAAGAGTTTCCTGAAGGTATGTTCTTTTCATTCACGCTGATATTTCCTGGTAAATACAGGTATTAATTATCAGTAGCGCTTCTTGTTCACTTACCCAGTGCCTTTGATAAGTAACAATGGGCAATGATGTTGGAATGCATACCGATAAACTATAGATGTTATAAATAATAGAATTGAGTTACAGGTAAATTCTTTAAATAGAATAACAATTATTGCTTCAGAAAACAAGAGTTTTTAAGTAATAAATAACATATTGGAGGTTTATATGAAAGAAAAACTGAAAACTTTAGAGGAAATAATTCGAAAGACTTGTTCATTGGATGGGTTAGATAGAGAAATAGTGTTTGCCTACACACACATAACTATGTGTCGCTTAAGTCATGCTGCTCACTGGTGGGATGAATCTTCATATATCCCTGATGAAAATTTTATTCAGCTATGGGAGCATTTTAGATCTGAGTCATCTTACGAATTTGTACGCGATTTGCTTGTGTATGCTTATGAAGATAATGGAAATTTTAAAGTAGACTATTCTTTTGATAGTTATGGTTTAAGGGCATTGACTGAACCCTGGCCTCGAACCGATGAGATAAAACATATACTTATAAGGGGATTTACTGATCCCAATAAATCTGAATATATGAGAATGCAGTTTATAGAAATTTTTTGTAATTCATTTTCTGATAAAGTTAGAAAAGAGTTTAAATGGCATCAGTACTTGTCTATCATGGATGGGGACCCTCTTTACGGTGCAAACAGATACGATCTCGGCGAGTTTCTTGACACGTTTCATTTATATCTAGATACTGATATACCCAATGAACTATCAGTTAGTATCTCTTCTTCTAAGAATGATGAGTTTTCTTCCCGTTGGCAAGAAGTGAGCAAATCAAATTCTACTTTGCAAATTCTCCGGATGTTAAATGAGTTTGCTCTACGGACTAGGTTAGACTGTGATATATATCAAAATTTGTTTCTTGTGAATTGTTTAGGAAGATTGCAATCACTATGTCATGGTATTACTAAGGGCTCATTTCCTATGCGGGAAGGGAATACAATTTTACCGGCACTTTACCTGTGGGAGTTATATAATCCTGAATCATACGAACAGTTTCTTATTGAACTATTTAATGCTTCCGATGATTATAGGCCTCATCCTTTAAATCATCATGCATCACCTGTTAGTATTGTTGAGGAGTTGTTTGATGATAGCGTATATCATGTTCGTGCAATCCCGCCTTCAGAAGAGATAAGCAAGATGTTGACTCGGAGATTTTGGGATAGAGAACAAGATGAAAAACACAGAATTGATTGTTTTTTAACGTTACATTGGCATGACTATAAAAACTATTTGCTTAATTTTCTGACTAATGATATTGAGCGATTCATTAGAGAAAATGAATGTAATTTTCCATTAATCAGTAAATTCATTTCAACTATTCTAATCTTTTCGGATGATGAGAATCCTATTTTAGACAAAAAGCTTTATGATGTTTGCTTGGGCTATGCAGATGCTCACCCTGAGACTAGAGTAGAGCTTATGGGAGGTTGGCTGGAAGAGGAATTTGAAGAAATTCCCGAAAAAATACGGGCACAGAAAGATGATGACACCCTCGACAAGATTACTATTCCAGATATGACTTTTGTTCCAATTCCCTCTGGTGAGTTTTTGATGGGATACACCGAAAGTACAAGTTCCATTACTGAGAAAGCTTTTCCTGGAATTCAGGTTGCAGTTGAAGGATTTGAAATGCTTTCTACACCAGTTACTATGGGGATGTGGAAGTCTCTTTTTAATTATTGTCCCGTTGCCGGCCTCAGTGATGATTCAGCAATATATAAACTATGCTTGTATGACTGCATTAAATTTGCTACAGCTCTCAGTGCAATTGATGATGAATATGATTACAGATTACCCACTGAGGCTGAATATGAGTATGCTGCTAAAGCAGGGATTACCTCAGAGTATTGTTTTGGTTACAAGGCTATAGAAGAAACCAGGAAAGAAAGTAATAACGAAACGCAGCCAAATCGTATTGTTGGGAATTCAGCGCCTAATCCATGGGGGCTTTATGATATGTGTGGATTGGTAAGGCAATGGTGCTCTGGCACTTTCAATCCTGTTTATCCATTGAGTAAGCGTTATGACGATTATAAATGTGGGTATCACCCTATAGTAAAAGGTTATTCTTCGGCTTCGTATTCAGGTTATGAAATGTCGTCAAAAGATAATCACGGATTCCGCTTGGTAAGAGAATTAAAGCAGGTATCCTTATGATTAAAACAATGCCTATCGAGAAAACACCTGAATGGCTTCTTAACATTGCATCGGGCAAAGAAACTCAATTTCCCTTACGTGATGTTTTGCATAACTCTCTTTACTATCCCGCATGTGATCAGAATGGCACACCTGTGAAATTTTTTGGTGGAAATATTCATAGTTTTATTTACGCTGATTACGGAGTCAGAAAGAATGATATACTAAATAACCTGAATGGCACTACTAATCGTTGTGGATTCAAGGGGTATCGTTCAATAAAGCAGGTGGATCTTAAGATTGATGATTTTGTGCCTGCTGGCTGGTCGCCCGGGATAGTGCCACCACGGGATAAAATGGATAGAATTTTATATTTCCAGGGACATGGAGATGCTTTTGGGCATTGGAGTGTTTGGGAAAGAAAAGCAGATTTCTCAAGTGAACATGGACCCCAGTTATTCAGTTTCCTGTACATGGGCGGAGAGATGTCTGCGGTTTATCAGGCTCTATACACTAGAAATAACTTGAAGCCAAAAGTACTGGCAATAGTAACCCCCGGATCTTTCGGTGGTGAATGGGAGAGTGTCGCCACGGATGAGTCATTTTTCAAAAAAGTAGTTAAGGCAAATCCCGCAGGAATGCCGGATTACCTTCTTAGCAACAAGCGCGATGGAGAGGTCTGCTGGCAAGAATACAAGGGTGACAGGTTAATTCTGCTACCGGAACGATCTGCTGGCTTATGGAAGTTGAACAATATCAGGTAATAATTACTTCAGATGAATTTCTTTGTGATTGAAATATCATTTTTCTTCGGCAGCATAGTCATGCACCGAATAACTTATTGGAGGTATTAGTGTCCGAATTTGAAAAAGTAAGAAGAGAAGATGGTCCCAAGACAGTAAGTAAAGAGGAGTTGTCCTCTTTTGCCAAAGCCATTCCACGAATGCTTCGCCTGATTCCGTTTATAAAAAATAATCCACGACTTTACCATGCCAGATTGCCATGCTTCGTTTATGCTAAATGCTACGCTGGCAGGTACCGATTTGTTATTGGTCATTTACTTGAGTTGTGGGAGCAGGGTTACTTTAGAGACGAAGAGATTTTTTTCTATAGTAGTACTGGAGGATTTAGCGGATGTGCTCTTGGATGTGTAGATAGTAAAACTGGGGAAAGTTATGGAGTTGTGGCTTCCTATTCTGATCTGGCATCTGCCACAGATAGAATATGGGGCAGTGAGGAGATGCGAACTGTTTTTCAACCTCCATTTTCTGGTGATCGGGCAGAGTTTTCAGAATTTCTTGAAATTATCAATAGTATGCCGTTAGATGAAGATGATGCTTTTCTGCCAGATCTAAAACCTCTTTTTTTGAAGGATACATACAGCAAAATTACTCTACCGGATATGACTTTTGTTTCAATCCCTTCAGGTGAGTTCTTGATGGGCTATACCGAAAGCACAAGCTCTATTTCCGAGAGCCCTTTCCCGGGAAGTCTGGTTATCGTTGAAGGAATTGAAATGCTTTCAACACCAGTTACCATGAAGATGTGGAATTCCATTACCAGCTATTGTCCAATTGAAGGTCTCAGTGATGATTCAGCAGTGTATATGTTAAACTTGCCTGAGTGCGTTGCATTTACTCAAGTTCTTAGTTCAATTGATGATAAGTATGATTACAGGTTGCCTACGGAAGCCGAATATGAGTACGCTTCTAAAGCAGGAATTACTTCTGAATATTGTTGTGGTTACAAAGCTAATGAAGAAATTCAGAAAGAAAGTAATAACGAACTGAAGCTTAATCGCATTATTAGGAATTCTGCACCCAATTCATGGGGTCTTTACGATATGGGTGGGCTACTAGGTCAATGGTGCTCTGATAGATTTAATCCTGTTTACCCGGTGATCAATCCTTATAACCGATCTAAACGTGAAGGATACCGAGTGGTAAAAGGTTATGATTGTGCCTCACACTCCGGGTATGCAATGCCATGGGTATCTGGCCCGGGATTTCGTCTGGTAAGAGTTGCAAAGCAGGTATCATTATGATTAAAACAATGCCTATTGAGAAAACGCCTGAATGGTTACTTAACATTGCATCAGGTAAAGATGATACTGAATTCCCTCTGATGAATATTCTGCAAAACTCTCTTTTTTATCCAGCATGTGGTCTGAATGGAACGCCTGTAAAATTTCTTGGAGGAAATATCCACAGCTTTATTTATGCTGATTATGGAATCAAGCGTGTAGATTTATTAAGAAACCTAAACGGCAATACTAACCGTTGCGGTTTCAAGGGGTACCGTTCACTTAAGCAGATGTATCTTAAGTTCGAAGATCTTGCCCCTATCAGCTGGTCACCCAGGATTGTACCACCAAGAGAAAAAATGGATAGGATTATAGGGATGCAGAAATATGGTGAGGCTTTTGCCCATTGGAGTGTGTGGGAAAGACAACCTGATTTTCCAAGCACACATGGCCCCGATTTATTCAGTTTTATTCATATTGGCGGAGAGATGTCCTCTGTGTATCAGGCACTTTACACCAGAAATAATCTTAAACCCAAAGTACTGGCAATAATACAACCAGGAGCTTTTGGCGGTGAATGGGAATGTGTACCGAGTAATCGGTCATTTTTTAAAAAAGTAGTGAAGGCGAATTCTGCTGGAATGCCCGATTATCTTCTTAATGGAGGAGGCGGGCCGGGTTATGAAGAACCATGCTGGAATGATTATCGGGGTGAAAGGCTTATTCAGTTACCAGAGCGATCTGCTGGCTTATGGAAACTGAGCAATAAACCTGAATTATCTTCTGCCCCAACTCCAAGAGAAGAAAGATTGTTTGATGAGTTTACAGTTAGAGAATACAGGAGAGAAAGCCTTTTTGGAACCGGGGAACCGGTTTATCGATTTGAATATTTAGAAGAAAAAGATTTCAGATTACTTTCAAGGTACTTTAGACAAATATCTACGGATAGGCCCTGGTACTCAAATAAGGTTCACGGGATAGTCTGGGAACGATTTAATCCTGGTAGAGTATGGAATAAATACGGATTTAGTTCATACAATGAATTTGCTTTTGCTCTTCTGTCCTGGACCTATTCTCATGATGATTATAGAGCTACAAAGTTTGTTTTAAGAAATCTTCTTGAATTTCTTCCAGAGAATAAAAAGGTTGAGCAAATACTTCTTAAAGGTTTGTGGGATAGAGAAAAGAGTAACGCACTAAGAGTATTCTTTTTCAAAGGTCTTAATTATCAGTTCAAGCAGGCAGTAGTTGATTTTGTTTCGGTGAAGCTTGAACGATTCATTAAGGAAAATGAAAACAATGAAAGATTTCTAGGAACACTTATTAATTTAATTCATCAGAAATTGGAATCAAACTTTGCACTGGAGCAATGCAAAGAGGTTGTTCTAGCTTACATAGGAAATCATCCTAGAGTGTTAAATAAGCTTACTTCACCCAAAACTAAAAGGTTATTGGATATTCAGTGAGCAGTATTCTTGTTGATATTCTTGCTGTTTTTTTGTTTTTTGTATTTTATCCATCCAGAGCGTGTGAAGGGCTTGGACTTTTGATCACGCAGCAACCTGCTCTTCAGAGTGGTGCGATGGGAGGTTCATAATGTTAGAGTTTAAACAGGTCACATGTAACCAGGAAGTACAGGCAAGTAAGGAGGAGCTATTAGCTTTTGCAATAGCAATTCCTCGTATGCTTCACCTAATCTCATTTATAAAAAGTGTTCCTCAATTATATTATTCTAGGATGCATTGCTTTCTGCAAGCTTATAGTTATGGAGCAAAATTTCAGTTTAGCATTGGCCATCTGCTTGAGCTGTGGGAACAGGGATATTTGCGGGATGGAGAGATATTCTTTTATGGTGCAACTAGTCGCCAAGATGGTGACATTCTTTATGGTCTCAATTCAAAAACAGGAGAACAGCTTACCATACACGATGCTTCATTAGCCATAAATATTTCAGCTCATAGAATATGGGGGCACCCATTAGATCAAACTATCACTCAACCTGCATTTTCAGGAAAGCCAGCCAGTTTTTCAGAATTAATGAAAGAAATTTCACTATGCACTATTGTAGCTGATGACAAATCTTTACCTTCGGTGAAACCATATTTCCTTACTAGGCTTAATGAAAGTAATTACTTACCATCCCTGCCCGAAATGGATTTTGTTCAAATTCCGGCAGGTGAATTCTTGATGGGTTATACCGAAGGCAAAAATAATTTTTTTGACAAATCTTTTGCAGGTGTTCCTGTTCATGTAGATAGCTTTGAAATGTTATCTACACCGGTAACAGTTCAGATATGGAAATGTGTTACTAACCAGTGCCCTACAGGCAATCATGAAGACAACTCTGCTGTAGACTGGATAAACTGGTATGAATGTGTAGCATTTGCCAGAGTCTTGAATTTTATTGATAGGGAATTTGATTATAGGCTTCCCACGGAAGCAGAATGGGAATACGCTTGCAGAGCAGGAACAAGTACGAAATACTGTTTAGGTGACGGACTACCAAACAAATTTTTTCCTGCTCTTCAGGATTACAATCTCTTTGGGATACAGCTAAATTCACAGGTTAGAGTAGCCTTTCCAAACCCATGGGGGCTTTTTGATATGGGCGAGCCGATTTCCGAGTGGTGCGCAGACAGTTATAACCCTGTTAATTCACTTCCCGAAATCACTAGTAGTTTGATTGACGGTGGTTACCGTGTGGTTAAGGGGGGAACTAAAAGTAATGGAATGTTAGTGCCTGCTTCATGGTCTGGCTGTTCAGTTCCATGGGCAAACGATAAAAAGGAAAGCGGTTCTGGTTTTCGGTTGATTAGAACTCCAAAGGTGGCAATATCATGACTATTAGTGTCATATAACTTTACAAGATACAAATCGAAGATGCTAAAACTTGGCAACTTAAGTTTACTGAGGTAGAAGAAGTTAAGTTAACTTTTTTAAATGACGAAGAGGAGGAGTAATGACTAATTTCGTATTGAAATCAAAATTGAATCATTTGTTTATTACAATTGATGGGAATGAATGGTTATTTGATACTGGTGGATCCGTTTCTTTTGGTAAGGTGGATACGGTACAAATAGAGGGAAAAACATTTTCAATCCCAAGAAAATATATGGGATTTGATTCAGAAACGCTTTCAGAATGGGTACAAAATCCAACAGTAGGTATTATTGGTGCCGATATATTGACGAAATTTGATATTATTATTGATGTACCCAAGAGGATTGTTACATTTTCGGAAGAAAAATTAAATCTTGATGGAGAAGTTTTACCTATTTATGATTTTATGGGTATACCAATATTTGAGGTCGCTACAATTGGTGGTATGGATTACTCCATGATATTCGATACAGGTGCTCAAGTATCGTATTTTCAGGGACCAAGTTTGCATGATTTTACTTCACTAGGGGCGATGGAAGATTTTCATCCTAGTATTGGTAAATTTCAGACTGAGACATTTCTTGTAGATGTTAAACTGGGATCCAAGAGTTTTAATCTTCAAACCGGCTCGCTTGAGGGTCTTCTTGGAATGTCAGTTACTATGACAGGTGCAATGGGAGTTATTGGAAATGAAATGTTAGCCAATTCTGTTGTAGGTTATTTCCCAAGAAGAAATGAATTTGTTCTAAACTAACTGTTTATGGTATAAGTAAATGAGTTAATAATTGCTGCTATTTTGGCTAAAATCTTAATGGTTAGGCTGGGAAAAATGATTAGCATTCTAAATAAGGAATTGGAGGTAGTTATGTATCACTGTACTGGGCATATTTCTACAGATAGTTTTCATGATTTTATAAAGCGTGAGTTAGGGCCACCGAGGCGCAATATTCGAATGTTTACCGAGGAATTGAGTCAAACATTAGATACACCGTTTATTTCTTTAGTGAACTCAGGGTCTTCAGCAAATTTAGTTGCAGCTATGATGGTAAAAGAACTTCAACCGGATCGCAACAAAGTTTTGCTGTCTGCGTTTTCTTTCCCAACCACCATTTCTGCATATAAAATCGTTGGCTTTGAAGTTGAATTAGTTGATATTGAAGCAAACTCATTCAATATGTGTCTTGATAGATTAGAGGATGAAATCGATAATGATGTTGCTGCCGTTGTCCCAACTCATTTTCTTGGGTTTCCAGCTCAAGTTGATAAAATAAGCTCTATATGCAAAAAACATGGGGCTTTACTGGTTCAAGATGCATGTGAAACAATGAATTTAGAGGTCTCATCGCATTCAATATATGAGTATGGAGATATTGTTACACATAGTTTTTATCATCCTCATCATTTAAGTTCTTATGGTGGGGGAGCAGTAGTAACAAAAACTTCCGAAGATAAAAAAATAGCGGAATCAATAATACATTGGGGTCGTGCTTGTACATGTCATTATTCGCCTGAAAATTGTTCTGCACCTGATGGTGTAAATCACAATTTCTGGTATGAGCGACTTGGGTTGAATGTGGAAATGTCAGAGTTAAATGCCTGCTTTGGTCGTTTCCAGCTTGAGACATGGAGTGCGCAGGAGGCAAAGCGAAAGGGGCGATATTCCGTGCTCCTTGATAATCTATCTCAATGTAATGTTGCAACAATTTATCCTGCTAACTTTAATGTTAGTCCTTTTGTTTTTCCAATTAGCGTACCACAGAATCTTTTTCACACTATTACTGGAAAACTACAAGAAGAAGGCCTGGAAATTAGAACGCTTATGGGGGGAGCCATTTGCTTGCACCCCGGATATCAGTTTTTGTATACAGAGAAGCTTAAGCAAAGTGAGTTAATGGGTAATACATCATTTTTTGTTGGCATACATCAAAGTATACTGGAATCAGACTTTGTAGCAATAATGAATATCTTAAGAGATGTATTAATGGAATACAGTAAATGATATTAAAGCGTATAGAAAAATGGATGCAATTTGTTCGAAAGTGCCCTCACGAGTTTTCTATTCAGTATCCTCCTGCTCCAGAATACTTTCAGGAGAATTTTAAAGCAAACCCGCAAAACCCGGTAGAATTGTTTAATAATCAAAGTGATCTGTTGTTATACTTGCATATTCCATTTTGTAAGCATAAATGTTCATACTGTAATTTTGCTGTAGAAACATCAAAAGAGAGATTTGCAGATTATACTGAAGCATTATGTGAAGAATTTGATTTGTATTCAGATTCAATCAAGAATAGTAGAATTTCAGGAATTGACATAGGTGGGGGAACTCCCACCTTGCTACCAGTTAACCTACTTGATAAGATTTTGAGTAAAATCAAGTTTTTAACAAAAGACAATTTGAATCCGAATTTTGTTAGCATTGAAGCAACTCCTTATACGGCAGCAACTGAATTTGATAAGTTGAAGTTGTTGAAAGATGCTAACATTAATCGAATCAGTTTAGGAATGCAGAGCAGTTCTACAAATACTTTGATTTCGACAAATAGAAAAGAGGAAATCGGCCAGAATGAGAGAGCGATAAGTAATATTTATCAAGCTGGTTTTGAAAGAGTGAATATTGATTTAATTTTTGGACTTCCTTCTCAATCAGAGGAAGACTGGAAGAGTAATCTAAATTATGTCATTTCTCTTAGTCCAACTTCAATCACAACTTATGATTGCTTGTATAGTAGAGCTGGAAGAAGCTTTTCCAAATCAGTTACCTTACCAACCATGAAACATTATGGAAGGCTATACGATATAGGCTACAATCTACTAAGAGAATCTGGATACCATGCTGATTATGGTTCTGTTAATTTTTCAAAAATCTCAGGTGAAACTGGAACTAGTGAGTATTTTGAAGGACGGCTGCTCGACGGAAAAAACTATCTGGGCTTGGGTAATTATTCAACCAGTTTGAATGGCAATGTGTGGTATTTTAATGTGTTAAAAACAGGGCATTACATAGATCAAGTTTCTTTGTCCAATCCGCCCATTGGTGATTACTATCTTTTACCGGTTCGAGAGATGATGGCAAAGTACATTTTAAGTAGTCTGAACTACGGAATTATTGATACAGAGAGATTTAGTATGAGGTTTCAGTGTAGTTTTGAGAGAATGTTCACTCCTCAATTAGAATTTGCTGTGAATAGTGGTTGGATAGAACAGAAGAACAATCTCTGGAAAATTAAAGAGGGCGAATTTAAAAACATCAGTTTCTTAAGAAGTTTATTTTATTCACAAAAGGCTCAAAAGTGGTTGTTATGACCAGCGTCTAGATTATTTTCCGGAACGTACCATGTCGTGTGAATGATACTTGGAGCACTGCTGCCAAAAAGAGAAATGAAACACTTGCAGATGTTTTTGCTAGTGCTTTGCTAATGCCGGAAGAGTCGGTATTTTCTCATAAAGAGGAAAACAGACAAATTGAACCAGAAGTAGATGCTTTTGTGTACAACCAAAA